>NZ_JAALLT010000002.1:0-333602 GCF_011059145.1 Halalkalibaculum roseum | reverse complement strand
TAATATCCACACTATTATTGCTGTCGTTCCAGAAAGACTGCCCGAATACCGAAACCAGTCCGTACCCGGAACTAGCCGATTCATCCCATTCCGCAAAAAACGGGTTCAGATAGGTATTGCTGGAATAGCCCACCCTGGAGTCTACAGATACCATCGTATGCCAATTCTGAGCGAATGACAAACAGGGTAACAGACTGAATAATAATGCTATGAGGAGTTCTCTACGGATCATAAATAGATAACTGCATTTTTATTACCGAAGCCGTCATCCTGCTGAACAGGAGCCAGCGGATCGGTAACCCATTTTTCGCCGTTTTTGATAAACATATAGCGATGCTCGCCTCGATCCATCGGTATCAAACCGGTCCATACTTGTTGACCGTTGAGGTTTTGCTTGGTGAGTTCTATTGGATTCCAGTCGCTAAAATCACCGGCGATACTTACTGATTCTGCATCTTTATCAATGTAAACAAAGCGGGTCCATACCTGTTCACCGCTGTCAGAAACCTGCTCTACAACGGGACCGTCAATATTATTCGTCACAATCTGGTTATCAGCGGATTGTTCAGAAACATAGGGTAAGCCAACTAATACGGCTATCAGCAGCACCATGGCCATTGCGAAAGCCGGGCGCATCTGAATTTCCCGTGGTTCAAAAAGTGAGCCTATCCAATTCATAAACTGAGCTGCAAAGCCGGGTTGCGTCTCATGAACCGTTTCCTCGGCAGTATCAATTGCCTGCATGACCGAATCGCTGAAACCTTCAGGTACCTCATAGGAAGAAAAATCCGTTCCGTTCAACAGCTGTTCAAAACGAAGCAAGGAACGCATATCCTCATCATCAGCAATCATATGCAATGCTTGCTGCTCCTCATCGGCACTTAAGTCACCGTCAAGGTATTTGCGAAGTATTTCTTCTTTTGTCTGGTTCATAGCATTTAGCTTTTCTGTTCCATAATGTCTTTCAACTCCTTGCGAGCCCTGTGGACACGTACTTTCAGTGCACTCACCGATTCACCTAATCGTGATGCCATCGCCTTGTAAGTCATGTCATCACGATATTTCATTAAAAATGCCTCTGCGTAATCAGAGTTAATCTGCTTCAAGGCCATGCTTAACAATGCACTCTGTTCTTTTACTTCAATTTCTTCTTCGGTTGTGTTTTCTTGCGACATTTTAGATTGCAATTCAAAACTTTCCATCTCACTGAACCTCTTGTTATTACGCCTGATATTCTTGGCGTAATCCCTGCAGTGATTTTTAGCAATCATGTACAACCAGGAAGAAAATTTTGATTGACGGTTAAACGAATCCAGTTTTTCATAGGTCTTTACAAATATTTGCTGCGCCAATTCCTGAACTTCTTCCTCATCATTTACAAAACCTCTGACCACATGAAAAACGACTGGCGCATATCTATCAACAAGCTTCCGGTAATGGTTATTATTACCATCCAGAATTTTGTCAATTAACTGAATTTCGTCGGATGTCTCTTCGGTCATTTACGTCTCTTTTACGCAGTGTATTTGAGACGTATTATAAATAACTTATTTGATAACCTTCAATTCAGTTTTATACTTATCAGTAAATAAAGCCTTCTTTCATTTCGATTGACTCAATTTCAAAGATCGTCATGATGGATACACTCAGATCCTGAGCAACCGTGAGATCACTGCAATCCTCATTTTGCCTGATATTCTTCCAGAACATTTTTTTATCACTTTTTTCCTCAAAATCAGCTTCTATTTCGTCTAAAACGGAGTTGTACTTTTCCATATTTGCTGTCTCTTTTTTGTTTTTAGCCATATAGACCAACGAGATATTTCTCTATTGCTGTGGATATGACGACTGAAAAAAGAAATGGTTACTAAAAAATTGTGGTTTTTAGGAACTGCAAACTACAGGCATATTCCGGCTTATTAACGCTTTTTGGATAATTAATTTCACAAGTACCAAAATATTGATCGAATGGTATTTTAAGACTGACTGTTAAGTCTTTGTCATAGTCGTGTAAGGTCTTTGAATTATGCGAATATGATACGTTTTGTTAACTTTAAGTTTGGATTTGGAAGCAAATACGAATCAACATTTTTAGATTTTATCCTCTATGGATCGTGAAGCATTTCAGGAAAGATTTGGATTGATCGGTGAATCTGCTGCACTTAAGCAGGTTATCGATAAAATTATGCAGGTTGCAGACACCGATATCACCATACTGCTAAAAGGAGAAAGCGGTGTAGGTAAGGATATCACGGCACGTGCCATACATTCCATCAGTCAGCGTAAACATAATGACCTGGTCATTGTCAATTGCGGTGCCATTCCGGAAGGCATCATTGAAAGTGAGCTCTTTGGTCACGAAAAAGGCTCATTTACAGGGGCCCATGAAGCAAGAGAAGGATATTTTGAAAAAGCCGATGCCGGTACCATCTTTCTCGATGAGATCGGTGATACACCCAAAAATGTGCAGGTAAAACTGCTTCGCGTTCTTGAATCAGGTGAATATTTCAGGGTAGGTTCCAGCAAACTGCGCACCACTGATGTGCGTGTGATTGCAGCTACCAATAAGGATCTATGGAATGAAGTCAAAGAGGGCAATTTCAGGGAAGACCTCTACTATCGGCTGGATACTGTGAAAATCAAGCTCCCTCCGCTTCGGGAAAGACAGGACGACATCATTCCCATATTCAGAAAGTTTGTTACGGAATTCTCGGCTAAATACGATTCGGTCTTTAAAGGGTTTTCTGATGACGCCAAAGATCTGCTGGTTTCCTATCGCTGGCCCGGCAACGTGCGAGAGTTGAAGAATGTGGCAGAACAGCTTGTAGTGCTTGAAAAATCACAGTTTATTGATACCGAAAAACTTCAGAAATATCTTAAGGGCCGTCAGCATACCGGCTCTGCCGATAACCTGCCTGTATTATCCCGGGATGTAGAGCAAAATCGGTCTCAGGACGGTGCCTCTTTTGGAGCAGGTGATCAACAGCTAATTTATAAGGCACTGGTCGAATTGAGAAGTGATATCGGCGACCTTAAAAAGATGCTAGCCAGTTTTCTGTATTCTACATTTTCCGGAAAAAATCTGAAGGCCTTGCCTCAGAATATTCAGGATGAAATGCAGAGCAGTGAAATGTATGATATCAAATCTGATGTCAGCGAAACGGAAAGTGAGTCACTCGGCGTGCAATCCTTTGCTGATGCTGACATTTCTGAAGAAGAACCGGAAGAACAAAACGAATTTCGTGAATTTTTTAACGGAGATATCATACCTTCCATTGAGAAGACCGAGCAGTTTCTTATTGAACAGGCGTTGAATAAATTTGACGGCAATCGCCGAAAAGCCTCCGAAGCACTGGGTATCAGCGAAAGAACACTGTACCGAAAACTGGATCAGTACGGACTGCAGTAAATCGATTTTTATTTCATCTTATGAACCCCAACATGATATCTGCCTTTAAAAAGCGTGATCTTTCTATGAAAGCCAGAAGATGGATTCCACTCTTCCTGGTACTGTTGCTCGCCAGTGGATGTGTTCGGTACAGTTTCACAGGTACCTCCATTCCTGAGAATGTAAGTTCGATATTCATACCCTTCTTTGCTGATCAATCCTCCAGCGGGATAGGTGATCTAAGTGACAGATTGAATCAGATCATTATCAATCGATTTATCAATCAGACACGCCTGCGCTCGGCCAACTCGCGGGGTGAAGCAGATGCCGTGCTGGAGGGTTCCATTGTTTCCTACCAAAATCGACCGTTCAGCATCACGGGTGATCAGGAAGCAGAGCAAAATGAGGTTACCATTACCGTGAGAGCCACGTACCAGTACACCGATCAAGAGCAGCCTGAGTGGAGTAATTCCTATACCGGTAAAGCAACTTACGATCCCAATGAAGATCCCATACAGGGCGAAACCAACGCCGCAGAAGAAGCCATTGAGCAGATCGCAAATAATATGTTCAACGATGCCGTCAGCGGGTGGTGATACTATTTAGTGAATTGGTGAATTGACAAATGCGTGAAGATTTACAAGAATTATAACAATTACTTTATTCAACAAATCATCAATTCACCAATTCAACAATTAATAGCTCCTTGACTGCTAGCGGCAACAATTCGTATTATAGTGTACACTTTTTCGGGAACCAATAAGCACGGATGTCTCAACTACCTTTTGAACTGCCAAAATCTCTAGTTTCTTACGCAGAGCATTTCCAGCAGAAACCACAGAATGCCATTCTCAGGCTGGAAAGACAGCTGTTAAAGCGAGGTCCCGATGCGGTAGGACATTTTCTTCTCGCCTGGTTCTATCACATGCAGGATAGAAATGAGGAAGCTGTTGAACAGGCACTGAAAGCTAAAATCTACGCTCCCGGAAGTCCATTCTTTGAAAAACTGCACTACTACCTCGTTCATCCTGACCGTTTTGATGCTTGGGTACCTGACACCGGAAAACCGGCACGAAGCAAATCCGGAGCTATAAGTGCGGAAGCAGGCCCAGTTCTAAATCTTGATGCACTGATTGAAAAACTTGCAGAGGTCGAATCGGAACGAATTACACTTTCTGAAGATGAAGAAACAACCTCTTCCGTTTCATCCGATAGCGGTGAGACCGATGATATTGTCTCTGATACTCTCGCAAATATTCATGAAACACAAGGTAAAACGGAAGCTGCGATTAAGACTTATACTCGCCTCAAGAAGCTAAACAAGCATAAAAAGGAGTACTACGAGGAAAAGATCGCCGAACTGAAAGAGGTGCAAAAGAAGAGAAAGGAATCAGAAGAGGAATAGGACAATTTCACCGGCTACCCTCGAAACAAAATTTTATTTCACCCTTTCACAAACGGATTATTTTCCTTTTCATAGCCAATTGTTGTTTTCGGTCCATGACCCGGATACACTTCAGTCTCATCCGGAAGCTCATACAACTCTTTCCTGATTGACTTCTCCAGCCGTTCAAAACTACCTTTGTACAGATCGGTGCGTCCGATTCCCTGTTTAAAAAGCGCATCTCCGGCAATGACAACTCTTTCTTCCGGTTGGTATAGAGAGATATGATCCGGCGAGTGGCCCGGCGTGTATAAAATATCGAAGCTGAAAGGACCTGTTGACCAGCCTTTCTGTTCTTTAAGGGGTAAGGGTTCGAATGTAAACGACTTGGCCTTAAAGCCGAACATCTGCGCCTGTGAAGCGTAATTATTCCAGAGGTAATAATCAGAGTCATTCAAGTAAACGGGTACGTCAAAATGATCTTTTGTTACCTTCAAGCCCAGTACATGATCTACATGGGCATGCGTCAATACGATGGCATGCAGCTCTACCCCTGTTTCAGACAGCTTTTCCCGCAGTGCTTTAAATTCATGATCTTCATGGAAGCCGGGATCAATTAGTAAGCCTTTCTTATTCTCGGTAATCAGGTAGGTATTTTCGGCAAATGGACCAACCGTAAAAGAGTGTATTTGCATGGCGGGAAGTTTCGCAGAAGAAACTATACTTCGTTATATGAAACCTGGTTAAATAAAAAAGGATGCCATGGCAACGCCAAAGCATCCTTTAGAATATGATAAACGTGAATCAGTTGTCTTTACCGTAACGCTTATTGAAGCGATCAATACGGTCAGCTTTCTTCTGCAGTTTAAGATTATCGGTGTAAAACGGGTGATTTTTTGAATCAACCTCACTGCGGTAGGTATCTCCTTTCACATCCATTGTGCTACGGGTCTTAAACTCGGTGCCGTCGCTCAATACAACGGTAATCTCTTCGTAATCTGGGTGAATTCCTTTCTTCATGGGTAAAAAATCTTTCTTTTATCTTGGTTTCAGATCAGCAAATATACGATTATAACTGTCGATTTGCAATCACACTAGGCATCAAAATCTTCAAAGTCGTCCATGTCACCCATCGATCCCAGCATACTGCCCAGCATGTCGCTGTAAGAGCGCTTGTCATCCATGTCTTCCTTACCGATCATGGAGTGCTGGTGAAGGGCTTCAAGGATGAATTCCATCACAACTAAAGGGTCTTCGCTTAACGAATCATCGCCGTGTTTTTCGAAAAACTCCTCTAAGCCGTCCACACTCTTAAGTAGTTTTTTGTACTCTTTAGATGAATCGTGATCCGTCAGATCTAAATCATTTCCCGCAGTGAACCAGTTCAAAATGGCATCGTACGCACCTTCTTCCTGCTTTTTCTGATGCTGCGGATCCGGGAAATACTTCAGAAGTGTCTTTTTTATTGCCTTGCCGATTAAATGTTTAGCCACATTAATAGCACCTTCCTGTTCGCCTTCGTACACAAGTTCCAGCTTGCCTGTTAAGGCCGGGACAATATGGTACAGGTCAGTAATCCTTGCCGAAGTCTTGTTTTCCTCGTTCATTAGTGCCCGTCGCTCGGCAGCAGATATGAGCTGCTCCATAGCAGTAATAGTCATTCGTGTCGAGACCCCGCTTTTCTGATCGATATACTCTGAATTGCGCGCCTCAAAGGCTGTCTGTTCAATAAGTTCCTTCATCAGGCGGGAAACCTCCACTTCCACAAGGTCGTCCCTGCTGGTCCATGCTTCCTGCGAAGTGATATCCATACCGATCTCAATTTCACGGGGATAGTGTGTCATGATCTGAGAATCGATGCGGTCTTTCAGCGGTGTAATAATATTACCTCTGCTGGTATAATCTTCCGGATTTGCTGAAAAGACCATGGCCACATCCAGTGGAATACGAATATTGAATCCGCGAATCTGTATGTCTCTCTCCTGCATGATGTTCAGCAAGGCAACCTGAATGCGCGGTTGCAGATCCGGCAATTCATTGATTCCAAAAATTCCCCGATTGGTACGCGGCACAAGACCGAAGTTAATTACATTTTCATCAGCCAGCGTAAGCTTTTGGGTAGCCGCTTTAATGGGATCAATATCTCCTATCAAGTCAGCCACAGTAGTATCAGGTGTGGCCAGTTTTTCCCCGTAGCGTTCGCTTCTGTGAAGCCATTCGATTTGAAGTTCATCACCCTGCTCCTCAAGCAGCTCCCGTGATTGCTTGGATACCGGATTAAAAGGATCGTCGTTGATTTCGGAGCCTTTCACTACCGGAATCCACTCATCGAGGAAGTTGGTCATCAGGCGTAAAATCCTTGTCTTGGCTTGCCCCCGCAAACCAAGGAGTATAATATCATGCTTGGCAAGCAGAGCGTGCTGCAGCTGCGGAATTACCGACTTCTCGTATCCTTTAATGCCCGGAAAGAGTGTCTCTCCGGATTTAATTTTCTTTACGACATTTCGCCGTATCTCCTCTTTAACTGTTACCGATTGCCACTTACTCTTTTTTAGCGCACCAAGTGTAGATACTGATTTGTGCAGTTCGCTCATGTTAGGGGTTTTAAAAATGTTTTGATTCTATGGCTTTAACTTAATAGTCAGAGAATTCATTTCAAGTAAGAGGCTACAAGATATATTATTGAATTTTAATTCCATTTTTTGGCGAGCTGTTTTATACTAAATGCTTAAGGCCTTGTAAAAGTTAGGCTTAGGTTGCATGGGGGTTTATAGATCAGTAAATCAAGACAAAAAAGAGTTAGACTATGCCGCAAAAAAGGTATAAAGAGCTCAGCCCGGGAGAGGTTTTAGAGAGAAATTATCTTGTCCCCAATAACTGGACGCCAGATGAGTTGGCATCTATTTTGATGATGCCTGTTCAGGAAGTCAATCTCCTTCTTGACGGAAAACTATCTGTCACCGAAATGCGTGCCTGCCACCTGGCAGCGGGATTGAATACTTCCAAAGAATTCTGGCTTCGACTGGAGCAAATGCGTAAGAGAAAAGGGTCAAAGTCCTGATAAAAGAAATCGGAACAGGTTTAAAAATTACGGGACCGAAACAAAAGATGAGGTTCACTCCTTAAGAACCTTTGTTAGCGCCCTTGCTTTGACCAAAGTCTCCTCCCACTCCAGTTCCGGATCAGAATCCCCCGTAATGGCACCACCTACCGAGTAGAACAGATTATCGCCGGTAATTATCGCGGTTCGAATAACCACATTGAAATCGAATTCCCCGTTTGGTTTGAAATAGCCTATGGCTCCCGAATAGATACCTCTCCGGTAATTTTCCAGCTCTTCAATTGCCTTCATGGCACTTATCTTAGGGGCGCCTGTCATGGAACCCATAGGATAGCAAGCTTTGATGATCTCTATTGGATTTTCCGTTTCTGACTCTGCCTCAACCGTGGAAACCATTTGGTGAACGGTTCCAAAAGTCTGAATTTGAAATAAATCCGAAACCTTGACGCTTCCCTTTCGGGCGATTTTGCTTAGATCATTACGTACCAGGTCCACTATCATCAAGTTCTCTGCCCTGTCTTTAACAGAACTGCTCAATTCAGCCCTCAGTCTCTGATCATTCGATTCATCAGCACCACGTTGAATGGTACCTTTAATCGGCTGAGAGTAAACGCGGTTAGCCTCCCTTGCCAGAAACCTTTCCGGAGACATGCTGCATATTGCTATATTTTCAATTTCTATGTAGGCTCCAAAAGGCACTGGTCCTATGTCTCTCATTTTCTTATACAACGCAAAGGGATCACCCTCAAAGTCGGCTTTCAACTGATGTGATAGGTTCAACTCATAGAAATCTCCCTCCGTAATGCGTCTCTGGGCTTCTTCAATACATTGCAGGTAGTCATTGCGAGTGACCGTGTAGCCTAAAGAGGAGATTTGAGGACTATTTCCCTGTGCCGTTCCCGCTCTCTCTTCCTTCGCCGGTCTCCCTTTTATGTACTCTAAGTTATTCTTTTGACGGTCATACCTGATCAGCACCCCGGGTACAATAAAATAGAGATCAGGTGCCTGAACCTGATCTCTATTCTCAGAAGTTAGCTTTTCAATGAAGTTCTTCAGATCATAGCCCAGATAACCGAACATCCAATCTGACTGTTCTTCATAAAACCTGCCTAGTGCTTCCAGAGGATTTTCAGAAAACTTCTTTTTGTCACCTTTATGGAAGATTGTAACCTCAGTTCCTTTCGCCTCGATGGATGCCTCCGGAATGGCTGCTAAATAAGAATACCGGCTTGCAGGGTGATCTTCGGATTGGGATTCGAGTAGAATAACCGGACCTTTCTCTGAATACATTTTTATCAGTGAATCGAGGCGGCTGTCCATATCAGATTTCCAGTTTGGATTGCACGTGATTCTCGAATGTCTCTTTTAATTGTTTCAGAAAATCATGATCACTATCAAAACTGTGATCATCAATTCGGGAAACACCAATGATATGCCTCAGGGAATTACAGATCCACACTGAATCTGCACTATATATTTGTTCCAGGTCGTACTCCCCTTCTTTAAACTCGTATGATGAAAATCCAAGCAATAAGTCGATCAGGGAATTCCTGGTTATGCCGGGCAGCAGGTCACAGGCTTTTGAAGGGGTATAAACCGTATTTCCCTTTAACCAAAAAAGATTGGCAATAGTCGTTTCTGAAACTTTTTCATCAACAGTTAACATCAGCGCGTCATTGGCACCCTGTTTAGCTGCCTGCCTGGCAGCAGTGATATAATTAATGTTATTGGTCAGTTTAAAATGCGATGGTAGGGATTTAGAAGGGATGCGCCTAGTTTCAACAGTTGCAAGAGTAGTATCAGTGGGATAATTGGGAAGCCGACTTGCTATCATCGAATAGTGTAAATCAGGATTGGATTTAAGTCCATATCCCCTATCACCGGAACTCCACAGCTGTAGGCGAATGACAGCATCGACTTCGGAAAGATTATTCTTCTCAAGTAATTTCCTTGAGAGCTGTCTGAATGAGTTATACTTTAAAATATCAGGGAATGAAAAATCCAGAAACTCGGCGGCTTGCCTGAGTCTTTCCAGATGGTCCCCTGCTTTAAAAAAAGCTCCTTGATACGCTCTCAGTGTTTCAAAACACCCTTCACCATACATTAGCCCTCTGGATTCTACCGGCACCGCAGGCTGTGATGCCCTTATAAGCGTTCCATCGTAAATAACCCACCGGTCATCTTCCATTGTTTAATAAGATTCTCAGACTGTCAAATTGCGTAGAATCGGGATATCCAAAAAATACATCGATGATCTCACCTTCCGGATTATACACAATTTCAGTAGGCATACCGGGAATATCGTATTTGTTGAACACTGTGGTTCCCTCCACAAAATGAAAGGGATAGTCATGTCTCTCAATATAAGCGTCAATTTTCTCTTGGCGGTCTTCAACTACACCGGCAATAACTTGCAGGGTGTCGGCATGCTGCCTGGCTAACTCAGATATTTGAAAATGAACATCTTCTGAAAAGTTGGACCATGTTGCCCAAAAGTCCAGTATGACAAACTTGCCTTTGAAGTCAGAAACAGAAAGGCTGTCTTCTTCATTCAGAAGAGGCATTCTTTCATACCTGAGGGTATCCTGCTGCATCACAAAATCACGAAATACCTGACGTTGCCCCTTCTGACTGCTTATAGTAAAGAAGGTAATCAGAATCGCAGTGAGTATGGCTGCAACTGCCAGGAAAGGAACAAAATATTTTTGGTCAAGCTTCATGAAATTTATGGGGAAAGTATTAAACCGGAAACCGGAGGAAGGGAAATTTTAAGCATGTTGCCTTCGAGGTTAAACTCATTACCAGATATCAGATCGGTAATAGTACCGGATTCTGTATTAAAACGATCCAGAGATATCTCAACATATTGTTCATGTTCTGACCTGTTCATAACCACTACCAAGTATTCGTTTTTGTCGCTGTACCGGGCAAAACTGTAAATGTTCTTTTCAGAATCAACAGTCAGCGATTCAAATTTTCCGGTCTGCAGTGCTTCGTGCTTGTTCCTGATATGCGCCAATTGCTTATACCAGTTGAATAGATCATGATCAAAGGTATTTTCATCAGCCGGTCTGTCTCCGACCAGCGGATGGGTCTTCTCAACAGCATATACTCTGTCCGGCCAGACCATGGGTTTGCGATCATCGGGATCATCGGCTCCCCACATTCCTGCTTCTGTGCCGTAAAATATCATTGGAGCCCCGACGTAGGTATATTGAAACAGGGCTATTAAGCGCTGAACCTTTCGCTCCTCTTCGGTCGGTTTGCGTACGTCAAAGCCTTCTTCAGGGGTTCCCTCTTTATCATACTCTCTTCCCGGATTTAGAATCATTGAAGCCACACGGGGAGTATCATGACTGTCCATCAGGTTTTGAACAACATAGTTGGCTTCATCCGGGAAACTCTCTCTGACGCCTTTGAGCCGGTTTGCAAAGTCATTAGCCGAAAGTTCACGGTCAATCATGTAGTCTTGTACGGCTTTGGCAAATTGGTAATTCATCACAGCAGTAAAAAGGTCGTCATTGAGATAGTGAGTAGCCTTATCATCCCAAATCTCACCTACGATATAGGCCTCAGGGTTAATACTTCTAACCAAATTACACCAGTCAACCCAAAATGGAGTCCCGATCTCTTCGGGTACGTCAAGACGCCAACCGTCTACTCCATTTTCAATATTTCCGTCCGGAGCCATCCAACGACGTGTGATATTCGCAATATGGTTACGAACCGGTTCTACAAGATTTCCATCTTCTTCCTTAAGCTCGGGCAGGTCTTTTATTCCCCACCACCCATTGTAGTCAAATTCATTAACCTCGGGAGAATCCGGATCATCAAAGGATATTACATCATACCACTCTTTGTAGTCTGAAGAACGCTGGTTCTTTTCCAGGTCATTAAATGCCCAGAAATCAGTTCCCGTGTGATTGAATACACCGTCTATGATTATTTTCATATCCCGACGATGCACTTCTTTCACGAGTTCCAGGAACAGCTTGTCGGCGGAAGTCCATTTCCAGGTAGAGGGATCAGAAGGATTTTCCTGTTCCATGATGGCGGTATCTCCTTCCGGATCAGGACCAAAGAAGCGATCTATATGACGATAGTGGCTGGTATCATATTTATGCAATGATACGGCGTCAAACACCGGATTCAGATATATCGCCCCTATGCCCAGATCCTGTAAATAATCCAGTTTGTCGATAATGCCCTGAAGATCTCCACCGTAGCGTCGAAAAAATACAGCATCACGAAACTTGGGACCTATATCTTTTTCCCATTCAGCCCTTTCGTACCAGTCGCCCGTCCAGGGAGAAATTTCCCAATTATCGGGCAGTTCAAATTTGCCTGCCACCCTATCCGGGGTGGGGTCGTTCGAAGGATCTCCGTTATTAAAGCGTTCCGGAAATATTTGATACCAAATTACTTTTTTTGCCCATTCAGGAGCTGAATACTCTGCTTTTTGTACCTGCACGGCTGTAGAATCGTTTTGAAAAGATGACATTAATGTAATTGCAATTAGTAAGATCAGGGTTCGAAAAAATGAAAACATGAAGAAATAAAAAAATTAGCAGGAAAGCTAAATAATTGATGCCTCTTCTTCATCGACATCATCCACAAACAGCATCATCACGGCAGCTAGAATCATAGATACACCGCCCATAACCAAGGCATAAATGGCTTCTCCCTCAAAATAATTGCGGAGCATAAAACCAAGGATGCTGGCGGCTACAATCTGTGGAATAACGATAAAAAAGTTAAATATGCCCATATACACTCCCATTTTTTTTGCGGGTAAGGCGCCAGAAAGTATGGCATAGGGTATGGCCAAAATGCTTGCCCATGCCAGACCGATGCCCACCATAGAGAACAAGAGCATATTGGGATCACTCATAAAGTAGATCCCGGCCAGGCTGATGCCCCCGATTAGCAGCGATAGTGCGTGTACTACTTTTCTACTCATGATTTTTGCTAGCGGTGGCAGAGCAAAAGCGACCATTGCAGCAAAACCGTTATAGGCACCAAAGCAAACACCCACCCAGTCAGCACCCTCGTTATATAGCAATGAGGTGGTATCGCTGGTACCGTAGATATGGGAAGTCACTGCCGCCGTCGTGTAGATCCACATGGCAAAGAGGGCAAACCAAGAAAAGAATTGTACAAAGGATAACTGGAACATGGTCTTTGGCATGTTCAAAAAATCGTTCATTACTACTACCAGACCCTGTTCTGTTTTGCCCTTTTTCTGCAATAAGGCAGCGGCTACCATTATCAAGCCAAGGGCTACCAGTCCAACGGAAAGCACATATAGTTCCTTCTGGTACTGGTTGGTATACACAATATAGCTTCCGATCAAGCCCAGCACAGCAGATACAAAACCAAAGTAAAGTTTGCGAGCCCCCTCTCCTTCTTTGATTTCAGTGCCCGCTTCACCTCCGGCATCGATCAGGGAGTCACTGCTCCCGTCACCTTCTGAAAATTTTTCAAATTCTTCAGGCGGATATTCCTTAACGCGCACGACTGTCCATAGCACAGAAAAGAAGAAGGCAAAAGCCCCAATGTAGAAAGACCATTTCACCGATGGGGGTATTTCTCCGGCAGGTGCTGTATTGGTAACACCAAACCAGTTAGTCATCATCCATGGTAACAGGGAAGCTACAACAGCCCCTGTGCCGATAAAGAAGCTCTGCATAGCAAAACCTTTGGTTCGCTGATGGGAAGGAAGCATATCCCCAACAAATGCCCGGAAAGGTTCCATGGATATGTTGATAGAGGCGTCCATAATCCAGAGCATTCCCGCGGCAACCCACAGGACGGGCGAATTGGGCATCACAATAAGGGCTAATGAGGCAAATATTGCCCCAAAAAGGAAATAGGGCCTGCGACGTCCCAGGCGATTCCACGTCCGGTCACTTAGGTGACCTATAATAGGCTGTACTACAAGTCCCGTAACCGGTGCGGCGATCCAGAGTATGGGAATATCATCGATGGAAGCACCGAGGGTTTCAAAAATTCGGCTTACATTGGCATTCTGTAGGGCAAAGCCGAACTGGATACCCAGGAAACCGAAACTCATGTTCCAGATATCCCAGAAACTCAGCGCCGGTTTTTTAGCAGATTTATCCATTGGTCAATGTTATCTGAAGGTTAGTCAGAATATGATGCTACTTTTCAAGTACCAGATAGCTGTGTGGAGCCATGGATACAGCTCCGGCTCCAAGAACCTGCTCTTCACCGGAAAATACATTGGTATAGGTTGCTTCTGATACCATACCGGGAAAATTAACAGAGTAAGTGTTACCGCTTAAATTCAGAACCACTATCACTTCTTCGTCCCCTTTTACCCGTTTGAAGGAGTACACGCTGTCTGCTTTATCATTGGCAACCTTCACAAAATCACCGCCATATTGCCCGTTCCATAAAGCTTCATTGCGATCTTTAAGATCAAAGAGCGTGGCATAGAACTCCTGGTTCTTATACTCTTTCCAATTTACAGTATCTTTTTCAAAAAACTCCAGCTGCTTATACAGCCCCGACTCCTGCCCGTTATAAACCAATGGCATTCCGTCGATAGTAGCTGCCAGCACAGCAAAATTGCGAAAGTTTTCACCAAAGAGCTCACGGTCGGTACCGTTCCAGCTGTTTTCATCATGGTTGCTGGTAAAATACATGCGATAGGCATGCTCCGGATAACGCTCTTGCTCTTTTTCCATATACTCGTCAATCGCTGAAAGCGGTTGGTTCTGCTTGGCAATTTCTGTAGTCATGTGAAAATATTCCCAGGGATAAGAAGCGTCAAACACAGGATGCAGCTTGGGCTCATCCCATTCGGCAAGCCAGAAAAGACCCTCTTTCTCCTGATCGATTTCAGGCACCGCTTGCTCCCAGAATGCCATAGGGATCTCATGGGAAGCATGGTCAACACGGAAACCGTCAATATTTGTTTCATTAATCCAGTATTTCATGGCATCTATCATCTTGGGCCATAATTCCTTGTTATCATAGTTTAGGAGGGCGATATCTGTCCAATCCGCCTCATAGGTTATGGCCCCGGTGGAATCTTTTGCATAATACTCGGGATGTTCGGTCACCCAGGGATGATCCCAGGCGGTATGATTAGGAACCCAGTCGATTATAAGTTTCATATCGTGTTTGTGGGTTGAATCGACAAGGGCCTTGAAATCCTCCAAGGTCCCGAAATTCGGATTTACCGCGGTGTAATCTTTAATAGAGTAATAACTGCCCAGTTCACCTTTACGGTTCTTTTCTCCTATGGGATGAATCGGCATCAGCCATACGATATCAACACCCATTTCCTTTAGGCGAGGCAAATCTTCCTGAAACGCATTAAAAGTCCCTTCCGGGGTGTTCTGGCGAATATTGACTTCATAAATATTGGCGCTTTTCGTCCATTCAGGATGATTGATCAGTGCCTGTTGTGTCGATTCGTCCAGCCCGGATTGTTGCTCTCCGGAGGAACACCCTACAGTAACAAATGCTATCACTGCGGCAATAAGCAGTACCTGAATCCTTGATATCGCGGAATGTGTATTCATGGTTTTTCTTTAAGCTATATTAAATTGATATGATATTCGCGACCCTGATAAGCTCTTCATCCATTTTTGGATTTTGCTTGGTAGCTTTATCAAAGTCGGTAAAATTAATCTTTTTATTGCGAGTTCCAATCATCACGTTTCTTTTGCCCTCCATGAGTGCTTCAACGGCACTGACACCCAGCCTGCTGGCGAGTACCCTATCATTGCATGTAGGACGTCCGCCTCTCTGCACGTGTCCCAGGATGGTTACTTTGGTTTCATACCGGTCACCGAAACGCTCTTTAACCTGTCGCTCAAGATTATAGACACTTCCATTCTGATCTCCTTCGGCCACAATGACCAATCTGGAGGTTTTATTACGACGTGATGTCCGTTCCAGTGATTCAAAAAGATGCTCCACATCACGGTCTTTTTCCGGTATAAGTATCTCCTCCGAACCTGCGGCAATGCCAGAGTGAACGGCGATAAAACCGGCATCCCTACCCATTACTTCAATAAAGAACAATCTGCTATGAGAAGTAGCGGTATCACGAATCTTATCCACAGCTTCGACTACCGTATTTGTAGCCGTATCAAAACCGAGGGTAAAATCCGTACCGAAAATATCATTATCAATTGTGCCGGGTATACCTACTATAGGAATATCGTGCTCGCTTCCCAGGGCCATCGCTCCTTTAAAGGTTCCGTCTCCTCCGATAACAACCAGACCGTCGAGCTTCTTCTTTTTGATATTATTCCAAGCTTTTTCACGCCCCCCTATCGTCATGAATCGCTTGCTGCGTGCCGACTTGAGGATGGTTCCTCCCTGGTGGATAATATGTTTCACCGAGCTGGCATCCATTTTGTGTATCTTATTTTTTATCAGGCCGTCGTAGCCTTCCATCACACCGTAGGGCGTAATATCGTAATACACACAACTGCGGACGACGGCACGGATTGCGGCATTCATGCCGGGCGCGTCGCCTCCTGAAGTCAAAACTCCAATTCTGTTAAATACTTTTTTAGCCATTTCCTGTTAGGAATGATTTATTACCTTTTCAATTTCTGTGGAAGAACGCTTAACCAATTCAGTCGGAAAAACGTACTGAAGCAACTCCTGTTCAGGGTTTTCGATCCGTTCAATTATATGTTCAACCGCTTTTTCACCCATCTTATACATCGGCTGACTGATGGTTGAGAGTCCCATGTATTCGGCTACCTTTATGTCATCATAACCGATAATAGGCATGGATTCTCCTGCTTCCCTTAGCGCACCCATTGCGCCAACTGCCTGAATATCGGAACTGCAAAAGCAGGCATCGGGTACGGTCTCCATGGCAAGCATTTTCTGCATTGCTTCATACCCGTTTTGCTCATTATAACCGTCCCTATAATCGGTATCACCGACCACTACATTGTCAGGTGTAACACGGAGTTGGTACTTATTAATGATGTTTTGAAAGCCTTTCAGTCGATCCTGGGCCGGTTTTGAATATCGATTGGGGAGTATCATACCAGGATTCAGATAACCTTTATTCAGCAGATACTGCGTGGCGACTTCCGCTCCATGAACATTATCTACATAGATGGAATCGATCTCTGGGTAGGAATCATCCACCAGCGTAATGGGATCATCAAATTCCATCAGGTGCTTCCATTTGCTGTCAGGCAGATGGACGGAGACCATCAGGTAAGCTGCTGCCCACTTTCTGCGCAAGAGCTGCCTAATCTGGTCAAGTTTGTCCTCATTCGGCTTAATATTGTAAATATAAAGCTCGTAGTTATATTCGGATATTTTATCCTGAATACCGGCCAGTACCTGCATAAAAAAGTAGTTGGAGAGTACCGGTACCACGGCAAGGATGATATTATTCTTGCGACTGGCAAGACCATGCGCAAAGCCCTGTGGATGGTATCCGGCTTCCCTGGCAACAGCAATTACTTTATCTCTGGTGGCTTTAGAGACTTTTGTACTGTCATTAAATACCCTCGAGACTGTTGCTATACTTACATCAGCTTGTCTCGCTATATCGTAAATTGTGTTTGACAATCGCCTACGACTGAATTATGAGAAGTGAATTATGATACTGAAAGCGCTTACATAATGCAATAGTCTTGACTTGCCGCAGACTCTATTTGTCCCCTGTAAGAACTGTCAGGATTTCCAGTCCTCAATCCAGTTTCTACATTCGTTTTTGAGGCGTATATCGTCCGGAGTGAGATTTTCCAGATTCAAAGCCGACTGGCAGGCATTTATTGCTTCCTTCTTTTTACCCATCTCGTCAAAAACCATGGCAAGATCATGATAATAAAGCACGTAATTATCATTGAGTTCAATAGCGCGCCTGATGGCTTTAGCTGCCGTTTCATTACTGGCATCGCCCGGAATCCCGCCAAACAGTGTGTTGGCTGCGAGGCGCTCTACAAAGTTTAAATTGGCAACCTTGAAGTGCCAACGACCCAACACGTGCCAGGCACCGGCATGAGTGCTGTCATAAGCCAAAGCACGGTCTACATGCTTCTTGATATCGCGGGATGCCGCTACGCGATCACGTGCGCTTGCTATTAAAGCCTTACGCCCCATGGCAACTGACATAACGAAGTGCGACTCGGCGTCGGTGGAATCCACCTGAAGGGCTTTTTGAGCTAAGTCCTGAGCTTTATTGTAGAACTCCTTCTGTGTATCTTTCTCCTTTTTCCGGTTACCGATACGAGAGTACAAAAAACTGGTTCTCCACAAGGCGCGGTAATTTTCTGGATCCCTGTTCAGAATTTTTTCATAGGCATTCAGGGCTTCTTTTTCCTCAAATGCATCATATAGGGAATCAGCTTCCTCTTCCAGGGATATAGTAGCGTTGCCATTGCCCTGCTGAGCCAAAAGTTCACCCGGATATACAAACAAACATACTGTCAAAAGTAGAAAACCGAATCTCATAATAGCTGTCTTAAATGATTTAATTCTGATAACCTTAACCGATTCTAAGAAATGAAATACAAAAAGAAAAATCTTCTCTTTACTAAAGGATACTAAATTCTATATTGCCATCTCTGTTGATAACATAACGATAACTGACTCTCTTTTCTTGTTCAAAGGGATAAAAACGCTGTTTATCTACCTCTACCCTTATCTCGTGATTCTCGTTGATGTATATTTCGGTATATGTCTTTTCGGTAAGATTTTTTTCATATCGCCCTATTAAAGCTTTGTCAACGATTTGTCCGTCTATTACCGTCGTTAATCCGACTTCCAGATCTCTATAAATGCCCGGTAGTTCAACCAATGAGAGGAGTGCCCGGTAATTCTCACCTTCAAGTATGATCAACCCGTAAAAGTGATACTCACCGGAATCGGATGGCATGCTTCTCACATCAGGGATCGAAAGGCGATTTTGTGGATTCAAGACCGAATCCAGTGCCAGTGAATCCAGGCGAAAGGGCAATTTTTTCTGAATTAGAGATTGATTTTGAATCATTTGGTTGACGACATCGCGAATTACCGTTTCGCGATCAGCAACGGAATCTCTCTCATAGTCAATATTTTGTTCCAGCTTTTTGAAGGAGTCTGAGGAGATATAATCCTCATCAACAACACTTGGGTCAGCAAAAAACCATAGATAAGCTGCCAATAACGCAGCGCATAGAAGTATGATAACCGTTGCATTTTTATTCATGACTGCCGGATTGTTACCTGCAGCTTGAGGCGGAGAACCCTAAGTTCAGGCTTCTTCAAGTTCTTTTTTATCCTTGCCGTAGTTATCCGTTACGTAATTGTCGAGTATATCCCGGAACTCTTTACCGATCCCATCCCCTTTCAAAGTCTTGTAATGCTCCCCATCCATGTAGACAGGTGCTTTGGGCTCTTCAAAGGTACCGGGCAGAGAGATACCTATATTGGCATTTCGGGATTCTCCGGGACCGTTCACCACGCAACCCATTACTGCCACATTCATATCTTCCACACCGGGATACATCTCCCTCCAAACCGGCATCATCTCACGAAGGTATTCTTGTATTTCGTCAGCAAGCTCCTGGAAATAGGTACTATTTGTACGACCGCAACCCGGACATGCAGTTACCTGTGGAATAAAACTTCGAATGCCCAGTGACTGCAGTACCTGTTGGCAGACCCTCACCTCTTCGGCTCGATCACCGCCCGGTTTAGGTGTAAGAGATACACGAATCGTATCGCCGATACCCTGCTGTAGTAAAACGGAAAGTGCCGCTGTACTGGCTACTATACCTTTCATACCCATTCCGGCTTCCGTGAGACCCACATGAAGCGGGTAATCACATATTTCAGCAATTCTTTCGTATACAGTTACCACATCCTGTACATGCGACATCTTGCAGCTGATGATAATCTTATCGGAAGCGAGCCCGACACTTTCGGCCAGTTCAGCCGAACGTTTGGCACTCTCTACCATCGTATCGAGCATCACTTGCTTCGAAGACTTCGGTTCTTCCAGCTTACTGTTGGCATCCATTTTATCGGCCAGCAGCTGCTGATCGAGAGAACCCCAATTTACCCCGATACGTACCGGTTTGTCGTATTTGATTGCCTGCTCCACAATGGTACAAAAGTTTTCATCGCGTGTTTTGGTACCGACATTACCCGGGTTGATGCGAAATTTAGCAAGTGCTTTGGCAGCTTCCGGAAACTCGGTAAGCAATACATGTCCGTTATAATGAAAATCCCCCACAATAGGTACGTCATAGCCGTCATTCACAAGCTGTTCCTTGATATGCGGCACTGCCTTCGCGGCTTCCTTATGGTTGACGGTGATGCGAACTATCTCAGAACCCTCCCGGTGCAGATGCTTAATCTGTTCCACAGTGGACTCAATATCGGCAGTATCGGTGTTGGTCATAGATTGCACTACTATTGGAGCACCTCCCCCTACCGGAACATTGCCGACCATTACTTGTATGGATTCGCGTCTTTTGATATTGGACATGCTTAAAATTTTATTGTTGAGAAATAATTACTGAAAACCTTAAACTCAAAACTGAATGGTAATCATTCACCTGAATTCTCAATTCTTTTTACTTAATTCGAAGAGCTTTTTCTTCTCCTCTTTAGTCAGGGCATCATAACCTTTTTCGGATATTTTCTCGAGAATATCATCCAGCTCTGTCTGTTCTGTTTCTTCGATAATTTCAACATCCGAAACCGAGTACATGTTCTTATTCTTGGGAGCAGACTCTTTCTTTTTGTAGGCTCCCTTCAGTTCCAGCCATATGTTTTCAATTGGCTGAATAACACCTCCCAGATTAAATCCACCTTGTCTGGCCTTCATCAGAAGATAACCTATTCCGGCACCTCCGAGGTGGACAATATGAGCCACGTTACTATCTCCACCAAGCGCAAGGATATTTAAAGCTATCAAGCCTGCAACAACATAGCGGGCTTCAATAGGTGGCAGTAAGAACAGGTGAATGGGCATTGTGGGATAGAGCACTGCAAAAGCTACCATGATGCCGAAAACCGCACCCGAAGCACCAATAACGTAATTGATACCGAGAAACTGGGCAAAAAACACATCCAGTAACGCTCCACCGATACCGGAGCCCAAGTAAATAACTGTGAATGAGCGTGGTCCCAGTGTTTCCTCAACGGCGCGACCCATCCACCAAAGCCAAAGCATATTGAAAACCAGGTGCCAGGCACCGGCATGTAAAAACATATAAGTAAACAGCCTCCATGGCTGGAAAACCGTCGTCAGCAACTCGGGATAAAAGGCAAAGGCACTGATCAGCATGTTGCTGAATGCGCTGCCACCAAAGAGCTGGCCGAATACCTGCACAAGGTAAATGATCAGGTTCAGGCCTATAATAGTGCGAATGGCAATGGGCAGACCCATAAACCCGCGCTTTATAGAACTTCCGAATGATTCGTTATACATGTTTATATCGTGGTATGTTGCTTATGTCTATAAAACGATGCAATCTCATTAATCATTTCCGTAAAACTAATATTGTTCTCCTCTGATGCCCCAGTATTTAATGAGTATATAACCGACCAGCATACCTCCAAGGTGGGCAAAGTGAGCCACACCGCTATCTGTCCGGCTTATACCGCTAATCAGTTCAATCACCCCAAATAAAGCAACAAAATATTTTGCTTTCATGGGAATAGGAGGAAATAACAGCATAATTTCACGGTTAGGGAACATCATCCCGAAAGCCAGAAGTATACCATATACGGCTCCTGAGGCACCAATGGTAGGTGCGCCACCGCCCCCGATAATCATATGGAGAATGGCAGCACCGATTCCTGTCAAAAAATAGAAAACGGTAAACCGTTTGGTTCCCCAGTAGTTTTCGATAGACTGTCCGAACATCCATAGCGCAAACAAGTTGAAAAATATATGCCCGAAACCGCCATGCAGAAACATATAAGTCACCAGTTGCCAGGGCTGAAACAATCCTGAACCGATGGGCCAGAGCGCACCATATTCAAAAAGAAACTGGGCAACGCCCGGTGTACTGAGTCCTACAAAAAATATTCCGTTTATTATTAGCAGATGTTTGACGGCCGGAGGAAATACAGAAAACTGTGTATTAGGGCTGTAATTGTCTGATTGATAATTCAAATGGTCGGATATTTATTTAAAAATTTTCTCTTACTCTATAATATACGTTTATACCGCTTAATGTTACGCCCGGAATTCCCTGCCCGGGGAAAACCGTATCTCCGCACAAATAAAGGCCTTTAAAGGGAGGACTGGCCGGTGTCCATTCAAGCAGAGAACGTGACATACTTTGCGGTATTCCACCTACCCTCCCCTTTTTTCTGTAAACCCAATTTTGCCAGGTTACCGGTGTACCCGAAAATACATTGATTATTTCAGCCTTCCCAAATCCCGGTAATGTTTTTTTAAGGTGTTCTACAATGCGGTTCTCCACCTCTTTTTTACGATGTTCGTAACTGCCGTTCATTGAAAACCAGGTATCAGTATCAGCATGACAGGAGACGTTCAGAACCCGGTTTCCGTTTTTAGAACGGGTCTCATCCCCCGGATGTGACATGGAAACGAAGACAGAGTCTGAAACAGTATGTGGAATGTGGTCATCTGCAGGCAAATGAAGCTGGTGATGCAGCGGCAGATCTTCCGGATAGGTATCAGTGGTCACCAATCCCAGCGTGAAAGCCCCCCATGCTTCGCTGAACTTATCCGCTTCCTTCTTAAAATATTCCCTGATTTCACCGGAAGTCAGATCCTGCATATTCCAAACAGGTAGATTAGAAACTACAACCGGGGCGGTGTACATGCCTTTGGATGTAAACACATTATAATGATCGCCCACCTTGCTAATGTGCTCGACTGCTTCACGGGTATGTAAGGCACCGCCCTTCTGCTCAATGAAGTCGGCTATGGGTTCCACCATATTAATGAGACCCCCCGGCACGTAGTAGTTGGAATAGTTGGTATAGGTTAACGCGGGAGCGCCAAACAGGAATGGGGTATCTTCTGCTGTAGACTGTGCCGTTATCATAAGCTGCTCATCTACAAATTGACGAAACCGAGGGGTGTTTAACCCGAAACTATTTAAAACATCTTCTACAGAACGGAGAGCATAAGGCAGTACCCATACCTGCGAAAGATCATTATTTAGGGGTAGCTTCAGCCACTCCTTAAATGATTGCGGTGGGAAAAAGGCATTTCTGGACGATGCCTCCCATACCACTTCTGAAACTTTCAATGCCAGTTTCCAGAACGACTCCTGAGCCTGGTCATTGCCAAAGCACCGTTTGGCTTCTGAGATCCATTTGTCCGGTTCACGGTAACGGGTTATGGTTTCGCCCGACTGATGGACTTGCATACTTGGCTGAAGCTCAATGCGGGGGATTTCAATCCCGGTCGCCCTTTCCAGTTTTCTAAGTGGTTGATGTTTTTCAAATCCGATCAGCGTAGTCGCCCCTGATTCAAACCAGTATCCTTTGCGGTAAAAAGAGGAGCTGCATCCCCCTGGGACGTGGGCAGCTTCCAGTACCAAGACCTTGTAGCCGTCATTTGCCAGCATTGCTGCGGCCGACATCCCTCCCATGCCAGAACCGGCTATGATAACATCGTAATTGGAATTTGTTTTCATGATAGGCTTGAAACAACAGAAGGGCTGTAAAATGTTCCTTTTGAATAAATTGGAGAATACAGAATTCAGGAGACGGGAGATTTATTATTCCAAATAGAATTCAAAATTCAAGTATAAACATTCTGAGTTCTGAATTCTGTATTCTGATTTCTAAAATATCACGCCGGATCTGCGGTAATGTTGAGCTCCATATTTTCCAACAGCGGATTTTCCACTTTGCGGTCCACTTCGATGATCCCATCTCGCAGCCTTATGATACGGCGGGCGTGATCGGCAATTTCATCCTCATGGGTAACGACTAATATGGTATTTCCCGCACGATAGAGCTCTTCAAAGAGCTTCATGATTTCATCGCCTGTTTTGGTATCCAGGTTACCGGTAGGTTCGTCGGCAAGGAGAATCGATGGATTGTTGACCAAAGCCCGGGCAATAGCTACACGTTGCCGCTGTCCACCGGAAAGTTCATTTGGCTTGTGATCCATACGATCACCCAGACCAACGCGCGTCAGTGTTTCTGCTGCACGTTTATGCCGTTCGGCTGATTTTATGCCGGAATAGATGAGTGGAAGTTCCACATTTGAGAGGCAGTCAGTACGCGGAAGCAAGTTAAAGGTCTGAAAGACAAATCCGATTTCGCGATTGCGCACCTCGGCAAGTTCGGCATCTTCAAGTTCGCTTACATCCTGGTTATTTAAAATATAGCTTCCGGAAGTAGGCGTATCCAGGCACCCTATAAGGTTCATTAAAGTTGACTTACCCGAGCCTGAGGGACCCATAATAGCAATATATTCGTTCTCCATCACATCGAAGGTTACACCGTTTAGAGCCTTAACCTCTGTGCTTCCCATCTGATAGATCTTCTTCAGATCTTTAATCTCTATTATTGGTCTCGCCATAATCGCCTTAGTCTCCGGATGCTAATTGTTGTAGCCTGTTATTATTTACTTTGACTTTATCTCCGTCTTCTAAATCTCGTGATAGTGTTCGGTAACTGCCAATTACTATTTCCTGATTGGTGTCTACACCGGAGAGTATCTGAATATGCGTATTGTCACTGATGCCGGTTTCCACTTCCTGACGTACAGCTTTGCCATCTTCGACTATAAATACCACTTTCCTTAGATCTTCTTCCGGCAACATCGTATCGTTATCAGCTTCTGCCTCTTCATCCTGTGCGGTTGAGTCCGCTTCAGCTTTATCTTTGGCAAAATCGCGAACCGTTACTGCTTGTATGGGAACCGAAACCACATTAAAGGCGGTCTCTGTTTCGATATCTACGGTGGCCGACATACCCGGTTTAAAGCTGGGAGAAAAGGCAGTTTCCGGGTTTTCAGCACTCACTTTCATTTCAAGTTCTTTACCCGCCATCGCCAGGTTGTGAGGCGTGATGATGCGAATCTTAACTTCATAGTTGGTCACCTGCTCATTGGTACCTTGCCCCGTGACTTCTGCGGAGTTGGCTATCTCAGTTACTATTCCTTTAAACAACCGGTCAGGATATGAGTCCGCCTCGATATTGGTCGTATCACCGGGTGATACCATGACGATATCGTTTTCGTTGACCTGGACCTGCACTTCCATGTTGTTCATGTCGGCAATACGCATCAATTCGGTTCCGGTCATCTGCGTTTGACCCAGCACCCGTTCACCCTGCTCAACAGCCAGCTTGCTGATCGTACCGTCGCGAGGAGAGCGAATGATGGTCTTCTGAAGCTCTTCTTTGGCTTGGTCCAACTGAGCTTCAATGCTCTGCATCTGGTATTTTGCGGCATTAAAATTGGCCTGCTGCGCTTCATAATTGCTTTTTGCCTGAATATACTCAGCCTGAGAAGCTAGATTTTTCTCATAGAGAGTAGCTTGCTGGTTGAAGCGCGATTCTGCTTCAATGAGACTTGCACGTGCCTGTTCCATGCGCGCTTTCTGAGTTAGCAGCGAGGCATTAATTTCATCAATGCGAGCCTGGTAAATATCCGGTTTGATACGTACCAAAAGATCACCTTTTCGTACGTAGTCACCTTCCTTAACGGGCAAGTCAATGATCTCCCCAGAGACTTCCGGGCGCAATATCACTTCAACCTCAGGTTGAATTTTCCCCGAAGCTGAAACAATCTGGGTTATAGTTTTAAGCTTTGCCGTAGCCGTTTCTACAGTCTTGCCTTCACTCTCTCCTCCTAACCAGCCCATAGCACTTGCTACTATAGCCAGTACCCCGATTACTACCACAAAGCCCAACCCGATATAGAGTAGTTTTTTAGTAGGGGATTTCCCTGTTTTGCCCATAGCCCTAAATGTGTAAAAAGTTAATTGAGCGAAATATCTTGGTTAAGTTTTCCGAGATAATAATCCAGCAATTTCTTCTGAAAGATAAAGCTGAACACTGCCTGAGCCCGGTTGGCTTGTGCCTGGACAAACTGGGCATTGGCGTCACTGAGTTCAATCAATGTTCCTGCACCTACTTCATATCGCTCTTGTTGTGTTTCGTAGGTTTTTTCGGCTGCTGTCAATGCTTTATCAGTCGATTCCAGCTCTTTGATGTAAGAAACATAATCATTATACGCCTGATAAACTTCCTGAATAATTTGGAGTCTCGTATTTTCCAGACCCAGATCAGCATTCTTGAGATTTACCTGGGCTGATTGAATACGATTCATACGATTCCAGTTGTTAAAAATGGGTATGTTTAATGATAAACCAACGGAAGAAGTGTAGTTCTGATCCCAAAACTGGTCACTAAAGCTAACCCCTCCACCAAAATATTGGTCACTGTAGCTTGACGACAAGCTGGCGCTGGCACTTAAGGTCGGGAAAAGATCAAACTTCGCCTGCTTCAATTGCAGCTCAAGTGTTCTGAGTTCGGCCATATCAGCTTTTAGGTCCGATCGATTTTCCAAAGCCTGATCGACCAGATTTTCAATAGAATATTCAGTACCGGTACTCATGGAAACCGATTCTGTATCTAACTCCGGTGTAATAAATTCATAATTTCCTGAAGGGTCTATCTGAAGCTGTCTAATAAGTGAAAGACGGCTGATTTGCAGGTTGTTCTCCCTTCTGGTTACGGTCAATTCGTTGCTAGCTACCGTTGATTCCTGATTATATAAATCCACTGTCGGTCTGGAACCCACCTCAACCTGGGCTCTCACCTGTTCGAGTTGTTTTTCGGAGGATGCCAAGTTCTCTTGTGCAATTTGAAGCAGCTCTTTGTTCAGCAATAACTGCAAAAAGTCAGAAGCTGTATTGAAAATGACATTTTCTTTAGCCCGTTGAAATCGTTCTTCCGAAGAAAGCTTATCCGCTTCACTTATGCGCAGACTTATAATATTGTCAAAACCACTGAATAAGGGAAGACTAGCACTTAGACGACCGCTTAATCCGTTCGTCACATTATCCTGGAATACCTGGGTATCGCCCTGACGTACCAGCTGCTGACCTTTTCTGCTTGACCCATCAAGTCCTGCGCTGATGGATGGTAAAAAATCGCTGTATTCACTGAAAATGGTTTTCTCAGCAAGATCCAGATTATTTGAGGCCTGTTTTAACTGATAATTATTTTTAAGCGCTATCTCTATGGCTTCCTGAAGGGTAATCTCCTCAACATCTTGCGCCTGTAGCGATAATGTCATAGCCAGAATAAGGGTAAGTACTAGAATCACTTTCTGCATAAAGCTGATAAATTGATTAATGATTTTGGACTAATTTGGTAGACTTACACGAACAATGGGTTCGCAAGTTACAATGAGAGACAGATTTTTCGATAAAAAGGTTGGCCTGCCTAAAATTTTAATCTTTTTTTACACTTCCATTTTCGGATGTGAGTATCTCTTCTTTTTTATCTGATAAAAACTTTTCCAGATAATCGCCGGCGAATGAAATAGCTTTTTTTGTAGCCAGTCTCTTCAATTCATAAAGTAGTGTATCGCTTATCCCATCATCTGATGAACTTCTGTGCCTTCTGCCCTCTCTGCCTGAGTGACCTGCCAGAAAACCTACCAGTACCGATGCTCCTACCACTTCCAGTGGATGCTTCTTGATAAATTCAACCGGATCCAGCTTGGAACTCATGTCACTTCTGACACCGTCGATCGATTGATCCAGTTCATGCTGTATATTTTCCAGCTCAGCTTTAAGCTCTTTCTTTTTTTCCTCAAGTCGGTCAATCTTATCTTTAGCCATGATATTAATTTACTTTTTCTTCGGTGCTTTCGGGCAGGTTTAAAGGTTCATTATGTTTCTTCCCGTCCTGTTCAACATTTTGTGTTAAAGCTTTTATCAATTCAGATTCGAAATGTTGCTGGAGGTTTTCAGCCAGGCTACGTGGTTTCAGATAGAAGAAAAACAGTCCGGTAACAAACAAGGGTATTGAAACGATAACATAACCCAAGCCGGGCCACCCCAGTAACTCGCCGAGGTATATGGCAACAGCTACAAGAACAAAAACAAAAGCTCCGAAAAGCAGGAAAATACCGGTCAGTTTCTGGATGGATTCAGCCATCCACTGAGAATACTGCTCTCCTATATTCAGCAGCAGCAATTCAATTCTTTTTTCGATATACAGCTTGAGATCACCCGTAATGGTACGAAAGCGTTTTCCAAGCTGATCGCTATTCTTTTCGGACATATGTTAACCTACTCTTCCGAGCTGAATATTTTACCGACGATATAACCTGCAAGCAATCCTATTGCAACACTCTTGAGTGGGTGTTTTCGTATGGTTGATTCGGCCTGATCTTTAAGCTCGTCCAGTCGTTCTGACAGCTGTTCATCCTTTACTACCTTGCGGCCTCTGTCAAGTGCGTTATCCAGCCTTCTGTTTAAATTTTGTAGAATTTCTTCATCCATAGCATCTATTTTTTTGTTATACATGAATAGTACAAGAATGTTGGCTTTAACTCAATGATAGACTTCGATTAAAATTTAAATACGGCAATAGTTTCAAAACGTTGCGCTGCCCATTTTATGCATCAGATAAAATTTGTTGCCTTATTGGCATTACCACATTCAAGGTGTTACTTCACGACCCGGATAACCGGATTGATAACATATTTACATCCCCGCGATAAACCATACATGAAAGCTTAGGTTGCTCCTACTTTTAAGGACAATACATCTTATAAATTTCCTCATTTTAAGAGCTCTTTCTGTTTCTATTATAGCCAAACTATTTATATATTTATTTAGATTATTTCTAAATAAATAACTTACTCAGCAATCACTGAGGTACAATAAGAACTATGGAACATCGTACACTGGCTGATATTAAGTGTCCCGGAAGAGTTAAAGTGCAAACGGTAGAGGGAAAAATAGCCGTACGTATTATGGAAATGGGAATCACTCCCGGTACGGAAATGCATGTGATACGTTCGGCACCTTTCGAGTTTCCTATTGAGGTAAAAATTAGGGGCAATCTATTAGCGCTTCGAAAACCGGAGGCTAGTTGTATTTTTTTAGAACATGAAGAAGTATTAGCCAAGTGATTGACCGAGAGCTAAAGATTGCACTAGTAGGAAATCCTAATACTGGAAAAACAACCATCTTTAATGCCTTAACCGGGCTGAAACAGAAAGTAGGCAATTACCCGGGAATTACCGTTGAACGTAAAAGCGGAACCTTAAAGATCGGGGACCAATCGCATGAAATTATCGACCTCCCGGGTACCTACAGCCTTTCTCCCAAAACCATAGACGAACGCATAGCCTATCAAAACCTGACCGGCGAATATGAGCATGAGCAGCAACCCGACCTGATACTCGTAGTTGCCGATGCCAGCAACCTCGACAGGAACCTGTTTTTTGTAACGCAAATAATGGATCTTGGTCTGCCGGTTATTGTACTGTTAAACATGATGGACATTGCCAGTGATAGAGGTATCACCATTGATGTACCTAAACTGGAGGAGCAAATGGGTATCCCCATGGTTCCCCTGACCTCCAAAAGGGATAAAGACCGCGACAGGATTATTGAGGCCATCAAAGGATTCGATTTCCAACCGCCTCCCCCCCTTGCCTGGAACCCGGATATGGTGCTGCAAAGTGCGATGAATATAGTGATCGATCGTTGGCTAAAAACCCATTCCGACAAGCCAAAACATGCCTGGTATCTGGAAAGTCTGAAGCTAATCAGTAGTGATTATGATCAAGCAAAAGCCAAAGAATTGGAGGAATCAGGGGCTATAAAAGTTATAGAAGAAGCCCGTGACTATATAGACAAGCGTGGCGATAACTGGATGGCCAAAGAGGTGTTATCTCGCTATGATTTTATCGACAAGGCTTTGGATCAGGTAATAGGAGATGCTGAAAAGAAAACCAACTGGACCGACCGTATTGATGCCGTCGTCACCCACAAAGTTGCGGGTCCGATCATATTTGTGACAATTTTGCTGGTCATGTTTCAATCCATATTTACCTGGGCCGAACCGTTCATGGACCTGATTGAATTGGCCTTTATAGAGGGTGGCAATTTAGTATCCAGTTATCTCCCGCCGGGCATTCTAAATGAATTAATTGTGGAAGGTGTTTTGGCAGGCCTCGGGGGAGTAGTGGTCTTTATTCCGCAGATCATGTTTCTTTTCTTCTTCATATCCATTCTGGAACAAACCGGCTATATGGCCCGCGCCGCTTTTGTAATGGACGGATTCATGAATAAAATCGGTCTCCACGGGCGCTCCGTGGTACCGCTAATGTCAGGTTTTGCCTGTGCCATTCCGGGAATCATGGCAACCCGTACCATTGAAAACTGGAGAGATCGCCTGATTACTATCATGGTACTACCCTTTATGGCCTGTTCTGCCCGTTTACCGGTATATGCACTGTTAATTGCAGCTTTTATACCGGGGACCCGCATATGGGGATTTATTTCCCTGCAGGGACTTACCTTTTTCGGTCTTTATCTGTTTGGTATTATTACCGCATTGGTGGCGGCTTTCGTATTCAAGAAGATTTTTACCGATCACAATCCCAAACCTTTTATCATGGAGCTGCCCACTTACAAGGCACCTGATTTAAAAGCGGTTGCGATAAATATGCTGGAACGCGGTTGGATTTTTGTCAAGGAAGCGGGCCGTATCATCATTGCCATCAGTATTGTGCTTTGGTTCTTGGCTTCTTATCCCAAACCGGAAGCCAACCCGGAACAGGTACAGTCAACCCAGATCAGCCAGACTGAAAAACAGGATACTCCGGAGAATCTGAGTGATGCCGAACGTAACAAAAGTCGAAGTATTCAGCTTAGAAATAGCTATGCCGGCCAGTTCGGTCAATTCATTGAACCTGTTATTAAACCGCTTGGATTTGACTGGAAAATTGGGATAGGATTGCTGACCTCTTTCGCTGCACGTGAAGTCATGGTAGGAACACTGAATACGATTTACAGTGTGGAAGAGTCCGGAGGAGATGTGGTTACCCTCAAACAGAAAATGATCAATGATGTAGACCCCGATACGGGGGAACCGGTATATTCTGTGCTGACTGCATTATCCCTAATGGTATTTTTTGCCCTGGCCATGCAGTGCATGAGTACGCTGGCTATTGTGCGTAGGGAGACCAATACCTGGAAATGGCCACTGGTTATGTTATGCTATATGACCGGATTAGCATACCTTGTATCCTTGATTGTTTATCAGGGAGGCCAGTACTTTATAACGTAACAGTACTCGATGTAATTATTGTTAAATCAGCAAAACCATTGAATATGCAAGATATAGTTGCTTACCTATTGTTGATTGTTGCAGCCGGCTGGCTGGTATGGACATTCCTGATTCCGGGTAAATTGAAGCCTGCCTTCAAAAAGAATGATAAAAACAAAGATGCAGAGACCGGATGTAATTGTAAACATTGATGTCGGGACCATATTCGCTAATAGACTAAACCCTTGGCCGGTAATGCAGAGCTCTAATGAGAGCGCATAACTAGGTTATTCGTAACGCAGGCTTTCGATAGGATCGAGTTGTGCTGCCTTGAATGCAGGATAGACTCCGAATACTATTCCGATAACAAACATCCCGAAAAATCCCATTGTGACCGCCCATATGGGTATCACAGGCTCTGTTTCAATCCAAACAGCCATACCGTTTCCCGCAAGAATACCCAGGGCTATGCCTATGATTCCACCAAGCTGACAGATAAAGATGGCTTCCATCAAGAACTGGGAGACGATAGCTTTTCGTGTGGCCCCAACCGCCTTTCTGATACCGATTTCACGGGTACGCTCTGTAACCGAAACCAGCATGATATTCATCACGCCGATGCCGGCACCGAAAAGGGTAATACCGCCAATTATAAATCCAACCGCGTATAAGATAAAGGTAAACTGGTCGAAAGTACCGGCCAGTGAGTCATTGGTTTCAATCTCGAAATCATTTTCCATGCCGGGCGCTACTTTTCTGATGACGCGCATCACCCCTGTGATTTCGTCCATTGCTGCTTCGAGATACTCCATTGCAGGAGCTTTAGCCTGTATATCGATATTCCGGTTGCCGCCATAGATATTCAGCGCTGTGGTATATGGTATGATGACAATATTATCCAGCGACTGCCCGAATATACTCCCTTTCTCTTCAAGTAATCCGATAACCTGGTACTGCTGTCCCGATACCCGGATGTTTTTACCCAGCGGGTACTCTGTCTGAAAGAGGTCTTCCTGAATGTCGTGACCCAATATTGCAAAGGGACGTGAATACTCAATATCTTCTGAATTCAGGTTTCTACCATCTCTAAGCTCATAGGCATTGTTATCCAGATAATATTCATTACTGCCTACGATCCTTACTGTCGGTTCAGTCTCTTCATCCCCATAAATTACTTTCGTGAAGTCGAATGTTTCATCAGGACTAATATCTTTGGCCAGCCTGAGGCGCTCCTGGAGTTCTTCCGCTGTATCAAATGTGATCCGCTGCCTGTTTCTCAGGCTTCTACGATCGCCATCACCGATCTGCACCGACGGCGTGCGGGAAATATTAATCACGTCTCCGCCCATGATGCTCATGGTATTCTGAAAAAAGTTATCCAGCACAGCCACTGCGGTTGTGGAAACAATAACCGAAAACACCCCGACTACCAGAGCAAGCAAAGTAAGAGAAGAACGGAGCTTATTTGCCTTGAGGGAATCGTATGCCTGGGAAAATGTCTCTTTAATATTCATAATTACTCATACCTGAGTGAATCAATAGGATCTGATTTAGCTGCTTTGTAGGCAGGGATAAATCCAAACACAAGTCCTACTATGGAACAGAGGATGAAGGCTGCAATAACGACGCTAACGTCAATAGTGGCAATGAAAATTTGGTTAATCAGCAGACTCAGTGGATAGGCTATGAGCAGGCCCATCAGGCCGCCCATCAGACACATCACTACCGCCTCAATAAGAAACTGGTAGAGGATCTCCCACGATTTTGCACCGACCGCCTTGCGTATACCGATTTCCTTGGTTCGCTCCCTAACTGAGACAAACATGATATTCATCACCCCAATACCCCCTATCAAGAGCGAGAGCGCCGTCAGCCCTCCTCCAACGGCATAGAGTCCCGCTTTGAATGAAGAGAGCTGGGCCTCAAATGCCTGGGGCTTGTTAATTTCAAAATTGTTGTCTTCTTTGGCATCGAGCTGCCGGACCCTGCGCATGATGCCCTCGATTTCATACTGCCCTTCTTCAAAAGCCTCTTCATTGGGAAACTTCACTGCGATCTGTATTCCGCTTCGGAGTCCAAAAATCTGTCCATAGGCTGTAATTGGCACTGTGGCCCTTCGATCCATATCAGCCAGGCCTAAAAATTTTCCTTGCTTCTCCAGAATACCTATAACCCGAAACTTTTGCCCGCCTACCCTAATAGTCTTGCCCAGTGGATTCTGCTCTTCAAACAGCTTCTCGGCCAGCGTGGCACCCAGCACCGCCACTTTTGATCCGCTGCGCACCTCTTGGGAGGTAAAAATACGTCCCCTTTCAATCGATAACCCGGCAGTGTTAAAGTAATCATCGGTTACACCTGCCAGAAATACTTCTTCGGCACTTTTATCCTCGAAACGGATAGACGTCCCCCGGGCAGCAGCTGCTGAAACATAGGAAGCAAACCGGCTGGCATCTTCTATCTCTTCAATATAACTGAGCCTCATTTCCGGGCGATTGCGGTATTCCCACCACTTGTAGTTGGGACCTCCTCCCCATGGCTGTTTCTCAACATATACCACGTTTTGTCCCATCATGGCCATGCTCTTATCGAATTCTGCATCCATGCCATTGCTGATTGCGTTCATCAGAGTAACCATGACGATACCGATAATAATACAGAGGGTTGTAAGGATAGATCGTGTTTTATTAATACCCAATGCCCCAAGGGATATTTTCAGACCTTCCCAGGTACTGTTAATAAATCGTGAAACTTTAGACATAAGGATTAGTGCCCAAAAGGATTAACATTGCGAAGCTTGGTTTTCTTATCCTGTTTCGGGAGTTTATCGATTGGGCTTCTCAGATCTTACTCTAAATATTTATCCTGACAAATCAATCATTAAAACCCCAAAGTGCTTCGCTTATTCAATTAATATACTACGGAAAACTTAAAATTTGGTTACAAATTAACTTATTTTAAACCCGCTTTTATTCATTGATGCTTTAAGCAAACTACAATTAAATTCTGATATGGAAAATTTAGACGTCCTGGCCCTGGCTGCGCACCCCGACGACACCGAACTTTGCTGTGGCGGTACCCTTGCAAAATTGGTTAAACAAGGCAAAACAGTTGGCGTACTCGACTTCACTAAAGGCGAGATGGGTAGCCGCGGTACCCCTGAGGAACGTATGAAGGAATCGGATCGGGCGTCTGAAATCATCGGCCTGCAGGTTCGTGAAAATCTGGGCCTGCCTGATACCCGTCTGGAAAATATTCGCAGCTACCAACTGAAGATAATTCAGGCTATCCGAAAATACCGGCCGAATGTATGCCTGGTCGGTGCACCTGATGACCGGCATCCCGACCACGGTAATGGAACCCGGCTTGCCCTTGATGCCATTTTTTACAGCGGATTAACAAAAATTGAGACCCAAAATGGGGATGGCGAGGAACAAGAGAGATGGAGACCCTCACACGTCTTGCACTATATGCAGGATCGTCCCTTTGAAGCGGATATTGTAGTAGATATTTCCGATACCTTTGATATTAAAAAAGAAGCGATTCTTGCTTTCGAAACCCAATTCAATGTTTCTGAACCCTCTGATGAACCCGAAACCTATATATCAAGCACTTCCTTTTTTAAAAATATTGAAGCCCGGGCTCGGCATTACGGACACTTGATCGGAGCAACCTATGGAGAGCCATTTAAATATTATAACGGTCCGATACCGCTGAATTCTTTTAATGCCTTCTTTGAAACAAAACCAATGAGATGAGTTAAACGGTAAACGTCTCAAATTCAGCCTTTAATCTCAGCTTCAGTGAAATGCTCACGGATGGCTTTGATTAAAAAGTCATGAATCTCGGGATTCCCTGCTACAATCCGTCTGCCGAAAAGCCAGTTGCTGCCTCCCTGCCAATCGGTGACTTTACCGCCGGCCTCCTGTACCAGTAATCCGGCAGCGCCTACATCCCACGGATTGAGTGCATATTCATAAAACCCGTCAAATCTTCCGGCAGCCACACAACAGAGGTCATAGGAAGCAGCTCCAGGTCTTCGCACTCCCTGAGTTCGGTGCAGCAACCATTCGAAAATTCTCAGGTAGTTCTGCAGTAAGCTTAAATCATTGTAGGGAAAACCGGTCCCGATCATTGAGTATTGTGAATCTTCAATCGAGGAAACGTGAATAGGATCATTATTTAAATAGGCACCCTTACCTTTTATAGCATGAAAATATTCCTGCTTATTAACCTCAAGAATAAGTCCCATGCGTGCTTCCTGTTTTTCCCAAAGAGCTATTGAGACGCAAAATACAGGAAAACCGTGCGCAAAATTGGTTGTACCGTCAATAGGATCTACCAACCAGGTCCGCTCTTCCGGCAGTACCTTCTGAGTAGAGCTTTCTTCGGCCAGAATGCGATCATCCGGAAACGCATCCCTGATGATACTCAGAATCATCTCTTCAGCGGCAAGATCCGCATCGGTTACCAGATCATTTTTCCCTTTGAAATTTATTTCGAAATTGTGGTTGTCACGAAATTCTTTGATAATTTCAGATGCTTTACCAGCCGCTTTTTTGGCAATTTTCAGTTCTTCAGAATATTCAGCCATTACTTTTTTGGTCCTGTCAATAGAGAGTGAAAATTAGTGTTTCAATTAGGCGGGTTTCAATAATTAGGCATGGCTTGGATAGTGATGAATTCGTTTATATTTTCCATATCAATAGAACCAGCTACTTTATCACCGTCCAGAACCGGAAAGAATGAGCGTTTATGTTGACGGATTTTTCGGAATATAGAATTGAGATCCTCGTCAATCTGTACAGATCCGTAATCTTCAGTCATGACTTCCCGAACCGGGGTATCCCTACGATGATTTTGTATGCTATGTATCAATTCATTCTGATACAGCACACCTACCGGCTCATCATTTTCTGCCACAATGAAATTCTTCTCTGCTCCCGATATGATAACATTCACCATATCCTGCAGGGTGTCATTGGGTTCAACTATGGTGATATCGGTCATCATGGCATCTTTTACTTTGTAGCCCTCCAGTAAATCGATGTTCTGTATCATGCTGCTTTCCGCCTGGGCACCGAAAAACACAAATATGGCAATAAGCAAGAGAATGGGATTGTAGAAGATGCCGATAAAAAAGAAAATCATTGCCAAAAACTGTCCGACACCGGATGCGATCTTGGTAGCCATGACCCGGTTCATTTTCATGGAAAGCAGTGCCCGCAAGACCCGTCCCCCATCCATGGGAAACGCCGGGAGCAGGTTAAACAGAACCAGCATGATATTTGCCGAGAACAGATAAAAAAGCATGTTGGATGCCTGAATGGTACTTAAAGCCTGTTCCAACTCCTCCGGTGAACGATTAAGATAATTTTCCAGGGGCACCAGCGGGTAGAGTATCAGCGCAATGGCAACATTCACCAGCGGACCTGCAATAGCTACCAGCAATTCCTGCTTTGGATCTTCCGGCATATCCTCAAGATTGGCCACACCCCCGATGGGTAGCAACGTAATTTTTTCTGTGTTTATCCCGAATCTCCGCGCCGTAAGGGCATGTCCGAATTCATGAAAAACCACGCATAAAAAGAGCAACCCGATAAACGCACTGCTCCACAACATGGAACCAACAGAATTGCCCATAAAGAGTTCACGAAGTACGATCCAAACAATAAGAAGCCAGAAGGTCCAGTGAATCTGAACTTTAATGCCCGCATAGGTTCCCAGTTGCAAAGAGCTTTTCACTGACCCGGTTATTTATTTTTCGTGTTTCATTTTATACTGAAAAACTTTCTCGGATACTTCTTTGGCATGTTCGGAATCGGGATCCGGAAAAAGTTCATCCAGGTGCGACTGCTGCAGCATAGTTCGCTGCCTTCCCGCCTCTTTCATCGCCTTCATCACTTCCCGTCTCTCATCGCCTTCGGCTTTGTTATATCGCTCATAAAGATCAACCTGCAAGCGATCAAGGTGATGAATCTTCAGTGCTTTAAGGGCTCCTTTTGCAGTCAGGTATGGATTCTTATCTCGTTTATACTGTATGCCGATTTTTTCGTGATGGCGCTCGCTTACGGTATGTTCCTCTAGCACGATTTCTCCCACCAGTTTGGGATAGGGATGTTCACGGTCGGCATAGGCTTCTACATTGACAGGTTCTTCTTCCTTGAACCTGTCAATGATGTCCTCATAAAAGGAACGCAGCTCCTTATCTTCAAACTGCTGCTCATTGCAAAGTGAACCGATATAATCGATCATATCCCGTCCGTAAATGAGCATTAGACGGATGAGTTCCTTTTCGTAATTAGGACGCTTTTTGGGAGGTTCCGGTTCGCGTTTCACGGGCTGATTCCGCATTTGATCGTCAAAAGCGCGTGTATGGTGATCGGGAGCCTGCATCTGCTGCTGTTGCTGCTTTGCTTCCCGCTCGGCCTGTCGTTTTTGCCTTCGCTTAGCCCGGTCTTTCTGCTGCTGCAGGTCCTGCAGTATTTTACCAAGTTCCTCAAATAGCGCCCGGTCTCCCACTTTAACCAATCCATTCAGGTGCTGCACATAGGTTTCCCGGGATACCTTATCCGGCATATGAGCTATACTTTCCAGCGCTTCGGATATCACCCTCTTTTTCTGCGAAGGGTCGTCGAGCTTTCCCTCCCGCTGGGCTTTGTGAATCAGGTAGGAAAGAAAATCTTCGGACTCCTCTTTTTTCAAGTCAAGAAACGACTCCTTGCCAAACTGGCGAATAAATGAGTCGGGGTCTTCACCTTCGGGAAGCTCCAACAGCTTGACGTCCATGCCCTCTTCCAGAGCGATATTGATTCCCCGCTTCATGGCTGCTTGTCCGGCAGAGTCTGAATCATAGATCATGGTAATCACTTCACCGTACCTGTGAAGTATTTTCATCTGCTGAGGAGTCAATGAGGTCCCGCTAGAGGCAGCTACATTAAGTATATCATTTTGCTGGAGAGAGATCACATCGGTATAACCTTCAACCAAAATGACTTCATCGGTCTTTCTGATTTCATTCTTGGCAAAATTAACTCCGTAAAGTACCTCACTTTTGTTGTACACTTTGGTCTGGGGAGAGTTGATATATTTTGCCGTTTTCTCATTCCCGAGTACACGTCCTGCAAAAGCAATGACTTTTCCCGATGGATTAAATATCGGAAACATAAGTCGTCCCCTGAAAGTATCATAAAATCCATCCCCCCTTTGGCTGGGTTTGGCCAGCCCGGCTTCGAGCAGGTACTGTTCATTTAAACCGGAATCTATGGCCATGCGGTAGAGCTTATCTCCATCGTTGGGAGCATAGCCCAGGCCGTACTTTTTGATGATTTTATGGTTGTAACCACGATTGACCAGGTACTGGCGGGCATCTTCTGCGGCATCCGATTCCATGAGGTGGCGATGAAAGAATACACCGGCATAGCGCAGGGCGTGGTAAATACCTTCCCGAAGGTGGTGCTCCTCATCAAACTCAGGATCTTCCTCTTTTGGAAGCGATACCCCGTACCGATCAGCTAGGGAACGCATCGCCTCGACGAATCCCACCCCCTCCATATCCATAACAAAATTAAAAACATCTCCAGACTCCCCGCATCCGAAGCACTTGTAGATACCCAGATCAGGCGTAACATGAAAAGAGGGTGTTTTTTCGTCATGAAAAGGACACAGGCCTTTCCAGCTGCGGCCCGACCGTTTCAGTTTGACGTAGTCTCCGACCACCTCGACGATATCAGCCGCCTCTCGAACTTCTTCCTTTTTTTCATCGGGGATCATGGTACTCATAGCTATGAAATGATAACAGAATTCCGGAAGAGATTCACCTACTATTTCTGGAGGTTGGTAGTTGGAAATTGGAAGTTGGATACACCGTGCCGGATTCTGAATTCTGTATTCTTCATGATTGAAAGTACATAAGTAGTAGTAGAACCGATCATCAAAATTTAATCAGGGTAAATCTGTGTTCTCTCTTTGGCAAATCATGCTGATGTGGCTATATTCCGAGCGACTAAGAAACAAGAAATTCAACCTAGAATATTGTCGAAATGAGCGTTCTCGTTGGAAAAGATACTCGATTGGTAGTGCAAGGTATAACCGGAAGCGAAGGCAGCTTTCATACCGAGCAAATGATTGAATACGGCACAAATGTCGTCGGCGGTGTAACACCCGGTAAAGGCGGCCAGAAACATTTGGGGGTTCCTGTTTTTAATACGGTAGCCGATGCAGTGGAACAGGAAGGAGCCAATACTTCCGTAATTTTTGTACCGCCTGCTTTTGCAGGAGATGCTATTTCGGAAGCGGCGTTTGCCGGCATTGAAGTAATCATTTGTATCACAGAGGGAATTCCTGTGAATGACATGATTACAGCCAAGCAAATTGTCAACAGCCATGGAGCAACGCTGGTTGGACCTAATTGTCCCGGTGTTATCACTCCCGGTGAAGCCAAGATCGGTATTATGCCCGGCAGTATTTTCACACCCGGTAATGTCGGACTCATTTCACGTTCCGGTACGCTTACCTATGAAGCAGTTGACCAGCTTACCAAAGAGAATCTTGGACAGAGCACTGCAATTGGAATCGGAGGTGACCCGGTTATCGGTACGACGCACACAGATGCCGTCAAACTTTTCCAGGAAGATCCAGACACCGATGCCATCGTTTTGATCGGTGAAATTGGCGGTAGCGCCGAAGAGGAAGCAGCCGCTTATATTGAAGAGCATGTAAACAAACCGGTTGTAGCCTTTATCGCAGGAAGTACTGCACCTCCGGGCCGAAGGATGGGACATGCCGGCGCCATTATTTCCGGCGGACAGGGTTCTGCCGAAGATAAGAAGAAAGCGCTCAGGGATGCCGGCGTAACCGTGGTAGACAGTCCGGCCGAAATCGGAGTCACTCTGAAGAAGATGATGAAAACCGCCTAAGTTTTGAGGCAATTATTTTAAAGCCTTCTTCCCTTTTTGGGTGGAAGGCTTTTTTATTTTTTGAGGATTTAGTTGGTTTATATAGTGAGATTGAACGTAGAGCGTCCGAGTCTTCGTCGACCGCAAAGCGGATCGATGTGCGGCATATTCAAATAAATTTGTGTCTTAGCCATTGCTCCATGGCGACGCAGGCTGTTCCCGCCAAGCGGTAGATTGGTTAAGATCGAAATATTCCTGATGAGAACTTCCCACTACACTTCAGTATTGGGTCAAGGCATTAGGAACTCTCTCAAATGAGATAAATATATTGTAGTTTTAGGTTGATAAGCAGATTTACCATTACAGGCCCGAAGCAGGTATATAGAACACACTAAATTTAGAATAATACAATGACCATAGCAGCACTCATACTCGGTATGGCGGTCGGTTTCTTCATGTATGCTTTTGTGAATCACAGGTACAACAAGACAAGCTGGATCGACAGCAAGTATATGTTTTGGATAGGTGTTGTTATTCTATGTGTGAGCCTTTTTCTATTCTATAGGGCATACTTCTAAATAGTTGATATAGGAATATACGCAGAGCGTATAGGGCAGCGTCGACCGCAGAGCGGGTAGAAGAGTAAAGAGTAAATATTCGTGGGCGCTTAGCACAGCTGTTAGCAAGTCTAAAAGGCAAAATTTGAAGAGTGGACAAGATTCTTTTAAAAATCTGTGCCGATCTTCGGCAAAACCCTAAACAATGCGGTCGGGATCGCTAAAATCTGGTATCTCACCCCGGTAGCCGAAGACCTTTTTGATGAGTTTAACCTGCCACTCCGACTGGTTCTTGATGTACCACTGGTCAGCCGCACGCCTCGCGCCCAGCCCGTAGGTTGGGTAGGGATGAATGGTATCTGCAAGGTTTCGAAGTGTAATACTATTCTTCATGGCTACGGCATATTCTGAAATCATCTCGCCGGCGTTGGTGCCTACCACAGATACTCCCAAGATCTTGCCATTCCACTTTTTGGCGTGAACCTTAATCATACCTTCTCCTTCCGATTCAGTAACCGCCCGGTCTATTTTATGATATGGGAAACGATAGGTTTCAAACTCCTCTCCTTTTTCCAAAAGCTGTTTTTCCGTAGCTCCTACCTGACCAAGCTCCGGATCGGTGAAGGTGCACCAGGTGATGTGGTCTTTATCCACTTTCATGGGTACTTTTAACAGGGCATTGGTTACGGCTATTTTTGCCGTATGCTCCGACATGTGAGTAAACTGGTATCCACCGGTCACATCACCACAGGCATAGATATGTGATTTGTTCGTCCGGCATTTATCATTTACTTCAATTCCTTTCCTGCTGTAGCTTACCTCTGCAGCTTCCAGATTCAAGGTAGCTACATTTGGAGCACGTCCCGTAGCCATCAACAAGGACGTGCCGGTAATCACCCTCTCTTCTCCACTCTGTGAAAGCCTTACCTCAATATTACCATTCTCTTGTCTGACTGAACCAACCTCTGCTTCGAGAACATACTGTATACCCTCCTCTTTCAGCCTTTGATGCAGCATTTCAGCGAGTTCTGCATCATCATTGACCATGATTCTATCGGCCATATCAATGACCGTAACTTTCGATCCAAGTCTGTTCATTGCCTGGGCCATTTCGGTACCGATCGGTCCGGCTCCGATAATGATGAGGTCCCGGGGGAGCTCTTCTATCTCAAACAGTGATTCATTTGTCAGGTAGTTAGCCTCCTCAATTCCTGAGATAGGTGGTATATACGGGCTCCCACCGGTACAGATGAAGAAATACTTTGAGGTTACCACCTTTGTCTCACCACTTTGAAGCTCAATATTTATGGAATGATTATCGGTAAAGTAGGCCATGCCTTCTACCACATCAATCCCCATCTCCTCATAGATTTCCGGAGCATCAGCCTCCCGGTAAACATCATCTCTGATTTCATGGACATGTTTGATAAGCTTGCTGAAATTGATATCCGGTTCGCTATCAATCAATCCATAGTTACCTGCTTTGCGAATTTGATGTGCTACCTTGGCCGCTTTCAGCAGGGCTTTACTGGGCACGCATCCCGACCAGGTACAGTCACCGCCCAGTCGTTCACGCTCAATCATCATAGTTTTGGCTCCAAAATTTGCAGCAATGCCGGAAGCCGTCAATCCGGCTGAACCCCCTCCGATTACTACAGCATCGTAGTCATAGTTACTCATCAAAAGTAATTTGTTGATCGATTTTTTTGATCTTCTTGTGAACTTTTCGGTAAGTGACTAAAGCACCATAAGTAACCATTATCACCATTATTGCATAAACCCACCAGGGTACATTCTCCCCTTCAATGATGAGATAAATATACGCCGATATAAAAAATAGTACCGCGCTGATAGCAGGAAGTACTATTGAACGATCGGTGCGGTAATTGCGGTACAGCCAGGCCATAGAAGCTGTGAAAAAAGGAATAGCACCTACATAGATAGCACCGTATATAATGGGATTGACCCCGTATTTGGCACCCAAGCCAAAAAACCACTCTTTGGATAAATCAAGTAACTCTACCATGAATGTTAAGATTCGTTATTTCAATATGTAGCTATTCAATATAGCTACATATCTACAGTATTGATATACCAATAGTTGTACTATTTACGTTTATGAAGCTAAAAAATTATTATAAAGTTTAACTTTTGAACGATTGCTATGTTAAAATTATTGGTATAATTTCAGCAAGATGAAACGAAGAAAAATACATATCGTACTTGGTGTTCTGATGCTCATTTTTATGGGCAGCAGTCTTACCTTTTCTACGCTTCATTCCCATCACCATATTCAGTGGCATCATTCCGGTGATTTTACTGACACCGGTAATTGTATTACAACTGATATTTCGATATGTCCGATTTGCGGATATCATATTAAGAATGATTTTCCCAACGCAGCGGATCTTAAAGCAGAACTTGAGTTTGATTCAAAAATAGATACACGGATCGACCTTTTTGTCCCCGACACTCCACTGCGATTCGATGAAGGACGTTCCCCACCTGCTATAGCTTAGCATTGAGATTTAAACATCGGTAAACAGAAACACCTTATCTGGAAGGATATGGTCTAAATCCATATCCATTACCATCCAGAGGCTGTTTCAATCAACTATCCCCAATAATTTAAGTTATAGTACTATGAAACTATTTAACAAATTTTCTACCAATACTCTGCTTATTACACTGGCAGTTCTTCTTATTACTGCAACTGCCTGCAATAATCCTGCAAGTTCAGAGGAAGAAGAGCACCCAGAACCAGCAGGCGTCTTACTTAAGATGAATGGGCAGGAAATTGCACGCTATGAAGATAATTCAGTGACTGGACAAATTGAGGTAAATGCTGGGGAAGAAACTACACTGATCCGCCTCTTCTTTCTGGATGACAGTGGCAATGAATTTCAGCCTGACGAACCAGAGTTGAGTCTGCAATGGAGAGACATCAACACCGCCATCGCAGATGTAGAACAGCATTCCGAAGACGGGAAATGGGCCTTCCATATTCATGGAGAGGCACAGGGAAACACTTCTGTTGTTTTTCAGCTTTTACATGATGGTCATTCCGACTTCGATACCCAACCTATCCCCGTTGTAGTTAATTAATCAACCAGCAGGGAAGATACTTTAAGTTTCTTCCCTGCTTATTTTCATATGCATAAATTCTTTCTCGTTTTACTTTTACTGGTATCGGTTGCTAACCCACTACAAGCATCCGAAAATATGTCCTCTGTCATTCAAGGAGTAAGCTATGACCGTGAGACCGGACAGACTCTGGGTTTTGTTTATCTCTATCTTGAGGAATTGAACCGAACGGCAGTTGCTCACACAGATGGGCATTTCGAGTTTGTCAATGTTCCTGCCGGCACCTATACCCTATCGGCATCCCGCATTGGTTATCGTACAGCGTCGGTACAAATCACCGTACCGCTAAACGATACTTTGAATGTTGAAATAAGGCTCACGCCCTCGGTAATGAGCGGTGAAGCAATTGTTGTAACCGGCAATAAAGATTTCACAGTGGGATCCGAATTGGAGCATGTATCAAAAAGTATTTCCGGAAACAACCTGCGGCGTGACCTCAGCAGTACCCTTGCTAAAACGCTTGAAGATCTTCCCGGTTTGGACTCACGAACGATGGGTTCCGCACCGGCAAGACCGATTATCCGTGGCCTGGGAGGTGAACGGGTACTTATTTTGCAGGATGGAGCACGAACAGGCGATGTCTCTTCCCAATCGGCAGATCATGCCGTTACTGTAGACCCTGTAGCGGCTGAAAAAATTGAGATAGCACGCGGGCCTGCCGCTTTGAAATATGGGGGTAATGCTATCGGGGGCGTGGTAAATGTGGTTCGAAATCAAATAGCCACTTCCATGCCCGATCATGTACACGGTACGGCCAGCATACAGGGAGAATCGGTCAATAGTGGTGGCATCACAGCCCTGCAGGCCGGCTTGCCTATTGGCTCTTTTGCGCTGCAGGCTGACGGAAACCTGCGTACCGGTCAAAACCTACAAACTCCTGCAGGAGAACTTGATAACTCAGACATTCTTTCCACCAATAATGCCCTCGGGCTCAGTTATATCCGTCCCTGGGGCTATGTAGGAAGTGCTTTCAGCATGTATTTGAACAATTATGGCATCCCACCTGACCCGGAGGGGGGACATGCCAACGGGGTAGATATCGAAATGCAAAAGTTCCAGTTTGACGGGAAGTCAGAGATCTTTTTTGAAGATTCCTTTTTCAGGGCTGCTGATATTTCCTATTCGTATAAAAATTATTACCACCGTGAAATTGAACCTGGCGGTGCTATCGGTACCGAGTTCGGTGTTCTAACTTCCAACGCGAGCCTTAATGCCCGTCATGGCAAAAAGGGCATTCTACAGTCAGGAACCATAGGCATTTGGGCCGAAGCCAAAAACTATGCCATTCAGGGTGCCAACACCCCCGATTCTGACGCTTACAGCCTTGCAGCCTACCTAATTGAAGAAAAAGATTTTGGTGCGCTTCACATGGAAGTTGGCGGGCGAATTGAAGCGGTCAATTCGGTACCACTGGAGGATGACCCGGATTCAAGGATAGGAAATATCCGTGAGCGTTCATTTGCAGGTTTATCCAGTTCCATTGCAGCCGTTTATGACTTCGGTTCCGGCGTCTACACCGGTGTTTCTCTAATGCATTCGTATCGCGCTCCTTCCCAGGAAGAACTCTTCTCAGAAGGACCCCACCTGGCCTCATATAGTTATGAAATAGGCAATCCCGATCTGAAGCCGGAACGTGGATTCGGAAAGGAAATCTTCTTGCGTTACAAAGGTCCACTTTTCCAGGCCGAAGTTACAGGGTATCATAATGACTTCTCGAATTATATTTACCCAAGAAACACCGGCCGGCCCAGCCTCCGCTTCCCCACGCTCAATGAATACCAGTTTTTTGGAGCAGATGCACTCCTTTATGGAATTGAGTTTTCAGCTGAATTAGCCTTAAGTAGTAAACTAGCCCTTTCCGGCAGTTTTAATTATACGCACGGCGAACGCGAAGTGACCCAGCAGGAACAACAAGCAGGCGGCCAGACAGAAGACATTCAACCGCTGCCTATGATACCTCCTTTTAAAGGAATGCTCAACCTGACCTACTCGACCGGAAGCATACAGTTTGGATCTCGTTTGAAAGCTGCTGCCAAACAGACACGGACCGGCGACTTTGAAGAACCGACCGATGGTTATGTGGTATTAGACCTGTTTGGTCAGTACCGGTTGCAGCATGGAAGCCTGCTTCACACCTTTTCTTTGCGAGCCGACAACTTGCTAAATGAAAGCTATTTCAACCATCTTTCAAGAATTAAAGAGTTGATGCCCCAACCGGGTCGAAATGTTTCTCTGCTCTATAGGGTTTATTTCTAACAATTAGGTATTGAAAACAAGCTAAATAATACATTTTGCACTTTAAGACCGGCAAAAAAGACACAATCACAATTTTGCTGGTTGGATTATGCCTGAACCTGTCGGCTTTTCACTTTCATTCCCTTCTTGTTTACCCGGATTCCGATAAGGGAAATATCCCCCATCATATTAAAGAAGAACTACCCGTTTGCTTTGCCTGTCAGCACCTTACCGCTGGGATACAGTCGTATAACAGTACCTCAGTTATAACGACAGAGAGTGTCAGAGCCGATCTATTTAGTTCCGTTGAGGCTGAGACCGACTTTACCCCTGCTTCGATTTCAAATAAGTCACCACCGCTTGAGTAGCAATCTCGCCTCACATTAACTTTTCATTTTATAATGCTACTGAAAATGAATAAATCACTGTCTCTACTAACAATTTTTGTACTGCTTGTTTTTATCTCAATTATCTATAACCCTTTAGAGGCCATTGCTAACGAAGGTATTTATAATTTTCAACAAGGAGCTGTTCAAGGTACGGTAACCAATGAAGCCGGTCAGGAGATGCCCGGCGTAAACATTGCTTTCCCACAGCTGAATCGCGGCACTGTTTCCAAGGCTGATGGATCTTATCGTGTTGGAAATATACGAAAGGGTACCTATGTGCTTACCTTCTCTTTTATCGGTTACCAGAGCGTAAACCGGGAAGTAACGATTAAAGCTGATGAAACCACCACCCTAAATGTCACTCTTGAACCAAGGCTCATACAAAGTGAAACTATAACCGTTACAGGTACCCCCTACGCTTCCGATCCACTTACAACACCTGCTGATGTAGACGTACTGTCAGGGGACGCAAAGTTCTCCAAGCAGCAGACATCACTTGGTTCCTCACTAGATGATCTGGCCGGTGTTTCTTCCATCTCAACCGGATCTCAAATGGGCAAGCCTGTAATTCGCGGACTCAGTGGAAGTCAGGTTCGTGTATTGGATGACGGTGTGGCCATGGACTACCAGCAGTATGGGGTTCGCCACGGTCCAAATGTAGATCCTTTTACATCTGAACGTATTGAAGTGGTGCGTGGCGCCGCAAGTGTTCAGTACGGATCCGATGCTCTAGGTGGTGCGGTTAATGTCATTTCGAACTCCATACCTGATGCATTAGACCGTGAGGCATTTATAACCGGGCAGTTGTTATCCGATTACTCCACTAACAACCGTGAACTGGCAGGAGGCATACATCTGGAAGGTGCAAATGCAGGCTGGGGATATACGGGCACCTTGATTCGGCGCTCTGCCGGTAATATGACCGCACCCGATATACCCACGTTTACAGAAACAAATAATACGGAGGCACCCAAGTTTTCGGGGGAATTAGACCACACCGATTACGATCAGCTAAACGGGTCTATTGGGGTGGGCTATACAGGAAGTTTCGGACAGGTTTCCGCAGAATACTCACGCTGGAGCAATGAACACAATTTCCTATTGCCCGACGGCATGGGTCTCGGACAAAACCTAGAAAATGACGTCATACAGCTAAAAGGTAACATAAATCTGGGCAATAATTTTATTCTTAATCCGAAATTCACGTTTTCAGAGAATTTGAGACAGTCGAATCCGGGTGATGCCAATGCGGGGCCAAGAAGTGAACTACCCGAGGAAGGCTTTGCCCACCTGGACATTCTCTTGCAGAGTTATTCGGCAAAAACTGAACTTGAGCACCCCTCTGTCGGACCTTTTCGCGGAACCCTTGGCATTGAATATACATACCAGGATCAGGAGACTCGGGGAGTAGAACCGTTGGTTCCCTCGGCTACAGTTACAAATTTTGCCACTTTCTTATTTGAAAAAGCCGAGCTGGGAAAACTGACTATCTCAACCGGATTTCGATTCGATGCCAGGACGCATGAAGCCGAGCCGAATGAAGCCTTAAACCTGCCCGACATCAGTTCCGGTGAAACCAGCAATGTGCTCGACCAGGAATATTATGAGTTCAGTGGATCATTGGGTGCCACCTATCAATTCAACGAGCAGATGGCAATAGCGGCCAATATCGGACGTGGATTTCGGGCTCCCAGCCTGTTTAACTTGCATGTTGACGGTATTCACGGTGGTGTAGCGGCCTATCAGGTCGGAAATCCTTTCCTGGATTCAGAGAGATCACTTAATACTGACCTCTCCTTAAGATGGCGATCGGAAACAGTAACGGCCAAGATCACAGCTTACAGAAACGTGATTCGAAACTATATTTTTCTGGTTAACTCGGGAGAGTTTTCCGATGGCGGACAAGGGCCGCCCATTCTGGAATCGGTACAGGGAGATGCCAGGCTGTTTGGAGCTAACGCGAATTTTGAGGCACAGCTTAACAACTGGTTGCAGGTAAATGGTACATTTGAGACCGTGACCGGAGAAAATATTGAAGACGATATTCAAAGAGTTGACAAACTTCCACTTTTACCTCCTACAAAATTTTCTGCAGGCATCAAGCTTGTACAAAACAAGATTGGTTTTTTTGAGAGTCCCTTTTTGAGCATTCAGGTTAACCATACCCTGTCAAAAGACGCTGCCGGTCGCTATGAACCTTTCTGGCAGTTTGGAAATGCTCCGCAGTTTTCCGATTTCGGAGTGGCATCCACAGATTCTTATACCTTGTTAAACGCTACCCTGGGCGTCGAGCTCCCAATCTGGAGCCGTCCGGTTTCGGTGCAAATTTCAGCCAGGAATTTATTTAACGAGGCATACCGCAATTTTCTAGATACCTATAAAGGATATGCTCTAAGCCCGGGAAGAAATATCAGCTTTAGGGTTAAGGTTCCATTTACAATTCTTTGAATTAAATAAGCGAAATGTAAGAAGTGAAAAGGCAATAGATAACCAGAGATCACTTATGCTTACTTTTATAATTCGTAGAACAAAGTTGAGTTCTTTTGTTTGAAGGTTTAAAAACAATGGAGAAAACCAAATATCAATAAGAAACCGCTTCTTAAAGATCTAAATCTATACGTTATATTTGGCATCACCCTGACCGCAGTCATGGGTGTTGCCAGTATCGCACCTGCCCTGCCCAAGATGGCACGCGTGCTGGATGTATCGAATGAGCAGATTGGGTTACTTATTACTGCATTTACCCTCCCCGGAATCTTTCTGACCCCCGTGCTTGGTGTGTTCGCTGACCGAATCGGAAGAAAAGCCATATTGGTACCTTCTCTTTTTATTTTCGGGATTGCCGGAACCGCCTGCGCCTTTGCCACTGATTTTACCTGGCTGCTGATTCTACGATTTTTTCAGGGAGTCGGTGGAGCATCCCTTGGGGCGCTGAACGTTACGCTGATCGGTGACCTCTACGAAGGCAACAAGCGTGCAACCGCAATGGGTTATACAGGCAGTGTACTCAGCGTGGGTACGGCGTCCTATCCTGCCATCGGCGGCGGACTTGCACTTCTGGGATGGTATTTCCCCTTTTATCTGTGCCTTGTTGCTATTCCTATCGGCCTATTTGTGATTAAATCCTTGAAAAATCCCGAGCCTGAAAATGGCAAAGACTTAAAAACCTATTTTGGCAAAGTCTGGAACTCCTTGAAATCCAAGAAAGTCATCGGGCTCTTCGCCGCCAATTTTCTGACCTTTATCATGCTTTACGGGGCCTATTTAACATTTTTTCCAATTTTGCTGGATGAGGATTTTGGACAGACCTCCCTTATCATAGGTATCATGCTTTCGGGCTCTTCGGTAGTTACTGCCTTTACTTCTTCACAGCTTGGCAAACTGGCAGGACGGTTTTCAGAGCAGAATCTCATCTTAACAGCATCCCTGCTCTATCTCGGGGTTTTTCTTTCCATCCCAAATATTGAAAACATCTGGTTGCTGGCTATCCCAATCATGGTATTCGGTTTTGCTCAGGGCATTAACATCCCAAGCATATTGAACTTGCTTACATACCAGGCTCCTACAGAGTACAGGGCGGCTTTTTTATCGGTAAACTGGACGGTATTGCGCAGCGGTCAGGCCTTGGGGCCTTTTCTGTTGGGCGTGATTTACGGTCTGGGTGGCGTTGAAGTGACCTTCTACTTTACAGCAGCAGTAGCAGTTATTTTAACCGCTGTGATTGTCACATTGATTAAATAAAAAAATCCCGGGAGTATCCGTCCCGGGATTCTTAATGCTTTAGGTTTCAGCATTTAGGAGTGACTAGTTGACTAACTAGATTAGGGTCTTTATAAGAGAGTAATTTGTGTTTCTATATACAAGAGTCAGAAAGGTATACATTGTTACAAAATATTTTCAGGAAATATTAAAATGCATTTTTAGGGTCCTAGACGCATTTTTTAATTCTTTTATAAGGCTATTGCTGGCTATATTTTAATCATCATTTTAAATAGCATTCTACTGTTAATATCAATCCTTTTACTATGACATTTAGCAATAATCGTACTTTTGCCGCTTTTGGAATCCTGCTGTTAGTTATGATTACCCTGTTCAGTGGTTGCAGTGCGCTGCAGGACTTGGCTAATAGTGTCCAGAAACCCCGGCTATCAGTGACAGATATGAGGGTAAGCGGTTTCAATTTCAATGAGATCGAGCTGACCTACGACATCACCATTGAGAATCCCAATGCACTATCTCTTCAGCTGGATTCCTACAATTATGACTTCAAACTTAATGATAGAACTTTCATTCAAGGTCAGCAGCAAGAAAACTCGACCATCGAAGCTTCAGGTAAAAGCACTTTGAAAGTTCCAGTCACCCTCAACTTCCAAGAGCTCTATCAGGGAATTCAAACTCTAGCCGGTGCCGACCAGGCAGATTACGAATTCTTAAGTGATCTCACATTTGATCTCCCTGTACTCGGATTGACAAAAATTCCGGTTAGCAGAAAAGGCTCCATACCCATGCTGAATAGTCCCAGCATAAGTGTAAACAGCCTTAAAGTGCAGAATCTGAGTCTAAGCCGGGCGGATCTCCTGCTTAATATGGAATTCAATAATCCGAATGCATTTGGTATCGTAATTAACGGTTTTGACTATGGTTTGGATATCAATGGGGACCGGTGGGCTGAGGGAGAGTCCCTGGCAAATACAAGCATAGGTAGCAAGGAGAGCCGGCAGCTATCCATACCCATTTCGTTGAATATTACAGAAATCGGTATCTCTGCCTATAGATTACTGACCGGTACCGGTGAACTAAACTACAGCCTTGATGGAAATTTCAACCTGGGAACAACCCATCCCCTCCTGGACCAGACCAATCTGAAGGTTGACCGGAGTGGGAGCTTACCACTGACCGGGAATTGAAGGCTGAGTTTTAAGTAATATGTCTTAATTATTCCAATTTCATATAAATTAATTATTTATACCAACCTAAGTTTCAGCCGTCCCTATGGGACTTGGTTACGGATTGCTTTTAAACCCACCGTTAAAACGGTGGGCTAAAATCGAAGTATATCGAAGACTCTTCTCCCTTTGGCATGGTTTAGTGTAGACATACTGATGGTTTTAAAATGTCATATAATCTCTCTGAACTTAGCCCACCAATTCATTGGTGGGCTAAAATAAAAACCCAATCGAGTCCCAGCGGGACGGCTGAAAAGAGTTTCCTTAGTAACGGTAAAATTTGATTCCTGATTACCTATCTTGTAAAAAAATATCCGACATTAATAAGCCAACACTAGATGTATGGATAAATACTTTCTGGACACCCCGATTGGATATCTACACTTAATAGCAACTGAAGATGCTTTGGTTGAACTCTCCTATGTGAAACATAAAACACGTCAGCATCCAGCAAAACCTTCATCAGGCATTATAGATAAGACTGTTCAGCAGCTGAGTGAGTATTTCAACGGTGAGCGAAAAGAGTTTAGCCTGCCTCTGGCTCCTGAAGGTACTGACTTCCAGATGGAGGTTTGGAAACAACTGCAGGAAATCCCGTACGGCTCAACCACCACCTATTCCAAGCTTTCACAAAAGATGGAAAATCCCAAAGCTATTCGCGCCATAGGTAGGGCCAACGGACAAAATCCTATTCCCATAATCATCCCCTGCCACCGGGTTATCGGAGCCAATGATAAGCTTGTGGGTTATGCCGGCGGTATTGAAACCAAACGATGGCTGCTGCAGCATGAAGGCGCCTTGTTGCTTTAATCTTAAATAAAACAATCACGTAAAAAGCTAAAACAACCCCTCTTCATTTAGCTTTAGTACCCACATACTGGTAGGTTCATTGAAACTGGAGTGTGTTCCTCCGGTTATCACATAATTCTTCTCCCCGGTGTACTCCACAGCTCTGCCAAAGTTATAAAATTGGTCACCGTGTTTTACTTCCCAGTTGACATTACCCTCACTATCAAGATGCATTAGCCAAAGATCATCATAACCCCCTCCATCCACATTATTCGAACCGGTTAATACAATTCTTCCCATTTCACTCTCTTCGGCATCAAAGAAGAACCGTTTCCCGGGATCATCCGAGCCATATTTCTTATTCCATTCCAGGCTTCCTGAATCCCTGATTTTAAGTGCCCAGCCTTTTCCCTGAAATGTACCTGCCAGAAGATAACCACCGTCTTCCAATTCAATAATATCCCTAATTTCATTGAACACCGCCCCTCCGTAATCTATACTCCACTCTTGGTTCAAATTTGCATCCAATTTGATCAATTTTCTATTGGTAACTTCATCTCCGTTGGTTTCCTTTAGAAGTAATTCTACCAAATATCCATCCTGGTTTTCAAGTATCAGGGTCAACCCGGAAATGGCATAATCACTAAGGTTGGAAATATAACTTTTTTCGTTTTTGACGGTTCCGTCGACAGCTACTTCAAGTACAACGAGACTGTCGTTGCTATCTCCCTGACCGACGGGAACGGCAAAAGTAAACCCATCGCCTGAAACGCTCATATCCAAACCCCTGTGATTGTCGTTTTGAAATATGTTGGACTGTGATTGAACAACCCCGTTGCCATCCATGATCAAGAGGTACAGTACCGAAGATGCGCCTTCGGATGCAAAGCCGGTAACAGCATAATCACCGTTTTCCAGCTGCGCAATTTCTGAAATGGAGATTCCGCCATAACCGGTGATCTGATCCAGGGGATCTATACTCCAAATCACAGATCCGTTTTTGTCGAGCCTGGCTATTTCATTAAAAGAATGAACAAGAAAGTCTCCTTCCTGGTTCTGAATAATGCCATTTCCGGTGTTAAGATCTAACACTTTCTGCCAGGTATCCGGTACGTTATCCCCGCGATCGCAGGAAAGCAGAATTATAGATAGTAAAATGAGAGCAGGTATGTATCGATAGGTTCCCATAATAAAAAGTTGACCATACGAAGTCTAAACATCATCATTTTGTCTCTTCGTATATAAATATTTGGCAATTTAAATTCCATTGGGATCCTCTCATTGGGCATTGTAAAGCGCTTTAAATCTTTTTACTATAGCTTGGCTGTCAAATCATTACCTTATTTTTCTTTTAAACAAACCGCTCTGTGATGCGAAATACCTATAGATTTCTTTTTTCTTTTCTGTTATGCCTGTTCCTTTCCATGAATGCATTTGCCCAGATACAGGAGGCACCGGATCGTAGCGAAGGTGAAGGACCTTTTGAAAGACTTATCATCCGGGGAGTGATGCTGGTTGATGGAACCGGTTCTCCTCCCATGGGTCCTGTGGACGTCGTGGTTGAGGGTAATAAAATTGCATCCGTTCAAAATGTCGGGTACCCCGGTATTCCTATAAATGAAGAGCGTCGCCCTGAAGCAGGTCCCAATTCAAGGGAAATTCAGGCCGAAGGCATGTACCTGCTGCCGGGATTCTTTGACATGCACGCACATACCGGTGGCACGGCCCAGGGAACTCCTGCCGAATACGTTTATAAATTATGGCTTGCTCATGGAATCACCACTATCCGTGAACCGGGTTCATTTAACGGCATGGACTGGACCCTGCGCCAGAAAGAACGCAGCGAAAAGAATGAAATCACGGCTCCCCGTATGGCAGCTTATATCGGTTTTGGGATGGGGCATGACGGTCCGATAACCACCACGGAGCAGGCCCGCAAATGGGTGCGAATGATTCACAAAGAGGGAGCGGACGGAATTAAATTTTTCGGGGCCAGCAAACCCATCTATGCGGCGGCCATAGATGAAGCCAACAAACTGGGCCTGGGTACAATGACACACCATGCACAGACACGCGTGGTCTACAACAATGCCCTGGAATCTGCACGCCTCGGACTCACGAGCGTTACCCATTGGTACGGAGTGCCCGAATCGATGTTTACCGACCAGATTATCCAGGATTACCCGCTGGATTATAACTACAGTAACGAACAGCATCGCTTTGAAGAAGCCGGGAACCTCTGGAAACAGGCTGCTTCTCCCTATTCCGAAAAATGGAATGATGTGATGAATGAGATGATCTCTCTGGATCTTACCATGAATCCGACCTTTACCATTTACGAAGCAAACCGTGACTTATCTGCACAGCGTCGAGCCGAATGGCATGAGAAGTATACACTGCCCTCACTCTGGGAATTTTACCAGCCCAGCCGCATCTCACACGGTTCGTACTGGCTCAACTGGGGAACGGAACAGGAAGTGGCGTGGAAAGAAAACTTTGATCTCTGGTTTACCTTCATCAACGAATACAAAAATCGTGGCGGACGTGTTACCCTTGGCTCTGATGCGGGATATATATTTAAACTATATGGTTTCGGATATATACAGGAGATGGAGTTATTCCGTGAAGCAGGATTTCACCCTCTAGAGGTCTTCCAATCAGCATCCCTAAAAGGGGCTGAAGTGCTGAATATGGATGACCAGCTTGGAACTATTGAAGTAGGCAAGCTTGCGGATATGGTACTTGTGGATGCCAATCCCCTCAAAAATCTGAAAGTACTCTACGGTACAGGTGCCATTCAGGTAAACGATGAGAATAAACCGGTGCGAGTGGGCGGTGTAAAATATACTATCAAAGATGGAATAGTTTATGATGCTAAACAGCTGCTTGAAGACGTTAATGAGATGGTTGAGGAGTCAAAGCAGGAGAAGAATTACCAAATTACACAACCCGGTCAGGATTATTGATACACTTAAACCGTTGTAATTTACGTTAAACTTCTGTTTCCATTTTCAGTATAAACTGCTGTTAATGCAAACTTTTATACATTCTACCATGAAAAAATATCTTGTTACCGCCCTGTTATGCAGCTTTCTGTTACTTTTTAGCAAAGTTAGCTACAGTCAACAATCAGGCGTTGGGCTGGGTGCTATCTTAAACGGCCCTACTGGCCTGAGCGTGAAAGTTTGGCTTAGTGAAGATTTCGCCGTCGACGGAGCATTGGGACTGCAACTAAGTGAAAACTTTCAGTCGGTCTACGTTCATTCTGATTTTCTTTATCACAACAATTCACTGAATGAGGAACTGAATCTGAACAATGCCTCCCTGCGAACCTATTACGGTGCGGGCATTCGTGCCGTTTTTCAGGACTTCAATGATATTGTAGGGCTGCGTCTGCCGATAGGTCTCACCTACTCTCTGACCAATGCCCCATTAGGCACATTCTTTGAATTAGTGCCGACCTTTGATATTGAACCCTCATTCCAATTCTCTTTTGCCGGCGCCATTGGCCTGCGGTACTATTTAAACTGATTTATCTTATATGAGCTGGCATACCCGAAGAGATTTTCGCAAGATTCACCGATGGGGAGCGCTGTTGATAGCCCTCCCTTTTTTGATAGTCTTGATAACCGGCCTGCTTTTGCAGGTAAAGAAAGAGTTTGACTGGATACAGCCTCCTACACAGAAAGGTAGCCTAAGTTATCAAACACCGGAGATCGGTTTTGAACGCATTTTGGCGATTGCCAAATCCGATGAGGAAGCACTAATCAGATCATGGGAAGATATCGACCGGCTGGATATCAGGCCGGACGATGGAATCGTAAAGGTGAGAAGCACCGAAGGCTGGGAGCTTCAGATTGACCTTGGTACCGGCGCTATCCTCTCGTCGATGGAGCGACGATCAGGTGTCATTGAAGCTATACATGACGGCTCATGGTTCCATGACAAGGCCAAACTCTGGATATTCCTGCCCTCAGCTATTATCGTTACTATTCTTTGGATTACCGGTATTTACCTGTTTTTCCTTCCCTATTTTGCCAAATGGCAGAATCGTAAACGGTTGAAAGACCGGAAACAGAAACGCCGCAAGCGTAAAAAGGTTCATGAAGATCTCCTGGAAGAGGTAGGGTAACTCTTATGAATAAGCGTCTACAAAAGAAAGCAGAAGAGCTACATATTGGCTCTATTAAACGTCACATCTTTATTTGTGCCGATCAGACCAAGCCCAAATGCTGCAAATTGGAGATCGGTCTCAAATCGTGGAAATATCTTAAGAAACGATTGAAAGAGCTCGAACTCGATGGACAGGGCGGCATATATCGTACCAAGGCAAACTGCCTGAGAGTCTGTAAAAAAGGACCGGTCGCCGTCGTTTATCCTGAAGGCATCTGGTATCATTCCTGCAAGCCGAAAGTGCTGGAACGCATTATTCAGGAACACCTGATCGGCGGAAACCCGGTAAAGGAGTACATGTTCGCGGAGCAGCCGTTATAATTTAGTCGCGGATTCTCACAGATTATTGAGAACTAAATCTGTGAAGCTCAGTGGCAAAGAGATTCCTTCCGCAGCAGAGCGTCGGAAGGAGTATCAATAAATAGATTCGTGAAAATTCGCGGCTAAATAATTGACTTGCCTGGTTTAGATACGTGTAGCACACCTTGGAGGTGTGCTACACGTATTGAATAACGCTTACTCGCTGTCGATTTGTTCAAGCAATACCTCTACTGCCCTTCTCAGCTGCGGATCTTCTCCTTTGGCTTTGCTGTCGGGAGCATTATCAACGGTTACATCCGGATAGGCCGGACCGTTTTCCATATTCTTGTCGGTAGCCTTGACGTACCAGGCACGGAACGGCATTCTCACGAAGGACCCGTCCAGCAAGCCCATTCCGCCGGTTGAAATAACCGCGCCGAAGGTAGGCATACCCACAAGCTTGCCCACGCCCAGAGTTTTAAAGGCATGAGAGAATATCTCTGCATTCGAATAGCTGCTCTCATTGGCCATAGCTACCGATGGCTTGGTCCACCAGGAAAGCGGCAAACGCTCACTGAAGGGATAGTACTCCCTGAATTGTTCGTGATTCTCATCCAGGTCTGGCGTGGCTCCCCGCGGAACGGTGTAGGCGTGCTGTTTTACATTAAGCACTGTCATCAGGTAGTCGGTGGTCCACCCGCCGCCATTCCAACGAACGTCGATAACAATACCCTCCTTATCGTGTCCCTGGGCCATCAGTTCACGTTCAAAACGTTCAAAACTGGGCCAGTTCATACCTTCAACGTGAATATATCCAAGGCGTCCGTTAGAATACTCCTCGGTAAGTTTTTCGCGGGAATCGATCCACTCTTCATAGAGTTCGTCGCTCAGACTGTTTGTAGGTCTGATAACCACTTCCCGGGATTCGCCATCGCTATTCTGAACCCGAAGCAGTATTTGCTCGGAGGCATCATTTACAAAATAAGAGTAGAAGTTAGTACCGCTGCTGATTGGCAGTCCCTCTACGTGGGTGATTAGTTCTCCTTCATAGAGTTTGCTCTGCTCCCTATCTGCGGGACTATTTTTTACCACCTTGGTGATTCTCACACCATTGTCAGCGGGTTCTACTCCGATACCCAGTAATCCCGTTCGCTCATTCTGGGTCTCTTCCGGATTTGATCCATATAGACCCATATGGCTGGCATTCAGTTGCCCCAGCATCCAGTTGAACATATAGCGGAAATCCTGACTGGTGGAAGCGGCCAATGCCCATGGCTTGTATTTGTCTCTGAGAGCATCCCAGTTGTCCCCATGAAATTCCGGATCATAGAAGCCCTGGTTTAGCGCACTCCAAGCCTCTTCAAATACCTGTTTGTTCTCTTCTTCATGATTGATCACCATGGAAGCACGGAACGGCAGGGGTGTAAAGTCACCACCGGGATCAACCTCGAAAAAACTGCCGCGTTTCAATGCATAGAGTTTTTTACCATCAGGCCCGAGGGTGAGTCCGTAGGGATTCTGTCCGTCTTGTGTCAGCTGCTTCGATTCTGATCGATCGAACTTGATGCTAAATAAATCGCTGCCGTCAGCTGCGGGATCATTTGCCGTAAAATAGAAGGTCTCCCCGTCTTCCGAAATTACCAGGTTGCTTTCATTACCCGGCATGGAAGTAACCTGCCAGAGACGTTCATGTATATTTTCAAAGTCAATTTGAATAGGTTCAACTTCTTTTTTCTCCTCTTCCTCTTCTGACTCTTCTTCCTTCTCTTCGCTATCAAAGTAATAGCCCTCTTCACGGTCCTCTTCAGTCTTAAGCCAGTCTTCTTCGGTCAACCAGGCGAACCATATGTCATAGTCTCCGTTGTTCCGGCTCGACATAAAACCTAGCTTGGAACCGTCCCTGCTCCATACAGGATTATAATCTCCTTTAGGATGCATGCTAACATTCACCGGATCCATGCTGTTGTCTGCAGCGTGAATATAGATTTCACTGTTGAAATAAAGGTCGTCAAGCGAGTATGCAAGCCATTTGCTGTCGGGACTCCAGGATATACCACCCGGCGTTGACCAACCGTCAAGAAGTGTTTTCCGGTTGGTGAGTTCTCCGTCATTACTGATATCGGCAGTAATCAACGTACCTCGTCCGACCTGGTAGACAATTTTTTTACCGTCCGGAGAGATAATAGGATTCATCTCATCCCCTTCCGTATTCGTTACCCGGATCAGCTCATGTTTCAGGCTTTTAAAAATATCCGGTTTATTCTCATCTGAAGACCGTGCCAGATAAATATCATACTGCCCGTTTCGATCGGAAGTAAAGACTACGGTAGAATCATTGAGCCAGCTAACGGAACGGTCGCGATAAGGATGATCTGAAAGATTGACTGATTTTTGTTTCTCCTTATCGTTTTCCCTCACAAATATCTCACCCCTGATGGTCATCGCTGTATATTTGTCATTTGGTGAAACCTCATATCCTTCTATATCGCCGGTGAAGGTTTCATGCTCGGTAGGATAAAACCGGTAATCGGAAGAGAGTGCAATGTTCAATTTGGAAGGATTACTTGCCCCTTCTGCAAGAGTATAGAGCGCCGTTTTCTGTTCAAAAACCAGATTCCCATTACCGGCTACATCAAAATGCCGGACTCCATCTTCCTCAAAGTTCGTCCTGGCTACAGGTGTACCGCTGGCAGTACCATTGGAACTGATATTCTGTTCGTAAATATTATACCGACCGGAACGGGCACTGATAAAATACAAAGTACCATCATCTTTCCATCGAGGCAGGAAATCATTAACCGAGTTATCGGTCAGCTGCATATAGGTATCTTCACGAGTATCATGAATCCAGATATCCAGGTCGGCAGGACCGTTATACTCTTCTCGTGATATTCTACATGAACCGCGTACAAAAGCGACATACCGCCCGTTCGGCGACATTGATGGCATATCACCTACGGCATTTAAGAAACGAGTAGGTGTGCCGCCATCAGAAGATACGTGCTGTATTTCTGAATCCCACTCTACCTGCTGGAAAGTGCGGTTACTGGTAAAGAGCAACCGATCATCAGAAGTCCAGTCCCAGAGGTCGTCTCCACCTGAATAATAGGTTATTCTTTCGGACTGGCCACCCTTAGCAGGTATTACGAAAATGTCATCGTTGCCGAACCGGCCTGCTGAAAAGGCTATCGACTCACCATCCGGACTCCATCGGGGAGCGGACTCGTAAGCTTCATGTACGGTAAGCCTGCGTGCTTCACCTCCATTGTAGGGTACAGTCCATATATCACCCTGGTAGGAAAATGTCACCATAGTTCCTTCAGGATTTATGGCCGGCTGGCGTGCCAGAATAATTTCATCTTGCGCCTGAAGCGATTGGAGACCCGATAAAAGTAAAAAAGCCACTATCGAAACGAGATACTTCATAATGTAACTGGTTTTAATTGTTAATTAAGTGATACACCACAGATAATGATTGGGAATTTGTGAGCGTATCCGAATAAACTGTTTTCTTGAGTGTAATAGTTATAATCTATAAATCATGTAACAGCATGACCGCATTCTGCATCATGCGCGCAGGCCCGACCCAGAACATCCGGTATTGAGTATTATCAAGGAGGAACACCACTTTACCGGAACCCATTTCCGCCACTCCCGCAAAAGCATTACCTGCCGCTTTTTGCAAGTTTTTCTGTGAAGCATAACCTGATGCAAGCAAACTGCCGGCATCTTTTTGATAATAACCTACTGTTTGCCAATCGGTACTCGGTACCAGTGCTTCATCAGAAAACTTAAGGGAATACAACCGGTTATCCAGGCCAAAAGCAAGTGGGTTGGAGTCATCAATAATACTTTTGAAAGCTGACCCGGGTATGCGCTTCAATCCGGAGCTATCTTCCCGGGCTTCATAACGGGTATAGGCTTCAGGTTCTATGCCCTCTTCCCGGTCCTCTCCCTTGTCATCCATTTCAGCCAGTGATACTCCGGTAAATCCGGATCGATTTTTCGCAAGGAATTCTGCCGAACTCTCTGTTGCCACCAGCGTACCGCCGGCTCTGACCCAGCTTTTCAACTTCTCCTGAGCTGTGGAATCCAGCAATGAAGATAGTCCCCGGGCTCCGGGCATAATGATCACATCATATTCATTGATATCCATATAAAGTAACCGTTCGCTACGTATTCTTGAGATGCCGAATTCGGTCCATCGGTCAAAGAGAAACCAGATCTGTCCTGCTGTGTACGATCGGAACGGGCTATCGACCATCAGTGCAACCTTCGGTTTCTTGACGGGATCGCTGTCCCTTGAGGCAAGGTCAATGCCTTCATCCATTCTTCCTGTATCAAAACCAACGATTTGAACCTTTGCCTCTTCGGCAATACGCTGCATATCGGCTCCCATTTCACCTTTCTTACTGTAGTTACGTCCTACCAGTACAATGAGACTACCCTCTCCATAAGTTCTGCCTTCGTAGGTAAAGGTCTCCGTAGCGCTGCGAACCCTGTATCCGGCCTCCCAGAGTTTTGCAAGTGCATTAGGAGCATAACGCTGATCCCAGTCGATGACGAAAGCATACTCTGCACCGGAATTTTCCAGCCCATAAGGATAAGCCGGTGAATTGGTAATCCGCTCAGTCAAAACATCCAATTCATCTTCCGTCCATGCCGCATCCAGATTATAAGCCAGCGGTGCTGACCAGGTTGACATGTCGTACATCACCGAATCCCTGATCGTCAGCTGTCGCTTCATCAAGGTATTGATAAAGATGTGCCTGGGCTGGTCGGTCTTGATGATAAAATCACCGCTGTTAAAACTCCTCTGTACCGACTCTCCATTCCAATAACCAAAAGCGTCGCGAAGCCTAAAGTTTTCCCGGGCTCTTTCCACTTCAACCCCGTGTTTCAGCATGATGTCAATCAGCTCATAGGTATAGTCGCTGTCGTTATCAGGAATGATGTATGCCTCTGTCTCGCCTTTCCTGCTCTCGGGTGAGAATGCATTTCTGAAATATCGAAGCAAGGCCTCCCGGTTTTCAACCGCGGTCTTTACCGTTGCCATAGAGTTGGTATAATGATCAAATATGCGCTGGCGAAGAGTCAATACATACCCATCTTCCGTTTCTACCGCACGGCCACCGCGACTGTGCCCGCCTTGTTCAGCCAGCATGCCGATACCCCCCATAGTACTGGGATACGATGAGCCGTAACCGGGATAGAAAAAGTCAAAAGCCTCCCGCGTGGCATAATTGATATTATGCTCATCAAACTCTGCTATAGTACCTCGTCCAAAAACATCGGCCCACTTTTCGTAGTCATCGGGCAACTCATAGTTGCGGGGAGTAGTACCCGGCATGGTAAAATAATTGCTATTAAAACCCTGCTCGTGCAAATCAAGATGAACTTGCGGGAGCCATTGCTGGTAGACGGCCACTCTACCCCTTGATTCGGGGTGCACTAGCCAGGTCCAGTCTCGATTGAGATCGAACCAGTAATGGTTGGTGCGTCCGCCCGGCCATATTTCATCATGCTCATAATCTTCAGCATTCGTATTCAGCATGTTGCTTTTGGCGGATTTGTACCAGAATACGTAGCGATCTCTGCCGTCGGGATTGATCATCGGATCAATGATAGTGATAGCGCTTTCTCTCATAGAAGCAGTTTCCGTATCAGAGCCGGCTACCAGACGGTAGGCTGCCTGCATAGCTGCTTCGCTGCTGGAGGGTTCATTTCCGTGAACGTTATAACTCAACCAAACTGTAACCGGCTGGTTGCTGATCACCAGATCTGCAGCGGTGCTGTTCAGAGAGTCGGGATCGGACAGGCGCAGATTGTTATTGCGGAGCTGATCGATCAGTGCTTGATTCTTTTCGGATGTGATGACGGCATAATATAGGCCGCGCCCTTCATAGGTTTCACCGTACTTATGAAAGGTGATGCGATCGGAAAGTTCATCCAGCCGCTGAAAATAGCGCATTACATCGGAGTGCAAAGTAAAAGAGCTTCCCAGCTCGTAACCCAGAAACTCTTCGGGTGAAGGGATCTCCGAATCGTATGTTATATCGGAATCAAATTCGAAGGTCCGCTCCTGGGCGGAAAGGGTTGTGGAATAAGAAAAGAGGATTAAAAAAAGAAGGGTTACTGCTGAAAACCGGAAGCTGCTGTCATGCATCATGATAATCTACGAGTTACATTATGAATCTATCATGCTAAGGGTAATAAATCCTGAGGTAAAATGGAGTAAAAATCTTGGTACCCCATATCTAAAAATTCACTGGTTATTTCACAGAGGTATTCAGAGAAGCTCAGAGTTGCACAGAGTGTTTATGAAACAACAGTTAGCAACTATGCGGGTTAATTATTTTATTGATGCTCATTGATTATCATGCTAAATGTATTTTTAATTTTAAATACCAATCAGGTAATATCACTTTGAACCTTCCTACCCTATCCGATATACAACAAGCAGAGAGTCGCATTAGAGAAGCCGTACACCGCACCCCGGTGTTACGGAGCCGTCAGGTTGATGAGCGAACAGGATGCCGGGTTTACTTCAAGTGTGAAAACTTTCAGCGGGTTGGAGCCTTTAAATTTCGCGGGGCAAGCAATGCTGTATTTTCCCTCTCTGAAGAAGATTCTAAAAACGGTGTGGCTACCCACTCTTCAGGCAATCACGCCCAGGCTATAGCACTGGCGGCAAAAATGAAAAATATTCCCGCCTACATTGTAATGCCTGAAAACAGTCCGGAAGTTAAGAAACGAGCCGTAGCCGGATATGGAGCAGAAATAACCTTCTGCGAACCAACCCAACAGGCACGGGAAGAGACTTTAGAAAAGGTAGTTGAAAATACAGGATCAACGTTCATCCATCCCTACAATGATCCGCGAATTATTGCGGGACAAGGTACTTCGGCACTAGAGTTGCTGCAAGACTACCCGGATACCGAAATTATTCTGGCGCCCGTCGGTGGCGGGGGACTTGCAAGCGGAACCGCTATTGCCGCTTGCGGTATGAAACCTGAGGTCAAGGTCATCGGGTGCGAACCGGAAATAGCAGATGACGCCTATTTATCCTTTAAAACAGGAGAATTGCAGCCCTCAAAAAATACTCAGACCGTTGCCGATGGTCTCAGAACCGGACTCGGTGAACTGACCTTTGCCTGTCTTCAAAAACATCTCCATAGTATTGTTACCGTAAGCGAAGAAGAAATTGTTAGCGCCATGCGCTATATCTGGGAAAGAATGAATATTATTATCGAGGCATCTTGTGCGGTACCGGTTGCAGCCCTGTTTAATGATAAGATCGAAGATGTGAAAGGGAAAAACGTGGCCATTATTATTACCGGCGGAAATGTTGATCTGGATCATTTACCCTGGGAATAATTGAACACTGAAAACGCAGGTTAAACTGATTTAAATATGTTGACTCAGTTAAAAAATCTGTGTTATAAGTACACTAAAACATAACAATGAATAACCGTACCATCATTATTGGCGGGGGTATTAGTGGGATAACCACCGCCCTTTGTTTGCAATTGCTGGGATATGAAACCGTCGTGTATGCTGAACAGCTTGTAACGGAGGAGGCACCGGAAGATCCCAAGTTTGCCAGCCTTTACCCGGCAGCATCCATAATACCACACTCTGTTAGGTCAGAAAAAATGGACCGAATCTTCCCCCTATCGCAACAGATCTTTGAGTTTTTATTTGAAGCCGGTGTACAGGGTATCAAAATGCACCGTCATTTTGAAATCTTTGAAGAGCAAATAGACGAACCCGCATACGCAGGGTTCTTAAAAAACTACGAACGAGTTGACCGAAAAACTTCAGGAGTCCCGATGCGAAAGAACTCGGGTACTGTTGCCGGATGGGCATTCGACAGTCTGTTCACAGAATGGCCCATTTATATTTACCGGCTTTACGAAAAGTATCGTGAGTGGGGCGGTAAGATCATCCGCAAAAAAGTATCCGCTGAAGAGATTTCAGCTCTGGAAGGCGACGTAATATGCAATTGTACCGGAATCTGGAGTTCGGAGTTATTTGAAGAAACCGAACCTTTGCTGGTTTCAAAGGGACATCTGGTCTATCTGAAAGATGCCCCTCTTATTCAAGATTCGAACGGTCTGATCCCTTCCTACAACTATACTGCAGGCAGTAGTGTCTATTCGGATCCCTCAGGTAATGCTCTTGATGTATATTTTTATCCCAGATCGAACGGTTGGATTCTGGGCGGAAGCAGGTTGGAAGGCGAAGTTGACCGGTACGGACGCTGGCAGGGAAAGGAGTATGAAGGAGAAACGGTTTTAATCGACGGAGTCAAAATACCCCAACCTATCTATGAGCTGAACCGTGAAATCATACAGGAAACCTACGATTTGAATCTGGATGATTTTTCGGAGGTCAAAACCAAAATCGGTTACCGATATGTGCGTACCAGGAACAAGCCGGGTATACGACTGGAGTCTTCCCAAGAGCACGGTAAAAAAATCATCCACAATTACGGACATGGCGGAGCAGGAGTAACCCTATCATGGGGATGTGCCCTATACATTGCTGGAATGCTAAAAGACGATATCAATAATCTGGAAGAACTTGCCCGGGAACTGAAAAATAATCTTCAAAAACGGCTCATTTAGTTTTAATACACAAACGTAAAGATGTAAGACCAGATTAGACAGTAAACTGTTTCTCGGCACAGTCGGGACAATCCAGCCAGTTTTCGGAAGGTATTTTGGGCAGTGCAGATGGACTGTTACCGCGTTCAAACACCGGTCGGTAAAGAATTTCACCGTCTGAGTGCGACTCCCCGCAACCGTGGCAGTTCACTTCTCCGTCCACTTTATTTGGCGTGTATCCGGTAATAACCCACCCTTGATGGCCGGTATGAGCAGCCAGACTTTCCAGTGCAGCCCTCACCGTCTGTGATTTATTGCCTTCGTAGAACTTTTTGGCGAGATCCTCCAGCAAATGTACAGTATCCTGGTCAAGAGTAAAGTTCAGACGTTTCATGAATACCTATGATTTGTGTTTGTTTTTGTGATACAGGAAATTCAGCCAGTGACCTCTTACCAGCAATGCACTACCCACCAGCGTGACACCGGCTTCTCCCCAATCACCCAGGAAATCGTGCAGCATCCAGGCAAAGCCCACCACAAATAAACCCAATAACAGGTACTTGCCTATGGTACCTAAATAGTTTTTGCCTTTGAGGGCAAATAAAACAGTGGGTACTATAAGGATGAAGAGTATGGGGTGCGTCCAGTCATGAATTGATTCAGCCGCGGGCCAGAGTGGCAGCAATGCTATGGCGACCGGAAAAAACAGGCAGTGAATGGCACACAATCCGGAAATCCCTATGCCGAGACGATCCCAAAAAGCCGCCGAAGTATGGTTATTACTCATTAAATATCAGGTGTTCAACTACTAACTATTGATGTGTATTAATATACACACTATAAGTTAAAATCGGAACCCCGATTCAATGGATTATTGATTAAGCTTGAACTCTATTCCACATCACTCATTTGTGATACTCGCTAGTAACCCGGCACGTGGTGAACAGAATCAGTGAAAAGTAGATACCGGCAGTTGAAATTAGCGCCATAAGTATGGAACTCAATGACGTATTTATTCATGTATAGTCCATCATAAGCGACTTGTTTTAATTTAAAATAGTGGAATTAAAAAAAGCCCCGGTTCACACCGGGGCTTTTAATCTTAACTAAATTATTAGCTGGCTTTCTTAGCCTTAAAGCGATTAATCACACCACCATAAAGCAGTGCTTCTTTCTGCCTCTTGCTGAAGGTGTGTTTCACGGTATACTGGTTGCCTTTGGTTTTATTCGTGATGACAATATCCTCATCGTTTTCGATGGCACCGCGAATATCATTAACAGCAAGTACGTCACCCTGATCGATATCCTCGTAATCCGCATCGCTTTCGAATTCTAGAGGTGGAATACCGAAATTGATCAGGTTTTGCCATCCAATTCTGGCATAGCTCTTGGCGATGACCGCTCGTTGACCCAGGTATCGTGGTGCAATAGCCGCGTGCTCACGACTGGATCCCTGGGCATAGTTCTCACCGGCAATGACTACATGTCCGCCGTGTTCGTTTTTAGCTTCCATGGCGCGATCGTGAAAATTCTTATCAACCACGTCTAGCGTGAATTTGCTGATCTCGGGGATATTGCTGCGGAAAGGCAGCACTTCAGCACCGGCACGAAGTATCTCATCGGTGGAAATATCATCACCCATCTTAAGCAAGACCGGTACTTCAAAATCTTTCAGCTCATCGAAGTCCGGCATGCTGGAAATGTTCGGTCCTTTCTTGATCTCTCCGCGCTCACTCTTCGGTTTGGGTGGCGTGAGCATCTCGGTGTTGACAACCAGGTTTTGGAGGTGCTCAAATTTCGGATACTTCATATGAAACAGCTCTTCCAGGTCCCTGGGATCGGTAATTTTTCCGGTCAGTGCTGAAGCAGCAGCTGTTTCCGGACTTACCAGGAATACCGAATCTTCGGGTGTCCCGGATCGGTCGGGGAAGTTTCTGGGTACTGTTCGAAGGCTGTTCTGTCCGGATGCAGGTGCTTGTCCCATACCTATACAGCCATTACAACCGGCCTGGTGAATGCGCGCACCCGATTGTACCAGGTTGAACATGACATCGTTCTTCACCATGTTCTCAATGATTTGCCGTGAAGTGGGATTGATATCAAAAGAAACATTATCGTTCACCGTTTTGCCTTTTACGATCTCTGAGGCAATCCAGAAATCACGATACCCGGGATTGGCAGACGATCCGATATAAGACTGATAGATATCCTCTCCTTCAACTTCTCTGACAGGGACCACATTGCCCGGACTGCTGGGAAGTGCAATCAGAGGTTCGACATCATCCAGAATAAGTTCTTCGTACTTATCGTATTCAGCCCCTTCATCAGCAAGCAGCTCAACGAATTCATCCCCCCTGCCCTGTGATTCCATAAATCTGCGTATCTCGCCGTCGGCAGGAAAGACGGTACTGGTAGCACCCATCTCCGTACCCATGTTGGCAATTACATGTCGATCCATGGTATCGAGATTTTTCAGTCCCTCTCCAAAATATTCAATGACATAACCGGTGGCACCGTCAACATCATAGCGTCGCAGCATTTCAAGGACCACATCCTTGGCACTGACCCAGTCAGGAAGTTCTCCTTTAAGTTCCACGCCAAGTACTTTCGGCATCTTTATGTACAATGGTTCACCGGCAATGGCGAAAGCAACATCAAGGCCCCCGGAACCGATGGCCAGCATACCCATGCAACCGGAAGCAGGTGTATGGCTGTCAGAACCTGCCAGTGTCTTTCCCGGTATGGCAAAACGCTCTGTTTCAATAGGGTGGCTTACTCCATTTCCCGGTCTGCTGAACCACATACCGAAACGTTCAGCAGCCGATTTAAGAAACACGTGATCATCAGGATTCTTGAAGTCGGTTTGAATTAGGTTGTGATCAACATATTGACACGAAAGTTCCGTCTCTGCTTCATCCAGACCCATAGCTTCTAGCTCCAGCATCACCATTGTGCCGGTAGCGTCTTGCGTTAGTGTTTGATCGATTTTTAGTCCAATTTCTTCACCCGGCTCCATTTTCCCATCAACCAAGTGGCTTTTAATAAGCTTTTCAGTGACATTTAGTGGCTTACTCATAGAATTCCCGAAATTTTTAATGATTATGCTGTCTGCTAGTCTATTATAATTTTATCTCGGCCCGAATCGTTTCGTTGCATCTAAGACGATTGCAAAGAATTAGTTTGAAATCTGATTCGCAAGCGGCATCTCAGGAAGTGACATGTTTTCGTAGGTATCGGAACTGTCAAAAGAAACGGAAAATTTAGAGATACCATCTTGCTCTCGCCATTCCGTATCTGCATGCAGCTGATCAATAAATAGGTTGAGCAATATGGATTCAATTTGATCTTCTCCCCGCAGTTGCGAAAGAATGGTAGAAGGTACCACATCAAAGCCGATCTCGAAAGTTACCTGCCCTGAATCACTTTGGCTTAGGCTGACGGTGATGTAGTTGAGCTCCTCAAGGTTTCCGTTCATTCTCAGCTGCGAAAAGATCTCGTTGACCATCAGGCCAAAAGGAACCGCTTTATCAATTTTCAAAAAGCTATCGCTAATGTTTTTCTTGATCCTGAATTGCGCGCCGCCGGGTTCGTTCAGGGATATGACGAGATGATTTAAAAAATCATGAAAAGGCACGCTTGACATATCCCTGTTTTGATAGAAAAGCTCCTCTATATCGGCCAAAGAGTAAATGCGGTACTGTATTGATTTGAGAGCCCTGGCTTCATCCCTGTTATCGAGTTCGTCAATTTGCATCTCTATTAAACCGCATATGATGGAAAGATTATTTTTTACGCGGTGATGAAGCTCAGATAAGACCACCTGTTTCTCATTCAGTGCTTTCTTAATTTTATTTCTGCTTTTTACCACCTTTGAGGTACTCTTTTCGATCAACAGAAAAAGTAAAATCGAGGTAACTAATACAAAGAACCACCCCTTGTAGGTCTGCATCTCCATGAGCAGGGTGCTGTCGGTAGTTACCAACTGAAGCAGGCGATCACTAAAAAAAATCCAGATAACCGACAGTACGAAATAGCTCAAAGTAATCTTTAAACTATCTCGAACCGATATGGAGTCAAATTGCATATGACAATACTATATTGAATTCTCATCCAATATATAAAAAGTATGATCCCAAACCTTTACTAATTTGTTAATATTACGACTCTTAGCTGTAAAGTTATTTGACGTCTTCTGCACCTCTAGGATGCTAAGATATTCTTTAAATCTTTCTCATATTTTTATTAAATAGTAGCAGGGTTTCAAAGCAAAATATTTAGGTATTTATGAACACGGATGATCTGGTTGACAGGCTTACAGAAAATTGGGATTTAAGCCGGGAGGAGTGCCGAGAGATGCTCGATACCATAGTACAAAACATGTGTGACAATCTCGCGCAGGGAAACGACTTTACCATACCGGAGCTGGGAACCTTCGGAACACATACCCGTGAAAAACATAAATCCTATAATCCGCACTACGAGAAATATTTGATGCTTCCGCCTAAGCGCGTAGTTGATTTTGATGCCGCCAAAAATCTAGAAGATTACCTAAAGTACCTGGGGATAGAAGATGAATCATAAAATCACCTTCCAGGAACTCGTAGAAGCGATTGCAGAACAGTCAGGCAAGTCCAAACAATTTACGCATGACTTCATCAAGGATTTCGCCTCTCTTATTAAAGAGGGATTGGAAGAAAATGGCTCTGCCAATGTAGCGGGACTCGGTACTTTCAAGCTAAAGAAGATGGATGAACGGGAAGGTTATAATCCTGAAACAGAAGAAAAGATAACCATCCCCGCCCACAACAAAGTTGATTTCACTCCTTATAAGGACCTAAGCGAGCTGGTTAATGCACCTTATGCTCATATGGAGCCTGAAATTCTTGAGGAGGAAGTTCAAAGCTTCCAGGCGCAGGAAGAGATTGAAGAGGAAACAAGGGAAGAACCTGAAGAAAGTGAAAGTGAAACAGGCGCCGCCGAAAGTGATGAATCTTCAGAGAAAAAGAAGGCACCCTGGGAAGAAGACATAGAATCAGAAATTGAAGTCGACGAGAATGATCCTTTTGGGCTCGATGCAAGACATCCAAAGGGACCGGTAGTACCTCCGGGCAATGAAGAGGCCGGTGATGAAGGTCAGGAAGAAAGTTCTGAGGAGGAAGATGTTGTAGCATTCAGCAAGGAAAATGCTCCCGGTTCTGAAAGCGAGGAACCCGAAAGTTCCGATGAAACTGAGGGACAGGACGAAGTTCCACCTGATACTTCCGGAGCCGGTTCTAAAAAAGTTACCGCTAAACCACGATTTCGCGACCGTTCTCATCGGCGAAAAGGTAACGGAGGCACGTTCTGGGTAATTGCCGCTGCGTTTATCATCCTTTTGCTCGCTATAGGAGCCTGGTATCTTTTAGGTACCCAGCAGCAAGCGACACCACAGTCTGCCGTTTCTGAAACTTCTCAAGTTCAAAATGAGAGTCAATCGCAGGACCAACAACAAGCACAAACTCAGGCACCGCAGCAGGAACAGAAAGAAAATAACGAAGAAGGAGCGGAATCCGGACAGCAGCAAGCAGCTGATGAGCAAGAAGACCGACCAGAATCAGCAGCCGATGCCAGTCAGGCAAATGGTACCGGCCGACAGGCAACGGGACAAGACAATCAGGCTACTGATGTTGATCCGGATGCCACACCGCCGATTGAAACAGTTACAGTTGCAGCGGGACAGACGCTTTGGGGCCTGGCAGACAATGCCTATGAAAATCCCTATCTTTGGCCGTGGATTTATGACACCAATCAGCCGGAAATTGAAGACCCTGACCTGATCTATGCCGGACAATTGCTGAATATCCCTCAAAGACGGGGTCAGAACGATCAGCTTAGCGAAAATGATTCATTGCAGGTTGCGTTGGGATATGTTGAAACTTATCTCTGGTATAAAGAGAATAACCTTGAGAACGCCCGGTTTTATCTTTATGCCGCTAAAAAGTACCATAAACGGGTATTTGAGTACACCGATGCCACTTTTGATGAAGATGACTTGCAGTTTGCTAATCGTGCTCAGTAAAAGTAATTTGCATTAACGCCACTCTTTCATCAGATTTACATAAAATTTCAAACAGTCATACAAATTTCAGTAGGAGAATAATATGATCCGTCATGTTGTAATGTGGAAACTCAAGGATGAAGCTGAAGGAGCCTCAAAGGAAAAGAATGCCGAAAAAATGAAGCTTATCCTGGAGGGTCTCAAGGTTAATATCGATGAAATTAAAAGCGTTGAGGTTGGCATTAACATAACGGATGACGATGATGAAGCCGGTTCAGCCTTCGACGTCGTACTCATCTCCGACTTTGAAACTGAGCTGGACTACACCATGTACACACGGAACGCTCATCACAAAAAAGCCATCGAGTTTATTAACTCTGTGATCAAAGAAAGGCACTTTGTCGACTACAAGATGGATATCTAGAAACAAACACTCTGTGTACCTCTTTCGTCCTCTGTGAAACTCTGTGCAACAACCGGCAGTACACATCAAAGGCAAATAACCCGGATAATTATTTCCCAATCCCTTGCTTTGCACTCTTTACCAGTGCTTTAAACAGTGCGCGCTGCCGGGGGATCTGGGGCATATATTCCGGATGCCACTGCACACCAATTAGAAATTCATGCTGCGGGTTTTCTATGGCTTGTGCAATGCCCGTGGCCTCCCTGGCCACAACCTCTAGCGAATCACCGATGCGGTCCACCGCCTGGTGATGAAGAGCATTGACCCAAAGACCGGTGGTTTTAAGTACCCCTTCAAGCCTGCTTCCGTTTTTGATCTCCACCTTTTTCTCAGGCCAGATGGTGTTAACTTTGGGGATCTCCCGGTAAAAAGTATCGATATCCTGGTGCAGATTGCCCCCGAAGTGAACATTTATCAACTGTGCCCCACGGCAGATTCCCAATATCGGTATCCCCTTTTTCAAGGCATATTCAAGGAGTTCAACCTCAATTTCATCTCTGGCTTCATCCAGAGTGGGTGATTTGGTTGAAAACAGCTTTCTTATCAGGAAGAGAATAGGGAAAATCAGAAATGATATGATTCTAAAAAACCATTGACGGCTGCCCCTTGGTTTAGGCCGGTTCTTACCGGGCAGATCATCCAGTAAGGATTGTCCGTAGCGCTCGGGGTTGATATCCGCCCCGCCTCCCAGGATTAACGCATCCAGTTCAATACCTCTCTGAGGATTGGACGGAGTAATTCTAACAGCCTTTCCACCCTGCAGCCAAACAGCCAGACGGGTAAACAGCCAGGCAGAAGTCCCCCCTTTATCGGGACCCGTTACTGCAATTTTCGGTTTCCTCTTGCTCATAATTATAGCTCTCTGAATAGTTTAACTGGTGACTTCCAGATCCAGCAGAATGCTTATTGTCTCTGCCCACTCTTTCTTAAAAGATACCAGGGTTTTGCTACGCCGTACCAGGTAGAGCCTGCTCAGCTTATTCAGCATATCTTTGTCCGCGGCAAGTTTCTCAACCTCACACCAGTCATTCCATTCGCCCGAAAATTTCCAATCCGGTTCATCGATCCTGCTGTTGGGCAGTCGATAGTGAAATGTAGGCCTGGGGTTATTTTTCTCCCCTCCCAAGACCTTGGAAATTCGCTCCTGATCCAACAGACCAAATATCGGCATCATATCCAGCGGACGATTTCGAGTGTCATTGAATATAAGATAATCATCTATGAGGGTCTCCAGGTCAGGCTTGTAATCCGGTTCCAGTATCTTATTCACATAGGCATCAGGGAAAGAATCTACAAAAGGAGAAATTCGACGCGTGATATCAATGTTTAATTTTTCAAGTAGCCACGGGTAGAGTAACATGAAGGATCTTAGGTATGCAAGTAAGGTCTCTGCCTTCAGATCAGGACTTTCAATGTTGAGATGCATCCCAAAGGCATGGATAATTGAGGTTTTGGTACCTTCTGCTTTGTTCTTCTGCAATTGAACCTGAAGTTTCTCCAGTCGGTCCATGTCATTCAATTCTACAGGAGGCATGACGATCTCTATAGGTATCACACTCTTTGCCATAGTATCCAGTGCATCTTCTAAAGAATCGGTGAATTTACCGGTATCAATATCCAGACCGATATTTTCCAGAAAGTTTTTAGATGCCATTTTCTGCAGGATTCTGGCATCGAGCTCTACCCTGAACTCCCCTAATTCAGTATCAATGATTCGGTACTCATACCTGTTGTCTTCAATGATTTCACCACCATATGCCTCCTGAATAATCTCTGCCGTGCGGGTGATCTCGAGTCCAGCAAATTCAAGCTCAAAGCCCACGGTACGCTTTTCGCCTTCTTCATTCTCAGTGCGTGGCGGTAAATTAATTGACATATAATTATTTTAATCCGGTTAATGGAACCGGGATTTTTTGTTCTTATTAAATTGAGCGTTGTTGCTTTTACAAAAACAAACCAAGTACAATGAGCCTCCTTTGGGCCAGTGAATACTAAAATCACATATAAGAGTGCAAAAACCATTCCTGATAGCTTGAATATATCGAATCCTCAGTCTTGGTGATAGATTATAAGCTAAAGCCTCTATATCTTTAAATGGTTTGGCTCCTGCCCGGTGAAACAAATGGCATTGACAAACGTACTCATATACAAACTTAAATCAAACGAAAGCAGCTATGGCAAACGGACAAGGATCTGCAGGTAACGTAATCTCAGCATTAGCCAGTTTTTTTATTCCGGGCCTCGGCCAACTATTACAAGGACGGCTTTTCATGGCAATCACGCAGTTTGTATTGGCTGGAGCTTTATGGATGATATTGATGGGCTGGATCATTCACCTTTGGTCAATTCTTGACGCCGCAATGTTCAAGCCATAACCGTTACACTTTTGGATACAAAACAAGAAGAGCTTCCGGAATTGCCCATCGACGGCACACTGGATCTTCACACCTTTCGACCTGATGAGCTGGGAAGCCTGATTCCAGAGTACATCGAAGCCTGCCTGAACAAGGGCATTCACCGGATACGAATCATTCACGGTAAAGGGAAAGGCAACCTTAGACGATCTGTACATGCTCTGCTGGAACGAAATGAGGCTGTGCAAAGCTATTCACTTGCCAATGATCAGAGTGGATGGGGTGCAACGCTTGTTGACCTGAAAAAAGATTAGATTCCCTTCTAACATCTTTTAAGCAATTCTCCCTTTCATTGCCTATCCTTTCCCGTTCACATTATTTTAAAAAGCTTTCAATAAAAAGAAATGGTACCTGATTCAAAATCAACACTTCAGAGAGCTATTCGCAGTCTGATTGATAAAGCAGAAAAAAAAATCTCCACCCTTGAGCAGTGGGATAAGCGGCTCTCCATGATCAGACTTCTTCTCTTTATTGGAGGAATTGCACTTTTATTCCTCGTAGCACAATACCAGAATAGCCTTCTCTTCTATATCATTTTGACCCTCTTCGTTGCCTCTTTTATCGCCATAGCATCCTATCACCGGAGAATATCCGACTCAAAAAAAAGGTTCCGGCTCTTAAAAAAGATAAAAGAGGAGCACCTGGCACGGATGCAGCTGGATTGGGATAGGATTCCGGATGCCACAGAGGCACACCTCAGTAGTCCGGCAGGCCACCCCTATTCCGAAGACTTCAATATAACCGGCAACCACTCCCTCATACAACTTATAGACACGGCAATCTATCCCGGAGGAACGGGGCGACTAAAGCAGTGGCTTCTCAAGGAAGAACCCCAGCTTAGTAAGATTTCAGAGCGCCAAAAACTGGCAAAAGAGCTGAAGCCTATGATTGAGTTCAGGGATAAGCTTCGAATAAACGCCGAAGAGACAAAATCACAGGCAACCCCTGATGACTGGACTATGGAGCAGCTGCTTGTATGGCTGGACAAACCCTCCGATACCAGGTACGGTCTTGCAATGACCATACTTACCGCACTCTCACTGATAAATATCACGCTGGGAATCTTATTCCTGGTAGGTGTGCTAAAACCTTACGTCATTTTTACCTTTGTACTCTATTTGGTTGTATACAACTTTAACAGTCATAAAGTAGACGGGCTTTTTGAGGCAGCTTACCAGATGGATAAGCTGCTGAGTCGGTTCAGCTCTATCCTTCTCTACCTGGAAAATTACCCCTTCAAAGAGTCATCAGCACTAAAAGCGTTTCTACATAGCTTTCAGGATTCAGAATCAAAACCTTCCCGTTTCCTGAGTAAGGTTGCCCGGCTATCCGCAGCGGCATCTTCCCAAAAGAATGATATACTGTGGTTCCTGCTCAATGCCACCGTACCGTGGGATCTCTACTTCTCGTATAAACTGGATAAGTACAAGGTCGAGCTCAAACCCAAGCTTTCTGCCTGGCTTGACAAATTTTATGACCTTGAAGCTCTCTGTTCGCTTTCTCATTTCGCCTGGCTGAATCCCCACTACCGGTTCGAACAGCCGGTGCAAACCGGAAGTCCCGCCGAAGCTTTTAAAGCGGAAGCCCTTGGACATCCCCTGATTCCTGAAGGCCAGAAAGTGACCAACGATCTTGCCATTGATGATGTAGGTAATTTAATCTTATTGACAGGTTCCAACATGGCTGGTAAGAGTACTTTCTTGAGGACCGTCGGCATCAACCTTTGTCTCTGTTTTGCGGGCGGACCGGTTAATGCAGATTCCTTCAAAACAATCCCCTTCCGCCTGTTTTCAAGCATCAACGTTAAGGATTCACTTGATCGCGGACTTTCCCATTTTTATGCCGAGGTAAAACGCCTGCGCAAACTGCTGGATGAGCTCGGGTCAGATCATACCTATCCACTCTTCTTTTTCGTAGATGAGATCTATCGCGGCACCAACAATCGCGAACGATTCAGAGGAAGTACCGCCTTTTTAAAGCAGGTAGCCGGTAGAAACGGTATAGGTATGGTTACTACCCATGACCTGGAGCTGGCTCAACTGGAAGAAGAGATACCCCAACTGAGCAACTGGCACTTTGAAGAAACCATTGAAGGCGGTAAGATGAGCTTTGAATACAAGCTGAAACCCGGACCTTGCCCTACCACTAACGCCCTTAAAATCATGCAGATGGAAGGTCTGCCGGTGTGAGGGGCCGCAGATTAGAACAGATAATAATTTGCAGAGATTAGTGTTCCATTAAGTCGAGGGCATTTTTTTATTTCTGAATGAAGTTAGTATTATTTGCGCATTGTTAATAAACCTAGTGATTTACCTCAGAAAGTATTTCCATGAAGAAATTCCTGATTTTCATCTTTCTCTTATTTGCCTCTTTTTCTCTGCAGGCACAAGATTCAACACTTTCTTACCTGGCCTTGGGCGACTCCTACACCATTGGTGAGAGTGTTTCAACGGCCGAAAGATGGCCAGTACAACTAGCTCAAGAGTTAAGGCAGCAGGGCCTTACTATCAAAGACCCAACTATTATTGCAAAAACCGGCTGGACTACCGACGAGCTTAAGAATGCCATAGCCGAATCCGAACTTGATCCGCCCTATGATCTGGTGACCTTGCTCATTGGAGTAAATGACCAGTATCGCGGTTATGACATCAATGACTATCCGGATAAATTTCTTTACCTGCTCGACAGATCCATCTCTCTGGCTGGAAATAACCCCGACAATGTTTTAGTGCTATCTATCCCCGATTACGGAGTTACGCCCTTTGCCAGTGAAAAGAATCCTCCAAAAATATCCCGCGAAATCGAAGCCTACAACGCCATAAGCAAAAAGATCTCTGATAGCCTGGGAGTAGCCTACGTTGACATTACGCCTATATCCCGGAATGCGGAACAGGATTCTACCCTGCTTGCCGAAGACGGCCTCCACCCCTCCGGGAAAATGTACAGTCAATGGATAGAGGAAACCTTGCCATTGGTCTTGCCCATTCTTAAGCAATGAGTCATTCATGAAATTATCTAGACAGATAACCGATGCCCATCGAAGAATAAAGGATAATATCCTCAACACCCCGCTTCTTCATTCCGGATGGTTGAGTGACCTATGCAACGGGCAGGTATATCTTAAGATGGAAAGCGAGCAGTATACCGGCTCGTTCAAGGCACGGGGAAGCCTCAATAAGCTGTTATGGATCCGCGAAAACAACCTGCAGCAGATGCCTGTAACAGCATCCACAGGTAACCACGGGCTCGGATTTGCAAGAGCGCTGGATTTACTGGGGATGAAAGGAAAGGTATTTCTTCCTAACGGTGCGGACACCTCCAAGGTCGAAGCAATACGGTCATACGGAGCAGATCTTGAATTTTATGGAGATGACCCCTACACCACAGAAATTCATACCCGTAAGACGGCAAAGGAGAACAACTGGATTTACGTTTCGCCCTACAACGATGAGCAAATCATTGCGGGACAGGGTACCATCGGCATAGAAATTCTGGAAAAAATCGAAGAACCCCATAATATACTAGCTACAGTGGGTGGCGGTGGCTTGATTTCAGGTATCGGTACTATTGTGAAAGAGAGAAGTCCGAAGACCAGGATTGTCGGTTGTCAACCGGAGAACTCCCCGGAAATGTCTGTCTCGGTTAAAGCCGATGAATACAAAGAGATTGAAGGCAAACCAACGCTTTCAGACGGCTCAGCAGGCGGATTTGAAAAAGATGCTATTACCTTTGATTTATGCAAAGAGCTGGTTGATGATTTCACCCTGGTATCTGAAGAACAGATCAAAGAGGGTATTCGTCTCATGATTAAAAAGCATCATAAGCTTGTGGAAGGCTCCGCAGCCGTGGCCGTAGCCTCTCTATTTCAAGATCCTGAACGATATGCCGACCAGACTACTGTGATTGTGGTGTGCGGTGCCAACATCTCTCTGGAGACACTGAAAGAGGTGCTTCATTAAAGCCCCAATATGACCGGAATGTATTAGGTGTTTCCGTTTGAGCTGTTATATTTCTTTCTGATGAAATGTATGATGCTATTTTCTGAATTAAGAGTGACTCAATGATCCGGAACAGTATAGATATTCTGCAGGATTTTCTGATTAATGTCAGGATAGCTGATGTTGTTGATGTAGCCCTTATCTCTGTTTTCCTATACCTGATACTGAACTGGCTGCGCCAGAGTGCCTCGCGCCAGTCAATTATAGGTATTGTTTCGCTATTTGCCTTGTATGTGATGGCAAGGTTTTCTGAAATGTACCTGACCGAGCTTCTCATTGAAGGTCTCTTTGCTGTCATTCTTATCGGTATAGTAGTGGTGTTTCAGTCAGACATCAGACGGCTTTTCGAAAGAATTGGCAACTGGAGTATTTTTTGGAAGAACAGCCATGCCCCCTTCGACAATAGAACTACCAATATCATTACTGAAGCAGTGGCCAAGATGGCTGAGAATAAAACGGGGGCCCTTCTGGTACTAAAGGGAAAGGAGAATATCGATCGGCATATTCATGGCGGTATTCCTTTAGAGGGCAAAATCTCCATCCCCCTGTTGCACAGCATCTTTAATCCAAAAGCGCCCGGACACGATGGTGCGGTCATTTTGGAGGGGGAGCGAATTATTCGTTTTGGGGCCCACCTGCCCTTATCAACGAAACTGGAAAAACTGAGCGGTGGCGGCACCCGGCATGCGGCTGCATTAGGACTGGCTGAACAATGCGATGCCCTGGTAGTGGTAGTCTCTGAAGAGAGAGGTTCCATTAGTATAGCTAGAGATGGGACCTTGCAACGTCTGGAATCCGTAAATCAGTTAAAGGGTATTTTGAATGAATTCTGGGAAACCCGTTATGAAACCAAAGAATCGCCCTTGACAAGTTGGTGGCAGAGCCGAGATCTACGAACCGCAGCCGCATCAGTGATTCTGGCCGTCATTTTCTGGTTCGCATTTGCCTACCAGTCCGAAACAGTGTACAGAACCTTTTCCGTACCTATTGAATATCGCAATCTGCAATCTAGTAATTTAGTGTTACAGGATTCCATCCCTCTGGAAGCCAGGCTTACGCTCTCAGGTTCTGACCAGGCATTCCGGCTTTTTGACCAGTCGCAGCTCGTAGTCTCTTTTAATCTCACTAACTATTCACGCGGTGAGGAGCTGGTCATTACGGAAAGCAATGTAAACCTACCGTCTGACTTAAGCTTATATGAGGTGAGTCCAAGATCGCTTAAAGTCAGAGCCCAAAGATTAAAAGAGTACACCATTCCTATCGAGATCCCTACTCGGGGAACACTTCCCGGTAGGCTCTCGCTGATTTCAATTAAGCCGGAGAGAGATTCCATGAATGTTTTTGCAGTTGATTCAACACGTCAAGTGCCCCGCAGTCTCCTTACAGAGCCGGTTGATCTTAGCAGTATAGAAGCTTCTACTGAATTGCCAAGAAATCTGGTGATACCCGAAAACATTCGGCTTCCAGATACTACTTCCAGGCAAATTGGCGTTGCCATAAAAGTAAAAGCAAAAGAGAACTGATTTACCAGGTGCCCGTTACCTGATTGATAATAACATTTTTAATAAATACCACTAGTTATGAGATCCTACTGGCTGCTTCTCGTTTTATTTTTGATACCTTTCACTCTTAAGGCACAAGACCGGGGAGTCATCACAATATCCTCGGAAGGATCCGTCGAATTGCCCGCTGATATTATTCAGTTCACTGTTAATTTGAATGCAGAGGGGGATTCACCGCAAAAAGCCTATAATCTGCATAAAGAGAGGGAAAAAGTACTTGTTCAACTGCTGGATAAGTACGCTGTTGAAGAAGAGGATATTAATTTTGAACCGGTTTCCGTTTCAAAGACTAACCTTGGTCGCCCATATACCAAGGAAGAAAGTGTATATCAAACCAGGCAGATGGTTAGCCTGAGGCTCTCTGATTTTGATGTTTACGAGAAGATACAAATCTCTTTGATTGAACAGGATTTCGATAACTTCAGCGGTAATTTTTTATCAACTAAAGCCGGAGAGGGCAAGGACACCGCTTTGCAACGAGCTATTCGTGCGGCTAAAGAAAAAGCCGCTATAATTGCACAAGAGGCAGGCATAAAGATTGGACGCATTGTGGGTATTGATTATTCACACCGGCAAATCGGTCCGGTTTACGCACGGTCTCAGGAGATGCTATCGGTGCAATCTTCAGACAGTCAGCTGATGAAATATGACCAGGTAGTGACGGTTACAGCCAATATTACTATCAAATTTCAAATAATTCGGTAGGTATAATTCTTTCAGCCGTCCCTCCGGGACTTTAAAAACTTACAAACATAACACCCACCGATAAATCGGTGGGCTATGTTGGGTGAGTCGGAGATATCCGACTTTTCCAATTCCTATCAGGGTAGATCAGCTGAATCCGTGGCATTCGTGTTCCATCATTCCTCCTCTTGCAGGTTATTCGGATTGGTGTACATCGGGGCACTCCTCACCGCATCGAAAAACCTTCTAGTCTTGGCCACACCCTCTTCATCATTGAGCGCATAGTACCAGTACTGCTCAAAATTACCCACGTCCATGAACTGCTGCATGGTACCCTGCGATTTATGCTCTGCGATTACCCAGTTGGCAATAATGTTATAATCCAATTGGTCATTGTGACCAAATGTCTGGGTGCGATCAAACTCGAAAGGCGGAATCTCCCGGTTGATTTTAGTCAGGGGATATCCCTCAAGCATCGAATAGGAAGTAGAATCGGAATCACTTCGGAGAATGGTCGTTGATAGAACAATCGGTCGTTCTTCCGGATCCAATTGATTCACGGCTCGTAATGCAAAGAGTGCAGATGCCTTGTGATGAGCGTGGGTATCCTCCGATGGCATCATCGTGAAGACAAAATCATATTTCTGCTGCTTGAGGATATTCACAAGTCTGTTGCTGATCCATTCGGTATTCCAGGTTTCGAGAGGAATGGTAATATCCAGGGCATATTCTTTATCTACCTGGTCAAAGAAGAAATAATTTCTGAGTCCTACAATTTCACCGCCTGCCATCACCTCTTTTTTTCGAATGCCGGGCAGATACTCTCTTCCTACCTCCTCTTTATCAAGCTGTTTGCCATAGATAAAATTACCAATAGTCGAATAGGTATACCCTCCTTCGCCGTTAGTCATAACTGCGAGATCTACATCACCATTCAACAAATGCGTCGTCTTAAAAACGGTTGCCGAAAAGAGTGCATCATCGTCGGGATGGGCTGTCACCAAAAGTATTTTCGGCTCGTAATCTAAATCCTGGGCATCAGTACTAAATGTGATAGGTAAGAGAATACAAAACAGGCAGAGAAAGGATTTAAATGAATTCATAGCTATGGTCTTGAGACATTGACATTGCGGTTAACCTGAACATCTTTTGGCTATCAATCTTTACGATAGCCTGCCAGCATATCAAGGGTAAGTAATTTCACATAAAAAGATAAGTGAAATATGTTTGTTATAAATCGGCTTTTATACGATTAGACTAATAGTTTAAACAAAGCCTTTAAATCCCTTTCACTTATTTTTGTAATCAGGCACGCAAACCCCTAAGTATGGGCTTGAGAGTATCCCAAACCGTCTCCGCTATAATCTCATGACCCTTAGCTGTGGGGTGAATGCCGTCTGCCTGGTTCAACTCAGGATTGCCTCCGACCTCTTCCAACAAGAAAGGAATGAGGGTGACATTCTTTTCTTCAGCAATTTCCGGATACATCTCCCTGAATTCGGTGGTATAATCAGGTCCCAGGTTAGGAGGAACCTGCATTCCGGTGAGAATAATTTTGGCTTCCGGCTTCTTATCCCTCACTTTTTCGATAATCGAAATAAGATTCTGTTTCGTAGATTCAAGATCTATTCCCCTCAATCCGTCATTTCCGCCCAGTTCCAACACAAAAATGCTGAAATCCTGTCTTAGCATCCAATCGACGCGTCGAAGGCCTCCAGCGGACGTTTCCCCGCTCAATCCGGCATTTACTGCTTCAAAATTCCAGCCAAGTGAGTCAATTTTTTCCTGAACAAGCGCAGGAAAAGCCTGTTCTTCTTCCAACCCGTACCCGGCTGTTATACTGTCACCGAAGAAAAGAATCTTCTTTGGGTTGTTTTGCCCGTACACTATTCCGGTGAATAGCAGGAAGCCTATGAACAGATAAGTAATTTTTTTCATCAATTTCCTAATGTATTTTAACAATCTACTGTTGCTGTTTCTATTATTATTGGCGTAACGCAATACGTAAAGGAATGATTCGTATGTCCTTACATGTTAAACCGCTTAAGTTTCAACTTAAAATAACTACATGCAATCGAAATCTATTTTAGAAGTTACCAATCTCACGCAACAGTTCAGAAGCGGTGAAAAAATGCTCACCGTTCTTGACCACGTTGATTTTTCCGTTGAAGAAGGTACCATCTGTTCAATTGTAGGACCTTCAGGCAGCGGAAAAACAACCCTACTCGGTCTTTGTGCCGGACTCGATCGCCCCTCCCACGGTCAGGTTCAGCTAAACGGGATTAATATAGGAGATCTTACCGAAGATGAACGTGCTGCTGTAAGAAACGAACACGTCGGCTTTGTATTTCAAACATTTCAACTTGTTCCCACACTCACGGCCATAGAAAACGTCATGGTTCCGCTCGAATTGCGTGGTGAGGGAACCGACGAAGTCAAAGAATATGCAACTGAACTCCTCAATAATGTCGGGTTGGGCGACCGTTTGCATCACTATCCCACCCAGCTATCAGGCGGTGAACAGCAGCGAGTTGCCATTGCAAGGGCATTTATCAACAAACCGAAAATACTCTTCGCTGATGAGCCTACAGGTAATCTTGATGCCGAAACAGGTTCAACCATTGAAGACCTGATTTTTGATTTGAATCGGGCAAATGGAACTACTTTGATACTGGTGACTCATGATTTAGAGCTTGCCAACAAGTGCCAGCGCATCATACGGCTCAAAAACGGCAAGATATTCAAGGATGAATGGGTCGAAGAAAATTCACATCTGGAACAGGTAGACGAATTACGATAAGGACGCACCGGGATTGATAATAAAAGGGTTATTGATAGCCTCATTAAGCCGGTCACCTAAAGCAAAACATTACTAGAAGAATTATATGTCATCATTTTGGTCAACATGGACGTGGAAAATGGCCTGGCGGGATGCCCGGTCAAACAAGAAACGTCTGTTCATTTATATTTCGGCAATCATTATCGGTGTTGCAGCGCAGGTTGCGATTACCTCTTTTCGTGACAGCTTAAACAATACGATAAACAACCAATCAAAAGAGCTTCTGGGTGCTGACCTCGAAGTAGAGGTAGAAAATCAACCCTTCCCTGATGAAGTGGAAGCCTATTTTGATTCACTGGGCGGCGAAGAAGCTTACATGGTTGAATTTCCCTCCATGGTGCTCTTCCCAAAAACCGGCAATACCCGTCTATCTAATATTCGGGCTCTGAAAGGAGGTTTTCCTTTTTACGGTGAACTGGTAACTATACCTGCCGGAGCAGCAGAGACCTTTAAAAACAGCGATCAGGCCCTGGTTGATAATACACTGATGACTCAATTTGGAATCCAGCCCGGTGATTCCATTAAAGTAGGTACCCGAACCTTTGCCATAGCGGGAGCAGTCACCAAGGTGCCCGGTGAAGCCGCAGCTGCTTCAATGGTCGGACCGCGCGTGTTCATTCCCTATGATATGCTGGAAGCAACCAACCTGGTGCAGCGCGGCAGTCGCATTGAGTACAAACGGTACTTCCGATTCGATCAGGAACGTGACATGGAAGCTATTGAGGCTCAGGTGGATTCCCTGCAAGAGGCTCTCTCCCTAGACCTTGATACAGAAACCGTGGCGGAGCGAAGAGAGGAAATAGGCGAAGCAGTTGGTAATCTAGGCAAATTTTTGAACCTCGTAGGGTTTATTGCCCTGCTCCTGGGTGGCATCGGTGTAGCAAGCTCAATTCACGTCTACATCAAACAGAAAATTAATACTGCTGCCATTTTACGTTGTTTCGGAGCCTCCTCGGATCAGACGCTCAGTATTTTTCTCATTCAATCAGTGGTTCTTGGGTTTGGAGGCGCATTAGTCGGTACCTTGCTGGGAATTGGTATTCAGTTTATACTTCCGGGTATCTTCAGTGAATTCCTGCCGGTTTCGGTTGAACTGACAGTCTCCTGGCTGGCAATCGGACTCGGCCTGTTCACCGGTACCGGCGTGGCACTGGTATTCGCTCTAATGCCCCTGCTGGCACTTAAGAAGGCTTCTCCTTTATACACACTGAGAACCATGGAGGAGGCACTAACAAAGCTGCTCAGCAAAAAAACAAAGGCTATCATCTATTTCCTGATTGCGGCAACAGTTGCCGGATATGCTACACTGCTTACCGAAGATTGGCGGGCAGGACTACTATTTACAGTAGGTATGGCAATTGCTTTCGGTCTGCTGCTGTTAGTAGCAAAAGCGCTTATCATACTGATACAGAAGTTCTTTCCTTCACACTGGACCTACGTCTGGCGCCAGGGACTTGCAAATTTATACCGTCCGAATAACCAAACGTCCACCCTCATGCTTTCCCTCGGTCTGGGCATGTTGCTAGTCAGTACTCTTTACTTCAGCCAGGATATGCTCATGGAGCAGCTGAATTTTGCGACCCGGGATGACGCACCGAATTTAATCATGTTTGATATTCAGTCTGACCAAAACGAGGGTGTCAATCAAATACTGAGAGAGAATGATGCTCCTATCCTCCAGAATGTACCGGTAGTCACTATGAACCTGCAATCTATCAATGGTATTGGTGTTGACTCCATCGACAGAGACACCTCGCGTAATGTACGGGGATGGGCACTGAGAAGAGATTACCGGTCCACCTACCGCGATTCTATCATTGATTCCGAAACGCTGGTTCAGGGAGAGTTTATCGGTCAGGCCGATCCTTCAGAGGGCCCTGTACCGGTTTCCCCTGCCGAAGAGATTGCCGAGGATTTGGATGTCTCATTAGGCGACACACTGACATTCGATGTTCAGGGAGTTCCCATTGAAACCTATGTTAGCAGTACCAGGGAGGTCGACTTTCAACGAGTACAGCCCAACTTCTTTATGCTTTTCCCTACCGGAGTACTTGAGAATGCCCCGCAATTTTTTGTAACGGTAACAAGAGTACCTAATCGAGAAGCTTCTGCCCGGGTACAGCAGGCCGTTGTACAGGAATATCCCAATGTTTCGGCCATTGACGTGAGCCTGATCCTCGAAACCATCAACCAGTTTATTGATAAAATTTCCTTTGCCATACAGTTTATGGCCTTATTCAGCATTATCACCGGCCTCATTGTACTTGCCAGTTCAGTGGCTACGAGCCGGTTCCAAAGAGTTAAAGAGAGCGTGCTGCTCCGGACACTAGGCGCCAGCAAAAGTCAGATCATCAAGATTATTTCCATCGAATATCTATTTCTTGGGATACTCTCAGCCCTAACCGGACTGATCCTTTCGGTGGCCTCTACCTGGCTGCTCGGCTATTTCTACTTTGACCTGACCTTTGTACCGAATCTCTGGGTAATCGGTCTGGGTACTCTGGTGGTTACATTGCTGACCATTGTCATCGGAATGCTGAACAGCCGCAGCATATACAAAAAAACACCGTTGGAAGTACTGCGTGTCGAAACAAATTAGGTGTTTCTTTAGTTAGTTTGTGTTGAGTAGAGAAGAAAAGTTCTTATTATGCAGTTGAATTCTAAACACAGACCAATTTTATGAAACTATCTAAACATGCCTTGATTGTAACGCTATGCCTAAGCCTTATGGCTTTGAGTGTCACCAGTTGCCAGAACTGGAGTAAAACCGCCAAAGGCGGAACCATTGGAGCCGGAGCGGGAGCACTGGCAGGCGCTGTAATCGGTAAGGCAGCCGGTAACACCGTAAACGGAGCTATTATCGGTGCTGCCATCGGAGGAGCCGCAGGAGCTGCTATCGGAAACTATATGGACCGCCAGGCTCGGGAACTGAGAGAAGATCTTAAAAATGCTAAGATTGAGCGTGTCGGTGAGGGTATAAAAATTACCTTCGACTCGGGTATACTATTTGATGTCAATTCGTATGCGTTAAGGGATCAGTCACGTGAGAATATTGCTCAACTGGCTGAAACTCTTAAAAAGTACGATGATACCAATATCCTGTTTGCCGGACATACCGACAACACCGGTACCGAAGAGTACAACCAGCAGCTTTCTGAAAAGCGAGCCAAATCAGTAGCAGAATATGCCGCTTTTCTCGATGTAGATCCCGAACGAATGACAATCATCGGCTATGGTGAGGAACAGCCTATCGCCACCAACAATACTGTTGAAGGTCGGCAGCAAAATCGCAGAGTCGAAATTGCGATCTATGCCAATGAAGAACTCAAACGTGCCGCCAGAAACGGGGAGCTGGGAGAGGTAAACTAGGTTTATATACACCACGTAGATACACTAAGATACACGGAGTACTCAAAAGAACCATTGATGTTATCCCGGACCCCGATCCGGGATGACATCCTTTTTGATTTTATATATCGCTCCGTGTCGCTATTGTGGTCAACACGGTCTGCCAAATATCATAAGCTAAGAATGAATCTGAAGCAGAAAACCTATTACATCTCTTTTGTTATACTTCTGCTTTGTGTACTGGCCACTGCATTAATTTACCTGTATACGGGCCAGCTGATCATCGCTATTCTCTTTGCACCTCCTATCATACACTGGATCCTGAAACGAAAAGAACGGGAACGGTCTGAAGAGGGTTGAAATATTCTTGGAAAAGCCTTTCCCCTTCCACATATTTGGATAACCACTCATTGTTCATGAAAAGCGAATATGGCTAAGAAAAGAAAGTTTTCCAGAAGATTACCGAAAATACGCGGAAGGAGATCACATCAGTCAAAAAAAGCGGGCTCGGCCCCCGGTACCCTGCATCACGTTGGTGAAAAACGTGTCGAGGAAGTATCAATCACTATCCATGATTATTCGGAAGATCATATCGAGAGTATTGAGATTACCGAAATCGAAGAGTGCAGGCCGTACCTGGAGAATCCCTCTAAAACCTGGATCAGCGTTAAAGGGCTCCACGATATTGAAAAACTGCAATCCATTTGGGCCTATTTTAACCTGCATCCTCTTGTTCAGGAAGATATTCTCAACACTTCTCAACGTCCAAAGGTGGAAGAGTATGAGGATAATATCTTCTTTGTACTTCGTATGATGCACTACACCAAGGAGGAACCGGTCATCCTGGAATCGGAACAAATCAGCATTGTATTAGGACAAAACTACGTCCTGTCATTTCAGGAGAGCGATATGCCTCATTTTTCACCGGTACTGGAACGTTTGAAAGTGGTTGGAACCCGTCTGCGCCGTTTCGGTCCCGACTACCTAACCTATGCGATCATCGATAACATTGTGGACTACTATTTTGGTGTGCTCAATGAGCTTGGAGATCGTCTGGAAGAAACCGAGGAGATACTGATTGATGACCCCGGACAGGACACCTTGCACCACATTCATGGCTTACGAAGGGAAGCGATTTTCTTTAGAAAGAGCGTTTGGCCTCTGCGTGATGTTATAAATTCAGTGATTCGGGATGATACCAAGTTTGTAGATGAGAGCATCAAGGTATACCTGCGAGATGTCTATGACCATATGGTTCAGATTATTGACAACGTCGATAATTACCGGGATATGATTTTGGGCATGCACGACATGTATATGTCGCAGGTAAGCAATAAAATGAACGAGGTGATGAAGGTACTTACCATCATTGCTACCATCTTTATCCCCATCACCTTTATTGCCGGCGTGTATGGGATGAATTTCGATCCGCAAGCCAGTCCATACAACATGCCTGAGTTAAGCTGGTACTGGGGCTACCCCGCGGCATGGGCTAGCATGATTATTGTTGCCATTATTATGGTCATTTATTTTAAAAGAAAAGATTGGCTTTAGGTTTATTATTGACTCCGCTTGGTTATATTTCAATAAATTCTGAATAAGTCTGAGAGATATGAAAGAGATAAATATTCTGGTCCCCCTCGATTTTTCTGATGTCAGCGTTAACGCGTTGCACTCCGCCGAAACCGTAGCCAAACTCTACAACGGACGTATCACTCCGTTTCACTCATATATGCCGGTGAATGAGCTTAACACACCCTATTCATTCGATATCTCCTCTACACCTATGGAGGACTATGAACAAATCGAAGAGGCACTTACCAACCGTCTGAAGGAAATGTCAGCCGCAGAGATTGACGAAAAATATCTCAGTGAACCGCTTGTCTCTATGGGTAACCCGGCACAATCGATAATCGATCAGGCCAAAGATTTTAATATGATCGTCATGAATACCCATGGGCGGACCGGATTTTCCCGTTTCTTTCTGGGATCTGTTTCTGAAAAAGTGCTACGTATGGCCCATATTCCTGTTTTGATCGTAAACAAAGAACGTGAGCTTACCAGCTTTGATAGCATACTGCTTACAACTGATTTTTCCGAACATTCCAAACAGGCCTTTCCCATCGCAAAGGAGATCGCAGAAAAAGCGGGCTCAAAGCTGGAGCTGCTGCACATTTTAAGTGTGGAAGACGATGACTTCGATAAACCGGATGAATCGGTAATATCCCTAAGGCAGCAGCGTTTGAAGTTGCTGGCTAAAGAGGAGTTTCACGAAATCGGCGATCAGGTTGAGACCAATGTAATCGCCTCATCCGACACGCCACACGAAGCTATTTATAATTACAACCTAAACAATCCACACGATCTGATCATCATGTCAACCGTCGGCAGAACAGGCATCGATTATCTTATGGTGGGCAGCACCACTGCAAATGTGGTCCGTCACGTGAATTGTGCGGTACTAAGCATTAATCCAAAGAGCAAAATCGAAGATCTTGAAGACCTTTTTTGAGACCTATTCATCAAAGCTAATACTGTTCACATTCATTGCCCTTTTAACCTCTTCCTGCCTCAGTGACTCTGTAACGGAACCTGAACCGCCGGAAGAGAATGGACCGGACTATCCCTCTCCTACGGAATCCGAAGCGCCTGATGGCATCCTGGAGACCGTAACATGGAATCTTGAGCGATATGGAGATGATCTCTACGGCAGCGAGGCAGGAATACAACGAACAAAAAATATTTTACGAATTGCCGATTCCTTGAAAGCCGATCTTTACGGTTTGCAGGAAATTACCGGCCAGGCAGGACTCGATACCCTGAGTAAATACATGCCGGGATATCGCGGTTTCGTGGCCGATTATATCACCTACAATCAAAAACTTGGCTTTTTATATAATACCAACACCATTGACTCGCTCTCTTCGGGAGCAATTACTACCGGACAGGATGACTATGACTGGGCAGGACGTCTGCCGCTATACTTTTCTTTCAACTACAATTACAATGGTACGAGTACCCCTATCTATGCCATTGTCATTCACGCCAAGGCAAACACAGGCAACACACAAGAACTGGAGGAGGCCTATGAACGGCGTGTACGGGCTGCAGAGTCACTGTATACCTATTTGCAGAGTGAAAAACCCGACACCCGAATTATTCTACTGGGCGATTACAACGACGATGTGGATGTGAGTATCTACGATGACAGCTCTCCTTCCCCTTACGATGATTTTGTCATGGCTGAGAACAGCTTCCGGGCAGTAACTGAATCAATATCGGATGCGAATCAGTCTTCTTACATAGCAGGTGATTATTCTGATCTGATCGACCATATTATTATCAGCGACGAGCTGTTTAACAATTATACCGCTTCCAGTGAAGAGATCTATTTTGAAGCTGAGAATTTCATTGAAGACTATGTGAATACCACCTCCGACCATCTGCCCGTCTGGGCTAAGATTGATTTTACGGGTGCGAATTAAGATCAAGATTTAGCCGCGTACCAATCTATTTAAAACCTGATTATTCCAAGCGTGGACACTTGGAATAGCCTTCTACACTAATCTAAGATTTGGCTATTAATTAGGAGAGGTATGATATCGATATTCTCGAATCTCAAATCTAACGCGGATGTCCGGCCTCGAAGACCGGCCGACATTATATCCCATCGGGATAACCTATAGTAGCCCCGGACTTTCTCCGAAGGAGTGCCTTTGGCAAGTGTGGGGTAAACAGTGAAAATTTGGCAAAACCTGAGCCTGAGAATCTAATAGCAGCACAACAGTGCCGAAGGTTGGGCAATAAATTAGTTAATGGCTATCGTGCTTCATGCGCCCATGGCAAGCCGGTAGGTTCCAAGCGAGGACGCTTGGAACAGCTTATTGATATACTATTGTATTGAAAGAAAACAAACCCTATTCCATAACCACAGATCTCTTCTCTCCGGAATAATCTACAATCTCAACAGAATCCACCTCCGATGGTAGCGCCATAAACCTGCCCGAAGCTGATTGAAATGAGGAACCATAATAGGCTTCCTGCTTCATGCTAGCTCCATTTTCAAAATAGATTATCGCATAGGCGTCCATCGGCTCGAATGGAATGATTTCGGGTGACTCCTCAGCCCGGAAAACCTTCATGGGCCCACTGTTCTGACTGGCAAAAGCTAAATAACTTCCGTCTGCTCCCTGAACCTTAACCAGTGCTTTACCATCCCCGGGGATAAATATCCCGCTCTCCGCAATAGAAAGAGGTTCAAAATTTCCTGCTCCGTCTCCCTTCAGCAATAGACCATTCAAAGCATCGTATCCGCCTATTTGTACCTGCGCCCCGTAATCATTGCCGTTCAGCAACACATCCGGGTTACCGTCAGCATTAAAATCATCCACAATCATACCGAAAAGAGGCGCAAATTGCGCTTCCACCGGCAGCGCCCTAATAGCAAATTTCCCCTCACCCAGATTTTCAATGTAGGCACTCTCAAAATACTGAGCTCTTAAAATGACGGCATCCTTCAAATCCTCTTCCGTGAAAATATCATTGAGAGTAGAACGCCCGTAATTGGCATGTGATTGAAAGGGTGCATCCCTCCTTCTCAGCATTTCCAACACCTCATCCCTGGGATGAACCGGAAACTCCTTTTTCATACCCTCAGCATCGGGGATATAGGTTGTGGGCAGACCGGTAAAGAGTCCCTGTTCAGAAAAATCCTTACCGTAGATGCTAACCGGCTCTTCAGCACTGCCCTGGTATAGGGAATTCAATCCTAGGTTTCCAGCGATATAGTCGATGTCACCATCACGGTCAAAGTCTCCCCCGGCAAGGCTATTCCACCACCCGCTATGCTGCGAAATTCCTGATTCATCGGTAATGTCTACCAGTTTGCCCTCTCGATTTTTTAAAAATGTCAGCGGCATCCACTCCCCTGCCAAAATGAGATCGGTCCACCCGTCGTTGTCAAAGTCGGTCCACAATGCATCGCTGATCATACCGATCTCCCTAAGCGGTTCGGCAAAATCGGGGGTGACATCAGTAAACACGATCTCGCCAGATTCACTGTCGTTTCTCAGGAGGTAACTGGATGCCGGAAGCGGGTAAAAATTGGGAACCACCCTGCCGCCCACAAATAGATCGAGGTCACCGTCACGGTCAAAATCGGATGCCCGGACCGCCATTCCGCTCTCCGTAATATCAGGAAGAGCTTCCGGGCGATAGCTAAATCTTCCCTCCCCGTCATTTTCATAAAAACGATCCTGAAAATTGTCACTTCCCCTTCTGTTTTCCACACTCCCGCTAACGATATATAAGTCCAAATCTCCATCATTTTCCGCATCGAAGAGCAGCGTTCCTTCATCCTCCCGGGTTTTTCGTGTATCGCTCTCATCTGGGGGGAGTTCTCTTGTCGTGAATTCTCCGTTTTGATCCTGTAAAAAGAAGGTGCCCTGATTGTCATAGGAGCCGCCGGCAAAAAGATCTTGCGTACCGTTGTTATCAATATCCCCGACAGCAAGCGAGGGACCGTATTGGGAAAGCTTGTGAGGCATCAGCCGGTTATACATGAAGTCGTCATATTCCAGTTCCTCATGCTCATAGGTGATGTTTCGCTCATCAGATACCTCTCTGAACCAAGAGGGACTGCTGAACCCTGTAACCATATCCATTGAAATTGTTTCTCCATCCGTTGTGAGATCTGCCTCAAATTTTTGATTAACCTCAATATCCTTCCACACATAGTGTTCACCTGTACTGCGGGAAACCACCAGTGAATCTACTTTTGATACCGAACCCAAGCCAAAATGGGCCATATTTTCAACACTGGAGAGGTATCCCCGGTAAGGGGTATATTCATAAAACTGAGACTCCCTATCCCCGTAGTAGATCCGGACTTTGGCATCTAATGCTTTACTGTTTCTATTATTCCCTTTCAGCCTGACCTGCAGCCAGTTGCTGTTTTGTGGTGAATGTTCATTGAGTGTATTTTCGTACAGATAGGCATCCTGATTGATATTGTTAATTACAATCTCAAGATCACCGTCATTGTCCAGATCCGCCCATACCAGTCCGTTGGAATAGGTATCCTCATCCAGCCCCCACTCTATTGTTAGGTCATCAAAACGGAGATTTCCGTTGTTACGGTAGATATAATTGGGAATTTTAACTTCCGGGATAGAATCACTTAGCTGGGTATTAGTGACGATATTTCCGAGCCGATCTCTGTAGTTGACAAAGTCTTTATCCGTCTTATCCCCGGGAATTCCATTCGTCACTAAAAGATCCCGTAAACCATCGTTATCAAAATCAGCCAGTAGCGGGCCCCAACTCCAATCGGTCTCGGCAATTCCTGAGAGATAGGCAATTTCACTGAAAACGGGCGGTGCTACAGAGTCCCGGGTAACTTTTCTGGGTCCTCGATTTAGCTGCAGCGTATTCCTGGTATACTGCGGTTTGATTCTGCCGAAAGCATTACGCGCATAGTTGATGTAATTATTGGGATTGGTCATGGTCTTTTTCCTGAAATTGTTCTCAGGAAGCATGTCCAGCGTGACTACATCCGGCAGACCGTCATTATTGACATCTTGAATATCCGTCCCCATCGAAGAGAAACTGGTATGCTTGAAATAGGTATATGCCTCATCCCGGAAAGTGCCATCGCCATTGTTTATCCAAAGTATATCGTCTGAGGCAAAATCATTGGCTACATAGATGTCTTTCCAACCGTCTCCATTCAGGTCGGAAATATTTACTCCCAATCCGTAACCGTCTTTGGTAATTCCGGCCTCGTCTCCGACCTCAACATACATCGGACGTTTCTCATCTTCATTCCAGTCATTGCGGTAAAGCCGGTCCAGGTTGGGAGACTCCCGGCTTTCCTGATCAGCCCTGCTACCTCCTGTCGTTGCTTTCTGCCGTTGATCCGAAACCAGTAGGTAAAGGTCCAGATCCCCATCGTTATCATAATCAAAAAAAGCAGCCTGGGTAGAGTGGCTGTCATCATTCAAACCGTATTCCGAAGATTGTTCAATGAATTCCGGGATGCCATCTTCATTCATGCCCTGGTTGATATACAATTCATTTTCCCTTCTCTCTGCCTCATTCCACCGTCCGGCACAAACATAAATATCCTGCAAGCCATCACCGTTGATATCTACAACCGAGACCCCGGTGTACCATTTGTCACTTCCAGCCGTGCCTGATGGTTTTGTGACATCACTGAATTGAAGATCCCCCTCATTCAGGTAGAGTTTATTGCTGACCATATTCCCTGTGAAATAGAGATCCTGCAAACCGTCGTTATTGAAATCTGCTACGGCTACTCCGCCTCCATTGTAGAGATATTCATACACGAGTGGATTATTCGATTCATCCTCAGCTATGCTATTTTGAAAGATTATACCTGAATCTGAAGGGGGAATTCTTTTAAACATGGTGTCATCACTGCTGCAACCTGTTATTGCAAAAACGGTTAATATGATGATAAATAGAATGGCTTGAGCGTTACATCGGAGTGCTATCATTATAACATCGAATAGATTATAGAAAGTGAGCTTGATTCATCCCTTATGAATGGAAGTTAGAATATTTCATTGTGACCTTGAAATATATATCACTGTAAACCAGATTTGAAATATCCTGAACATAAAAAAGGCAGCCCGAAAGCTGCCTTTTAAAATTAATTTGTCAATGAGTATTAATTGTAACCGGGGTTTTGAGTAAGTGTCGGTTCCCCATCTACCCGCGTAAGGTCAATCTGAGTCTGTGGGATAGGAAAATACTCATTTTTGCCGGTCTGGAAATTACCCGAAGCAAAATCACTGAAGCCCAGCTGTCCACCTTCATAGGCATAAAAAGCATTAAGTGTTTGAGCTGCTTCGCCCCAGCGAACCAAGTCGAAGAAACGATGACCTTCCAGGGCCAATTCCAGCTTGCGTTCAAAGTGAACCGCTTCCAGAGCATCGGTTGCATTAGTGAAAGGAGCTTGTCCGGCAGGATAGGTATCTATCACATAATTCGGATCAACATACTCATTCCAGTTAGCGGCATTAGCAGGATCTCCACCTAGCAGTACAAAAGTCGATTCGGTATCTGTACGAATGACCCAATCTCCGGTATTGGCATCAACTGCAGTCATCTCGGCTTCACTTCCAACCACAGCAGCCGCGAAGGGTTGGTTATCGGTATAAGTTACCCAACCATCGCCGTAGTCATCATCAGCAACACGCCCCCGTACCTGGTTTACGTACTGACGGGCCTGATCGAGAGTACCGCCACCCTCAATTTCTGCTTCAGCAGCCCAAAGTAACACATCAGCAAATCGTATTACGTCATAGTTAACAGCAGAACCGGGTGCCCACTCATTACGGTTACCGAAAGCTTCAGCATTTTCCTGGCGATACACATGCTTTTGGGCATGATATGGACCGCCATAACTCTGCTGACGAATCCAGGTTTGACCTTTAAAGGGACCCCAATCGAGATATGGTACACCTCGACGTCCTACAGACCAGTCCAATCTAGGATCTAACGGGCCTGAATAGATTGTAAATTGTTGGTCAGCCGGAACACCCATATCACTGTCAACCATGGTGTCATTATAATTGTCCAGAAATGGCAAGCCTGTAGTTCCATCTGTCCGGAAAGAATTTACCAGATCTTGTGTAGGTTGATAAAATCCGCAGCAGTTGAAAGGGTTACCGAATGGGTAATTCAGCATATCTTCCTGTCTGGAGTTATCAATGGTACCTGTACCGTCCTTTCCTACGTACTGGATTGAAAAAACTGTTTCAGAGCTATTTTCGGCATCAGCTCGGAAATTATCTCCGTAATGATCTTGCAGAGCATATGGAACACCGGCTGCATTGGTACCCTGATTTATAATTGTGGTCAATAACGTACGTGCTTCATTCCACTTGCCCTGGAAAGCGTACGCTTTAGCAAGGTAAGAAGCAGCAGCCCATCTGTTCGCACGGCCAATCTGATTCTGTACTTCAGGCAGGTTGTCATAAGCAAACTGGAAGTCGGCTTCGATATCCGCCCAGGTAAGCGCACTTTCACCCGTGTTGGGCTGTTTGAAATTCTCAGTGTTTTCATCAATGTAAGGCACATTATTAAACAATTTCTTCAGCTCGAAGTAGTAGTGGCCTCGCAGGAAACGGGCCTCTCCTTCTATTCGCGCACTGGTAGCATCGTCGACTCCTTCCAACTGCGGTACCAAAGCGATAACCGAATTAGCCCTAGAAACACCTTCATAACGAGCAACCCAAATGTCATTGAAGAAACCGTTAGCCGAGGTATGAGACATGCTCATAATCGGATTAATAGGTGTCTGGTCGTTTAAAATGGAGCCCTTATGAGCATCTCCGCCGGCAACACTGCCGTATACCCAGTTGGTACCACCGGCTGACCAAAATCCGCTGATATTTTGTCCGTTAAGCGCAGCATAGGCACCTACCAAAAGGGCATCAGCCCCTTTCTCATTAGCAAGTACTTCTTCACTGACTGAGCCCAGCGCCGGGGTGCTTAGGAATTCTCCCGTATCGCAAGAGTATAGAAACAGCCCTGCTGTCACTACAATTACTGCTGTGATATATAATCTTAATTTTTTCATCGTGTTAGACCTTTATGATTTAAAAATGTTATCAGTACGAGAGATTGATTCCAATGATAAACTCACGGTGTGACGGGTAAGCACCCTCATCAATACCGAAAGCTGTAGGTGAACCTCCATCATTTGGATCCGTTGTACTGGGATTGAACCCAATTTCGGGATCAGGGCCACTATAATTGGTTATAGTGAACAGGTTCGCAGCCTGTACGTAAATACGGAGCTTGGAAAGACCCACTTTCTCAATTACATCTACAGGTAAGGTATAACCCAGTTGTAAATTCTTCAGTCTTAGGTAAGAACCGTTTTCAACATAATAGGAGTTCTGAACCTCGTTACTGCTGAATGATGTAGCCGCCTCAAGAATCGGAGCGGATGCATTCGGGTTATCGGGTGTCCAGGAATCATAAAGCAAGGTATTGCTCTTTGCACCGCCAAAGTTGGCATAGAAGTCGGTCCACCACTTCACTTGGTTCCAGATATCATTACCCTGTGATCCGTACCAGAACATGCTGAAGTCAAAGGCCTTGTAATTCAAGCCTAAATTGATACCGTAAGTAAAGTCCGGATTCGGATTTCCAAGGAAGGTTCTATCGTCCGGAGTGATCTGACCGTCACCATCCAAATCAGCATATCGGAAGCGACCGATGCCTATACCGTCTTGGTAGGTACCGCTGGGTGCGCCAGCGTTTGCATCATCGATTTCACCCTGATCATCCCAGAACCCCTCGATCTGATATCCATAGAATGAAGAAACGGGATGTCCCACGGCATTTCGAACAATACCGGAAGCTCCGAAACGATTGAAAGCCTGCTCAAAGAACTGGGCATCATCTGAGATTTTCTTAATCTCGTTATTGTAGGTCGTAAATGAGACGTTAGCATTGTACTGTATCTCACCCGTCAAGGTACCAAATGTTCTCAGGGAGAGATCAAATCCGGTATTGCTCATATTACCCACATTTACAAATGGCTGTGAGGCACTACCTGCAGTTGCCGGCAGGGAAGGATTAAAGAGCAGGTCTTCAATATCCTTCTTGTAATAATCTGCAATAACTTCCAGTCTTCCATCAAATAGCGTAGCATCAATACCGATGTTGGTACTGATATTCTTTTCCCACTTGGCGCCGGGATTACCGATTCTGGATTGGGAGAAGCCCAATTGGTTATTGGAGTTACTTCCATCCGTCGCGTAGTAAGTTGAAACCGGGTTAGGCGCAAACAGTGTGTAGGGGTTGTTGGAGTCAACATTCAACTGGTTACCCATGATCCCGTAACCGGCACGCAGTTTCAAATCGGTCAGCCAATCGATCTCAGGGAAAAAGTCTTCCTGGGTGACTCTCCAGCCGATGCTGGCAGCCGGGAAAAGACCCCACTGGTTGTCCAGGAATTTTGAAGAGCCGTCTCGGCGCAGCGTACCGCTGACCAGGTATCGGTCATCATAGTTGTAATCAACACGACCGAAGAGGGAGAACAATGTATCTTCATACCGGAAACTATAGTTCGTCTTGGTTCCGGAACCGGTACTCAGGTTGGTAAAGTTAGGATCGAAAGAGAAAAAGTCCTGTGTGGATCCTCCCAGGTTTTGACCCGAGTTCTTGTAAGCTTCGGTACCTAGCAGAACCTCTACATTGTGAACACCATTAAATGTTTCCTGGTAGTTTATTGTATTGGTCCACGTGTAGTTGTACCCGTAGTATGAATCCGCATTGTATTGGTTTGTAGTAGTGTTCTCAGAATTCTCATACTGCGGATATATAAATGAATTACCGGATCCTGAATAGAGCTCACCGCCAATACTGGTCTTAAAGAGAATGCGATTTTCCCAAAGATCCACTTCGGCAAACAAGTTACCGAACAGGCGACTATTGGTGAATTCATTATTTCTGGTTCGTTGTGCTACGGCAACCGGATTTTGAGGGTTCCCCAATCCTTCGGCATGAGTACCGGCATAGTTACCACCGACATCATATACCGGAATGATGGGCTGTTCTCTATATGACATACCAATCGGTCCGTCTTCATCAAGTGTACCAAACTGCGGATTCTCTGAAACAGAATATGCCAGGTTTTCCCCAATGCGAATATTATCGGATACATCAAAAGAGGTGTTTGCACGAACCGTATAACGGGTCAGGCGCTGTTCCATCAAAGTACCGTCCTGATCGCGATAGTTGAAAGAGAACAGGTAATTACCCATATCTCCACCACCGCTAACAGAGAGGTTGTGACTCATATTACCTGCCGGACTGAAAACTTCATCAAACCAATCGGTGCCTGACTTGTTGGCTCTGGTGATATAAACGAAGGTTCCAAGCTGTGAAGGATCGGTATAGAAAGGATCCAGGAAATAATTGTCAACATCTACCGAACTTGCCATAGAGCCCGGAGGATCAATAAAGTCGGGAAGCACCGGTGAAGAACCGCTGCCATATTGGGGGTGGCTCGGTGTTATACCGGCATTTATTTGAGCCTGCCAAACTGAATTTGCCATATCCTGAGGCGACATGATATCCCATACATTACCGCTTGGGGGAACCTGGTAACCGTAATAGGCATCATAGTTGATCTGTACATCCCCCTGTCCTTTTTTGGTAGTAATAACAATAACCCCGTTTGCCGCGCGAGATCCATATATAGAAGCGGCAGCCGCATCCTTCAGTACCTGCATGGAGGCAATGTCATTATTATTCAAATCATTTATATTCTGTGTCGGTACACCGTCTACGATATAAAGGGGTTCGTTATTCCCAAATGTATTAATACCGCGAATTCTAAGAGCCGGCTCTTCACCCGGTTGTCCGGACGAGATAACCGTAACACCGGAGGCCTGACCCTGGAGCTGATTAGCGACCTGTGCATTGGGCTGGGAATTCATACTTTCCAGATCAACGACGGATACAGATCCAGTTAAATCTTCTTTCTTCTGTGTACTGTAACCCACAACGACAAGTTGTGAACCACTGATAATTACCGGAGACATGACCACATTTACTACTGCTCTTCCATTTATAGGTACGACTGAGGTCTGATAACCTACAAATGAAAATCGGAGCGTATCATTAGGACTTGCTGTCAATTGATACCCTCCCTGGCTATTTGTAGAAGTACCGGTAGTGGTGCCGACAATCGCTACGTTCACACCGGGTAATGTTTCACCGGTGGTTTCATCCGTGACTGTCCCGCTCACATTTAAGGTTTGTGCATATGCTGAGCCTGCCAAAAGTAAGAGTGTAAGTGTTAAAAAGATGGGCTTGCTTAGATATGACTTAAAGTAATTAAATAAGAAATGGGTAGGTGACTTTGGTTGCATAGAGTTACCCCTGATCAAGTTTAAGTTAAGTATCCCGTTTTAATTATTAAAAATCCCTCAATTACATAGTTAAATATTTTATCTCAATATTGCAAAGCCTTTGCAATATTTAAGCATTATATTTTTAGGCCTAAATACCTTTAAACCAGTATTATCAATTACTTAGAGCGTTTTATATGCATGAAATATACTGCAAGAAACATGCTTTAGCTGTGCAAGAATATTATAGAGTGGAAGGCAAAACACGATCTTTACAATAATGCACACTAAGAGAAGAGAGATTTATATAGAAAATGGGAGATTCTTAGAAAGAATTTCCCATTCTTTTAAATAGGTTCTCCATGTATGGCGACAAACTCCTATGCCAAGGTTCCGCTACAAAGCGATCTTGACTCCGGCCATGATATTCCAGCGGGTTACATCTTCACCGGTTGTTTCCCCTACCACACTGTTACCATCGAAATAGCTGTAGAGTTGATTCTGATCTTCCCAGAACGAATATTGTGCTCCAACATCCAGTGTAACTTTATCGAACAGGGAAGCTGAAAAACCACCGCTAAAAAATTGTCGCTCGCTGCCGACATCCTCCTGTGGACTGGGGAAATAAGCGTAACCAACCCTTGGTGTGAAATAGGGACTCATAACAAACTCAAGCCCGCCCCTTATATTAAATACATCCTGAAAATTCGACTCGATGGTGTCATTGATGGCATCTTCATCTCCGCCCAGCCTGATATCTTCAAATTCAATGCGGGCCTGGGAATAGCGTACATTCTCTGCAGACAGCGATATATTTATCCCATTGAGCTCTTTAAAGGTGATACCCAGATTGAAGCGATCGGGTCGTTTGATTTTATAGGAAAAGCGACCGGGGGCATCATCTTCAAATACCACCCCATTATCGAAGGTTGAGGTTATCAGGGTATTGTAATCCTCATCAATGCTCAGTTTGCCGTTGAACTGATAGCTTGCACCTATGTTGATATTGGGATTTATTTCATAAAGAAGTCCCAGTCGCGCTGTAAATGCCGTGAAATCAGCACTGATGGTATCGTAGCTTAGTATATTGTCGATGTCAGTTTCGCCTACCCCGTCCCCGTCGGTATCGATAAACTGAAAATTATAATTGTTTTGATCATCCGACTCTAAGAATTCGCGTTCATAGTCATAGCCCCCACTAATCAATCCAAGGGATACGCCGACCATAACGTTCTGCTGGAATTCTGTAGCAACAAATGCTGAATACTCGCCCATCACTCCCCTTTCAGTAAGTTCCATACTCTGGTTTATACCCGGGTACTGTCCAAATTCATTAAAGCCTATTCTGAAAATAGAAGCCGTTTCACTGAAAGTACTGTCGGTAGTGAAAAAATCAATGGCATAGGCATCAAAAGCGGCAAAGAACAGACTGTCGTCAGCAGTGATGTTATAAAAATCGGTGATCGTTGATTGATTGTTCCTTGCATTTACGGAAAGGGCACGGTTAAAATCTGAAGTCTGGCTGTAGCCGCCACCAACCACCAGTCTGCCCCTTTGGGTCGGCACTTTATATACCAATCCGATATCCCCGATGTTGGTCTGGTTATCATCGAATTCAGAACCGGTTCCCAGATAAGAACTCTCTTCATTTACATACCGGTTACTGAGGCCGAAGGAGAAAAATCCCTCTTCAAACAGAGCCATGGTGGCCGGATTTTCCTGGTAAGCACCAAAACCGGTAGCAGAACTAACGCCGGGCATAACAATACTCACCGGATCGTAGCTGGGGTATTGTACGCTATAGCGCAGCACATCGGTGGCGCCCTGTCCTTTTGCCTGCCATCCGATTGCCATGAACATCAACAATGCCGGTATTATCACCAATTTCTTAGACATACTATTACTACCTGTAATTATTTATTGGTTAGATTACCGGAGCCTGAAAATAATTTCAGAGTAGAGTGTATTTAAGTCAGACCCCGGACGTTCAGATCCTGTGATTGATAGCCTGTCAATTATTATTGCCGCGACTTCTGCTGCTGGAGCCGCCCCGTGAGCGTGTGCCGGATGATCGCGAACTGCTGCTGGACGAGCGCTTCACAGTAGAACGTGACGAACTTCTGGAAGAACGACTCGTTTTGCCAATCTTGGAGCGGCTACTGCTTGGTCTTGTAAAGCTGCGGCTCCTCCCGGAATTGTACCTGCTGCTATTGTTATAAACCGCTCCGTTTTTAAACACGCTTTTTAATCGTCCGAAGAAGCTCTGCCTCGTTTGGGGATCATTAAGCGTTTTTATGCGCTGTTGTCTAATGCGCGACTCCAGTTCGGCCCGGTTGATTCGGGCGGGAGCCTGCATCAGGGAGTTATTTCTGTTTACTCCAAGGCTGGAAGTTCTTGTACGCGGTCGGTAATCCCGATTGATACTTGATGTCGATCCGTTTCGGCTTCTGCTAACGCCGGCACTTGAATTATTACCGCGGGATCGTGTCACTGTACCGCGGCTTCGTGTACGTGAGTCGGTTCTTGTTCTGTTTGAACTTCCAATGGTTCCTCTCGTTATCGTAGTGGTGTTACTGTTGCGCTGAATCGTTCCCCTGCTTCTTTGAACACCGTTAGTTCTGGACCGTACGGCACTGCCGTCTTTCCTGCTTCGGGTAATATCAGAGCGATTTCTTACAGCCGTACTTCCGTCTCTGACACGGTCGGACCCTATGCTTCTGGGTCCGTAACGGCGATCAGACCTTCTGTTGTTGATATAACCGGCATAACCTCCACCCCCGTAATAGTAATTATTGTAGTAATATCCGGCATAGAAACCATTGTAATAGGGATAGTATCCGTAATAAAAAGGATCAAAGTAAAAAGGACCGTAGTAAGAACCACCGTAGAAAGTCAGGTAATACCAGGCTCCAAAACCTCTCCTGAAATGATCATAGCCGTGAATATATCTCCAGCGATGGTAATGAGGGCTGTAGGCGTAAAATGACGAGCCATAGAAATAGGGACTGTAATGATAGGCTGAATAATCCCAGTATGAAGGATAATAGTTATTATAAATGACGTACTCCTTATAGGGATCGCATCCACACGCTTCATAGGTATCCACTACATCATAATCCTTGTAGGGAATAGAAATATAATCCTCTTCTTCATAGGTAGTCTCTTCCTCGCCTTCTCTATAGGGAGCTACTTTAGCTCCGTATGTCTCAGCAATGTAGATGGAGTCAGCTTCGGTAAGATTTGCCTTCTCTTCTTTCTCCCCACTCCATGAATACCCGGTATCCGATTGATCATCGGTTACTCTCTTCATTTTCTGGGAATACTCCAGCTGGGTATAACAGCCGGTCAGCCCAAATGATAATAACACTAATACTAAAAACGATTTCCGCAATCTCATAACAACCTCCAGGACCTAAAACCTGTTAACAATAAATACATCATCTCTAATCTGATGTAAAAGTATATACTGCCTGCCTCGCATTCAATAGCATTATCATGCTAGATGGGTAACATGGATCTAAAGTTTAGTAATAATACAGATTTTGCCTCATTTCTTACACTTTTTACTCCCATTTAAATCCTGCTACAAACCCTCCAACCTACTAACCCTCCAAGGGTCTCAGACCCTTGGAGGGTTAGATAGCAAGTACTTCAATAAAGTAAAGCTACATCAAATATCGTTCTATATCTCACCTTTCAGTGACTTTGCAATGACTTCTGCCTTGGAGTTTACATGCAGTTTCTTATAAATATTGCGTATATGCGCTCTGACGGTATCGATGGAAATATCATACCGGTCAGCAATCATCTTATAACTTAAACCATCCACCAAGCCATTTACTATATCGTGCTCGCGCGGGGTAAGGTCGGATTCGGGATTCTTTTTGGGCGCATTTTCCTGGAAATGGTTGATAACTTTACGCGCAATTTGCGGTGACATGGGCGCTCCCCCGTCAATCAGCTTCAAGATAGACTCTTTGATCTCGGGAAGTGAAGTGTGCTTCAGCAGGTATCCGGAAGCGCCGGCACGCAGGGCATTGAATATCTTGTGGGAGTCATGATACACCGTAAGCATAATGATATCAATATCCGGATACTTTTCCTTGATCAGCCCGATGCCTTTGATACCCGACATGCCGGGTAATTGAATATCCATCAAAATCACGTCGGGATGGCCGTGCTCTTCCAGGTATTCGAGCATCTCTTCGACGGTATCAACAGCTACCGGACATTTCAGCTCGTCCTGCATATCCAGGTATCGCTGGATGAGGTCTCTTATTTTTTTATTGTCTTCAACAATTCCGACTATAGACGCCATAATGTGCTTTTTTTATGCTTTAACGTGAAATAACGCTTTCTGTTACATGCCTTTCCCAAATACATGAACGGTAAAACCTTCTCCATTCTCAAATTCTATACCTGCATCTATGCGCTTTGCCCGCATTTCCATGTTTCGAAGTCCCTGTCCTGATTTACGCTCCGGCTTTATTCCCTGTCCGTTATCATGGATATAAAGATCAAAAGAACCGTTCCGGTCTTTTAAAATCACCTCTACTTTATCCGCATCGGAATGTTTGGCAATATTATTGACCGCTTCCTTAAATATCAGGTAGAGATTTTCTTTCATCGAAACCGTTATTTTTTCGCTCATATCCAGGTCATCGAACTGGTATGTGACCTCTTTTTGTGGCAGAACGTTGTTAATATAATCCTGCATCCGGTCGGTGAGGTCGCCCAGCGTGTCGTTGCGGGCATCAATCGACCATACAATATCATCAAGGCTAGACACGATCTTACGGCTCTGCGTTCCGATCTGATCCAGTGATTGCTTCACCTGGTCTCCAACATCGGTCGTCTGCAGGAAGTCGGACTGCAGTGCTATTTCGGTGAGGGCAGATCCTACATCGTCATGAAGATCGCTGGCAATACGAACCCTCATCCGTTCAATGTCAACCATCTTCTTAACGCGGTAGTAATTGTAAATAAAGAACATGATACCGACCAGGACCACTATTACGAGCATAATAAACCACCACTGCATCCAGAAAGGTGCCATTACAGTGAAAGAAAGTGTTGCGGTCTCCTCGCTCCAGAGTCCATCGTTGTTCTGGGCTCTGACCTGGAATGTGTAATCACCCGGCAACAGGGCCGAATAGCGAACAGATCGGCGGTTGGTCTGCTGCCAGCCCTCACCGGATCCCCTGAGGCGATATTCGTATAACACTTGTTCTGGGGCACTGAAACTGATGCCTATAAAGTCAATACCGATATTTTTGTTTTCACTGCTGACCCTGACTTTCCTCCGGTCCGCAACCGGTTCACCCGATATATTCACATTCTCGATATGGACTTTTGGAGGGGCACTATTCATTGGCGCCCGGCTCGGGTCAAAACGGGTAAGCCCTCCTACGGTACCGAACCATAATATGCCGCTGTCGTCTTTGTAGCCCGCACCGGCGTTGGTCTCATTGGCTATAAGCCCCTGGTCCTGGGTAATCAATTTAAAGGCCTTTCTCTGTTCACCCTCGTTGGTGGCTTCCCGGTATACTTCATAGTCGAAGCGTACAACGCCAATCTTGGTACCGATCCAGAATATGCCTTCATCATCCTGAAGAATGAAATAACAAACTTCGTCTGGCAGACCCTGCTCTTCTGTAATGGTGACAAATTCCTCCCCATCCAGCATGGAAATACCGCTGAAAGTGGAAAACCACATATTTCCGTCCCGGTCTGTTAGAATATCCAAAATACCGTTATTCGGCAGACCGTCACGAATAGTATAGTTGGTAAATTCACCATCCAAATATCTACTCACACCCCCGTATGTTGCGAACCAGATCGAACCATCATCTCCTCTTTCAACAGAAAGCACGGTATTATTAGCCAAACCGTCCTGTTCCTGCAGGTGCCGGAACTTCCCGTCTTTCAGGTGCAGGATGCCTTCACCATAGGTACCCAGCCAAAAACCCTCTCCTTCGTCACCTTCAGCTAAAGCCCGTATTTTACGGTAAGGCAACTCCGTTTCGTCGAAGTTGTAAAAGGACCCGTTGTGCAGGATGCTCAATCCCCATCGGGTACCGATAACAATTCGATTTTCTCTGTCGACAATGGCCTTGTACACTTTGTTGTCCACCAGGCCATCCTGCTCCAGGTAATTAGTAAAAGTCTCACCGTCATATTTAGAGATGCCTCCTCCATAACTGGTAATCCAGTGGTTTCCATCCCGGTCTTCAATGATGGAGGTAATGACATTATTCGAAAGCCCCTCTTCTATAGTGTAATTTCGGATATGATCTCCAAAAAACACGCTGATCCCGCCCCCGAAGGTCCCAAACCAGATGTTTTCTTCGCGATCCAGCAGGGTTGCATGCACAATATTGTTTGATAAACCCTGCTCTACCGAATAATTCTTGAAATTTCCGTCCACGAAATGGCTGACTCCCTCCTCGGTACCGAGCCACAAACCATCCTCTTTATCCGGTGACAGAGACTGTATACGGTTATTGATCAACCCGTCTGTTTCCGTATAGTTTTGAAAGGAGCCGTCAGTGAAATGGCTAAGTCCGCCCCGGGTTGCAATCCAAAGCTCGCCTTCTTTATCCAAATGAAGGTCACGCAGCTTATCATCGGGAAGTCCGTCGTTCATGCGGTAGGTTCTGAAATTTCCATCTTTTAGGCTGGTGAGCCCATCCCTGGTGGCGAACCAAAGGGTACCCTCCCGGTCCTCCACAACATCACGCACGCGATCATCACCCATGCCGTTAACCTCTCCGTACTGCGTGAGGTTTCCTGCCGTGTCGTAGTGCCAGACACCCTGACCGTCTGTGGCAAACCAGAACTCTCCCCTGTCGTCTTCAAAAATTTCGAGAATGGACGACGACTCCAAGGCACTCAAATCAGGGTGGGTTGTGATACTGTCATCCTCGATGATATTGACTCCCGCACCGGTACCGATCCAGATAAGGCCGTCCTCATCCTGGAACAAGGCGTGTATCTTATTGCTCAGGAGTCCGTTTTCTTCATAGTAGTTGGTAAACTGAAACCCGTCAAAACGATTCAGACCATAGCCAGTAGCAATCCAGAGCCACCCTTCGTCATCCTGCATCATTTCATTCACTACTGCCTCACTGAGCCCCCTTTCAATGGAATAGGAACGGAATGGTAATATCTGTGAAAACGCAGGAAGCGCAACAGATATAAGCAAAATTAAGAGTAACAAACGTTTCATAGCAATAACCTAAAAGGTGCGTGTACGATATACAAGTATTTTAATTACAACCAAGTTTAGTAAAGCAAACAAACATTAAGTTTAGTAAAGCTATATAGCTAAGTTTATAAATCCGAATTGTATACAGCTTTACTAAACTTTTTGTAACGTCCCAAAAATAAAAAAGGCTCCTTTCGGATTAACGAAAGGAGCCTGCAAAGTATTTTTTAATATCTCTTAACCGAGATAAGCCCGAAGCGCCGCGCTGCGGTTATGATGACGCAGCTTGCGGAGGGCTTTTTCTTTAATCTGACGTACACGTTCACGGGTCAGATCAAAACGCTCTCCGATTTCTTCCAAAGTCAGCGAATGCTCGCGACCGATACCGAAATAGAGCCTGATGACTTCGGCCTCACGACTGGTCAGCTTAGACAATGCCCGTTCAATTTCAACTTTCAGGGATTCACCCATCAGATCATTATCCGGATTGGGCGTCTCCTCATTTTCAAGAACATCCAGCAGTCGGTTATCTTCTCCCTGTGCAAAAGGTGCATCTACAGAAAGGTGACGACCGGATATTTTCAAAGTATCAGCCACTTCAGAAACCGTCATATCCAAGCTTTCGGCCAGTTCGGCTGCAGAGGGTACTCGTTCATACTCCTGCTCGAGCTTGCCCAGCTCTTTACCAATTTTGTTCAAGGCTCCTACCCTGTTCAATGGAAGGCGGACAATACGACTCTGTTCGGCAAGTGCCTGCAAAATTGACTGACGAATCCACCATACGGCATAGGAAATAAACTTGAAACCACGGGTTTCATCAAAACGCTTGGCAGCTTTAATCAGACCGAGGTTCCCTTCATTGATGAGGTCACCCAGTGACAAACCCTGGTTTTGATACTGCTTGGCTACTGAAACCACGAAACGAAGATTGGCTTTCGTAAGGTCTTCCAGAGCTCTCTGGCTTCCCTTCTGAATCTCTTTCGCCAGACGAACCTCATCTTCAGGGGTAATGAGTTTCTCTTTGCCGATCTCCTGCAGGTAGCGGTCTAATGATTCTGATTCTCTTGTAGAAATTCCTGAACTTCTAGCCACGGCACTATGGGGATTAAGTTAACATTTGTTCGTATGCGTCGGGTGTGGACGAAATAAATAAAAGATAACAGACGGGAAAAAAGGGTCTATTATCTTTTTTGACCGATTCAATCATTAAACGGTAATGAACCGTATTTGTTGCATGCGCATTTTACTCTAATCTCTACAATATAAGAGATTTTCGATACTTATGTAAATCATTATCTCTACTCTTTTAAAAACGAATGACCCGGGTAGGATTCCTCCAATTCAAAAAAATCGGCCACCGTGCAGGCAACATCGCTGAAGGTACTTCTTGTACCGAGATTCATGGCTTGTACCGACGAGGAAGGGAACACTAATAATGGTACAAATTCCCTGCTATGGTCGGTACTTTCCGATGTCGGATCATTGCCGTGATCGCCGGTCAGGATCAAAAGGTCATCATCTTTAAGTTTACTGACAATCGCCGGAATGGCACGATCTATCTCCTGCAGACACTCAGCAAAACCCTCCGGATCCTGACGATGCCCATATTTCTGATCCGTATCAATAAGATTAACAAAGACAAAGCTATTTTCGGCAGCCGACATCAGACTAAGCAACTGTGAGATGCCCTCTGCATTGGTTTTGGTTCTTCTGAACTGGGTAAAACCTTTTTCAGCAAACAAGTCAATGATCTTGCCGATGGAATATGTTTTGAATCCCCTGTTATACAGATTGTTGATAATGTTATGTTCCGGCGGTGCAAGAGAAAAGTCATGGCGACGGTCGGATAGTCGCTCGAAGCCTCCTGGCTCACCGGTGAACGGACGAGCTATTACTCTCCCCACCCCATGCTCTCCGGTCAGTATTTTCTTTCTTACCTGTTTGCACCACTCATAAAGTTGTTCAACAGGTGTCACACCTTCATGGGCAGCAACCTGAAAGACGGAGTCGGCAGAGGTGTAGACAATGGGATAGCCTGTCTCCAGGTGCTCTTTTCCGTAATCGGCAATTACTTCGGTGCCGGAATAAGGACGGTTGCAGAGTACTTTTTCTATGCCGATCTCCCTACAAAAAGCTTCAATGACTTCATTTGGAAATCCATTGGGATAGGTAGGAAACGGTTTTTCAAGCTGAACCCCCGCCAATTCCCAGTGCCCGGTGGTTGAATCCTTACCGGCTGAGACCTCACGCATTTTTCCATATGCTGAAAGAGGCTTTTCTTCGGGAGGTACCGAAGCCAGGGGAATGATATTACCGAGGCCCATCTTACCCAGATTTGGAAGTCGGCATCCGGTTTGAGAACAGACGTGACCAAGGGTATTCTCTCCTTCATCACCGTATTCGGCTGCATCCTCCTGCGCACCGACTCCCAGACCATCAATGACCACTACGTAACAATTTCCCATATCACTGCTGCGGACTATGTTCCTGATCACTTTTAATCGCCCTGGATAAAGCTGCCTTGGCATTAGACAATGCCTGGTAGGAGTCTTCTAAATCCTCATCCAGCAAGGTAAAGCCTACCTTGATACCGCTACGAATCTGCTTGCCATTGGTCAGTTCGAAGGGTTCGCTGAACTCTTTCTTCAAGGCTTTCGTCCAGTGTTCAACTGCTTTTTTATCTTTACTCTGTATAAAGAAAGAGTAGACATAATCAGAGTAGAAACCTATGGCTCCAGAAATGCCGAACCGCGAGGGATTAAAAGCTGCCACTAGATCTTTCTGCATCTGGTTGAGCTCTTCCAGACGTAGTTTGGTTCGTATAGATGGCAAGTCGGAGAGCGTAATTAAACCGAGCCATGACGTGTAGTTACTCAGGCTTTTGGCATTTCTTTTAAGTTCAGTATCCACCGTCATTTCAAAGATATCAGGTATGAAGGCACCGTATTGGTTGGTCAGCAGATCATTATCGGCGTCCAATTTGGGGTTGTTCACTTTCATTTTAAGGGCAGCCACCCGCACAAAATTTATCAATTTGTGTTTGGTGGATTCCTTAAAGGTAAGCGGATTATCGTCATAGACCAGCACCAGCCCCTGCCGGTGATCGTTCATCAAAACCGGGATTGCAAGGGTGGCTCCCTGAGTGTGAAGTTCTCTGGGTGAAAGACGCTTGGGATTATTATTAAAATGAATGGCAAATTCCGGATTGCCTTTTTGAAGTGCTTCCAGTGATAAACTTTTATCTTCGATGGGCAACCCGATAGGCGGTGCATTGCGGGCACCTTCGGAATTGAGCACGTTGCACCAACTGCCGGCCGACTTCCCAATAAATGAAACCCCGCCGGTATTCATAAAAGACTGCATCCCATTAAGCATCTTCAGAATGAGATCCGTCCGGTGACCTTTGGTATCAAGCACCGATAGGCTCTCTTCATAATCGACCCACTCTTCCTGTTTTTGATAGAGGTCACTTATTTCCAGATAGGTATTCAGTACTTTTCTGAGGGCATCGATATAGGCATAGATCACCTCGCTCTTGTCGTCAGTAAGTACGTGCTTGTTGGACTCCAGCACAGTAATGGCTACGGTTTCCCCATTGTTGATAAAAGGCAAGATGGTTACATACTGAACCGGAACCTCGTTGTAATAATGTGAAAGCGCTCCTTCGTCAAGATCATCCTGAACATCAACGGTTATGGGCTCTGTAATATCTTTGAAGGTATCCAGAAAATGATCCTCAAAACTCACCCTGTCCTGAAACATTACATTGGGCAGGGAGGTGGATTTTGTCTCCATCACAAACTGCTCACGGGAGCGGTTGATCCAGTACATATAAACTGTCTCCATCTCTGAGGCCGTCCGCAACAAAAAAACCAGATCCTCCATCACCTGTTTGAATTCCCTCAGCGCTTTTTCCTGGCGCTTCTTCCCCATTATCTCTGCATTTGAGCGATCCTTTTGACGTGCCTGTGCGTAGGTGTCCATCCCTAAATCCTAATTAATTTGTTTTGCTAACTCTTCTGCCTGTTGAACCATTTTCTCCACAGCACTGAGTCCCTTATCCCAGAAATCACGGTCTGTGATATCCAATCCGACTTTACTGACAATATTTTCAGGCCAGTCGGATCCTCCTGCCTCCAGCATGCTGATATACTTTTCAGAAAAACCGTTCTCACTCCTTGTATACTCTTCATATAAAGCTAAAACCAAGAGTTCTCCAAATGCATAGGCATAAACATAGCCCGGTGTATGCAGAAAATGAGGGATATAACACCACCATAGGTTATAGCTTTCGGTTATTTCTACGGAATCACCATACAACTCTTCCTGTGTTGACCTCCAGAGTTTAGAAAATTCTTCGGTCGTCAGCTCACCCTCTTCACGCCTCTTGGTATGCATGGCATGTTCAAAGCGATTCATGGAGACCTGTCGGAATACCGTAGCAATGGTATCATCAATCTTACCCATCAACAGGGCCAGTTTCTCTTTCGGATCATCCAGCTTTTTGATCAGGTTCTGAAAAACCAGCATTTCACCGAACACCGATGCGGTCTCAGCCGTGGTCAGTGGCGTACCTGCCTGCAGAGGACCCTGCTTGCGGGCAAGGTACTGGTGCACACCGTGACCCAGTTCATGAGCCAGAGTCTGAACGTCCCGTATTTTCCCATCAAAATTCATGAATACATAGGGATGAACCGAAGGCACCGTACTGGCCGAGTAGGCTCCTCCCCTCTTGCCCGGCTTAATGGCGGCATCAATCCAGCTCTTCTCAAAAAATTTGCCCGCAATCTCGCCCATCTCAGGGTGAAATTCGCTATAAGAACTAAGAACAATTTCCCGCGCCTTATCCCATTGTACTTCCTCCTCATTCTGCAATAATGGTGCATAGCGATCATAGTCGTATAGCTTGTCATAGCCCAACAGGTCCCGCTTAAGCTTATAAAATCGCTGCACCAGGCTGTAGCTGCTGGTAACCGAATTGACCAACAGTTCAACCGTATCATCGTCTATCTCATTGGACAAATTCCTTGAAGAGATCCAACTGTCGTAGTTCCTCAACTTGTCGTTAGTATGTTTGTCAGCCAACAGGGTATTGAAAACAAAGGTCAGCGTCCGACTTAAATCTTTAAAAGTATCGGTGAGGGAAGCATGTGCTTTTTTACGCAGCTCCCGATCCGGTTCATGAAGTTTGCTTAGCACCTCCTGTTCGGTCAGTTCCTCTCCTTCCAGTTCAAATGTGGCTGCGCCCAGCGTTTCATCAAAATAGCGATTCCAGGCACTGCTACCGGTCACCGATTTAGCCGATAGGATCTGTTCTTCCTTCTCACTGAGTATATGCTCTTTGTAGCGACGGGAGGTCTCTAAATAGTGCCTGTAATGGCTGAGATCATCACTTTCAATCCATTGCCCGGCTTTTTCATCATCCACATCCAGCCACTCCACGTCAAAAAATACCAGCTTTTGATGAATCTCAGAGGAGAGTTCTTTAGACTGCTGGATGAGTTTACCGTATTCGGGCTTTGAGGTATTAGTTGACCAAATCAGGTGAGCGTAAGATCCGATTTTCCCAATAAGTTCAAGAATCTCTTCATACTCCTGTAGGACCTTTTTGAACTCCCCGGCATTAAGATTGGCTATGTTGCCTTTATAATTTTTAGCAAAAGCTTGCGCCTTCTCACGAACTGTCTCACGGTCCTTTTCAAGTTGTGGATCATCAATGGATTTGTAGAGATCAGATAGGTCCCATTGTATTTCTTCGGCTCCTGTTTTCTTCTTTGTTTTTTCGGACATGTACAATCAAATGTTTATAGAAAAATCTTTGTTTCTTGCTTCAGATCAGCAAAGTATAATGAAAAAATAACTCTGAAGAGGAATCGTATTTTAATACAACAATGGTTAACTTTAGCGCTTCATGATTAAGGGTTAAAGAAACCAAAAAAATTGTTTAATATTAACTCTTCGCAGTACTTTTCTATATCAATCACTGTATAATTACAAAACACAATCAGACCACATTTTGAAGTCTCTCGAAGCTGTTTTCGGCCCAAATTCTGCATTAGTTGAAGAACTATACAATCAATACAAAGAAGATCCTTCATCTGTTCCTGCACACTGGAAAAATTATTTTGACGAGATAGAGGGAGAAACCACTCCCCAGGAACTAAAAGAGAAGGCTGAAATTTCAGGAAACGGGGAACCTGCTGTACAGCGAAAGCCGGAGCCTAAAGCCCGTAAAGAGAGAGAAGAGAAAAAAGAAGAAGAAAATATCCCTACCGGCGCCACTCTCGAAAAAATCAAAGGAGTTTCCAGTAAGATCGCTGAGAATATGGACGAGAGCCTGGAGCTGCCTACGGCAACCTCCGTGCGTGTCCTGCCGATGAAGATGCTTATTGAGGACCGTACTATTATTAACGGCCACCTTTTGCAGCGGGGAGATCCCAAAGCATCTTTTACCCATTTTATTGCCTGGGCTATTATCAAGGGTCTGAAAGAGTTTCCGAATATGAACAACTCGTTCATCTATAGAGATGGCGAGCCTTACAAAGTAATACCGGAGCAGGTAAACCTGGGTGTTGCTGTGGACGTGCAGAACAAAGACGGCTCACGAAACTTGCTCGTGCCCAATATTAAGGGTGTGGACAAGATGGACTTCTACGAGTTCCTGAAAGCCTACACCGAGCTTATAGAAAAGGCACGCACCGGAAACCTTGAAATTACTGACTTCCTGAATACCACTCTAACGCTTACCAACCCGGGTACCATCGGTACGGTCTCTTCGGTTCCCCGTCTGATGAAAAACCAGGGAACCATTATTGCTACCGGAGCTATTGACTACCCGGCTGAGTACCAGTCGATGTCGCAGGAAGTGCTTAACAAGCTGGGCATCAGTAAGGTGATGACGATCACTTCAACGTATGATCACCGTGTGATACAGGGTGCCGAATCAGGTTCTTTCCTGAAATACATTCACAGCTTGCTCAACGGTGAAGAAGACTTTTACGATCAGATATTTGAAGACCTCGAAATTCCTTACGAGCCGCTGCCCTACGGTGAAGACAAATATGTAGGACAACTTGACGGACAGGGAGCCACCCTCGAGCAGAACAAGCGGGCCATCGCTGTGATGAGGCTTATTAACATGTACCGCACACGCGGACATGTACTGGCGGACCTCGATCCGCTGAGTGATGAGCCGGGACATAGTCCGGAACTCGATTTTGAATACTACGGGCTCACCCTGTGGGATCTGGATCGCGAGTTTTATTGCGCCGGACTCGGAGGCTACGAAACCGCGCCGCTACGAAAAATCATCAAGCTGCTCCGGGATACCTATTGCGGTAAAATCGGTGCCGAATTCATGCACCTGCTTGATCTTGATGAGCGTAAGTGGCTGAGAGAACGGATGGAGTCCACTGCCAACACGCCTGATCTTACCAAAGATGACAAGGTGGATATCCTGCACAAACTGAACCAGGCGATGGCTTTCGAGCAGTTTCTGCACAAGAAGTATATCGGTCACAAGCGCTTCTCTCTGGAAGGTGCCGATACCATGATTCCCATGATTCATTTCATGCTGGAACAGGTTGGAGAAGCCGAGGTTGAGAAGATTTTCATGGGCATGGCTCACCGGGGAAGGTTGAATATTCTGGTGAACATTATGAACAAGCCCTATAAGAAAGTATTTGCCGATTTTGAAGGGAATCTGGATCCCGACAGCATTCAGGGTTCCGGGGACGTAAAATATCACCTGGGTACCAAGGGACAGCATGAAACCAAAGACGGCAAAAAAGTGGAGATTGAGTTAATGCCTAACCCAAGCCACCTCGAAGCCGTAAATCCGGTTGTTGAAGGAGCCAGCCGGGCTACACAGGATCACCTAGAAAAGGAAGATCCTGAAAAGAGAATACTACCTGTACTGATTCACGGTGATGCTGCGTTTGCAGGCCAGGGTGTTGTTGCTGAAACCTTGAACATGTCCCAGCTGGATGCCTACAAAACCGGCGGAACGGTTCATATTATTGTAAATAACCAGATCGGATTTACTACGCTGCCCAAAGATGGTCGGTCTACCGAGTATGCCTCTGACCTGGCTAAGATGATTCTGGCTCCAATCTTTCATGTTAACGGGGACAACCCGGAAGAAGCAGTTCACGCCATCAAGATGGCCTTTGAATACCGGCAGAAATTTGGGAAGGATGTGGTTATTGACCTGGTTTGCTTCCGCAAGCACGGGCACAATGAAGGTGATGAACCCGCATTTACCCAGCCGGGCATGTATAAAGAGATTGATAACCATCCCACGGTTCGAGATATCTATACAAAAGAGCTGCTTAGAAAAGGTGAGCTGACCGAGGAAGAGGCTGAAGAACTCTTCCAGGAGTTTGATGACATCCTGCAGCAGGCATTTGAAGATGCCAAGAGCTCCTCACCTCTTGAAGTGACCGATGATATGATGAACCGTCACGAAACCACCCAGGAAGAGTGGGACAAGTTCCCGGATACCACGTATCCGCGGGAAGAGCTAAAGGATATTGCCATCAAGCTGAATACGGTTCCAAAGGATTTCGATGCCAATCCAAAGTTGCTCAAGCAGCTGGCTAAACGAGCGGAGATAGTTGAAAACAATGAGAAGAAAATTGACTGGGGTTTTGCCGAGGCACTTTCCATAGGATCTCTGGTGAAAAACGGGGTTACCGTTCGTCTTACCGGTCAGGACGCCGAACGCGGAACCTTCTCTCATCGTCATGCCATACTGCATGGTACACAGACCGATCAGAAATTTATCCCGCTGAATAATCTGGAAGAAGATCAGGCACCGTTCATGCCTTACAACAGTTTCTTGAGTGAGTTTGCCTGCCTGGCATTCGAATTCGGCTACAGTGCCGCAAAGCTCGATGCCCTGGTGATCTGGGAAGCCCAGTTCGGTGATTTTGTGAACGGAGCTCAGATACCCATCGACCAGTTTATCTCGGCTTCTGAAGCCAAGTGGGGACAAAAATCTTCTCTTGTGATGACGCTTCCGCATGGTTACGAAGGCCAGGGACCCGAACACTCATCAGCCCGCCTTGAGCGCTTCCTACAACTTTGTGCCGAGGACAATATGCAAGTGGTAAATTTGACAACACCGGCTCAGTACTTCCATATACTGCGCAAGCAGGCCAAACAGGAAAAGAAGAAGCCACTGATCATTATGTCGCCGAAAAGCCTGTTGCGACACCCTCTTGCCACTTCCACAACAGATGATCTCAGCAAAGGCAGGTATCAGTTCACCATAGATGACCAGGAGATTGAAAACAAGGATAACATCAAACGCGTGATCTTATGCTCAGGAAAAATATACTACGACCTGTACAAGCAGCGAGAAGATAATGAGCAGGATGATGTGGCGCTGGTTCGCCTGGAACAGTATTACCCATTCCCTGATAAGGATATCAGTGAGATACTGGATAAATACAGTCACGTCGATGACATCGTCTGGTGCCAGGAAGAGCCCAAGAATATGGGCGCGTGGACATTCGTATCGCACCGTATTAGTAATGAGTTGAAAGGCAATCAGAAACTCAATTACATCGGTCGTCAGGCTTCCGCTTCACCGGCCGCCGGACAGATGAAGATCCACAAAGCTGAGCAGGAAAGAGTAGTGAACAACGCTTTAGCGTTGTAAGCAACAAGAGGCAAAACTCAAATTACAAACAAACTAAAAATCCGAAATCCGAATATCGAATGATCGAAACATGTTGTTTCGAATTTCGGTAATTCTGCCGCAAGCATACCCATGGCAGAATTTCGGATTTGTTTGAATTTTATAGCTTGCCGCTTGTGATTTAACGAAGTCCGTTCGGTACTCCTTTACAAATTCTACTGACCGCGTCATGGCTGTGGAGACTTTCCATGTGAACGCAGCGAATCACAAAGTCCTGAATGCGATCATCGTCATCCAGCTCATCGTACAATAGGCGAGCGGCATCTTCCACAAACTTTTGAAAAGCAGCATTCATCTCGGCAAAAGCCTGTTCATCCTCACGCTTCACCATAACCTGTGTTTCAGTCATCAGGGCATCACGGCAGAGCTGAACCATATCTTCTACAAAGAGCTCGTCTTCCAGCTCAACCGTCAGGTTGGCAACACTGCGCTGGCTATGTGGGATGGCATCAATACCGCGGCTCTCTTTGGCATGTTCTGATAGCTCATACGAGCAGGGGCACGCACTGCTGTATTCAAAGTCCATATGTACAAACTTTTTAAAGTTTCCTTCATCATCCAACGTGGCTTCATAGGAAACATTGTAGTACTGGTATCCTTCCAGATCTGAGCGGAGACTTTCCTTGAGGATAGGATAATTAAAACTGAGCCTCAGATAGCCGGAGTTTGAGTGCAGATCATCCTTGTAAGCCTGCAAAATTTCTTCCAGCTTGTCTGGGTGAAATACCTCATCCTTGTACTTGTAGAACGTACGCATGATACGGCTCATGTTGATACCCTTCTTATCCATATCCAGGCCTACATAACCGTCAACTGAAGTCTCCAGTGTAATGATCTCGCCGTCAGGTCGAGGGTATTTTAGAGGCAATTTAAAATTGGAGATACCTACTTGCTGAATGGGTACGTTGGCACCTTCAATCAGCGATGCAGGTCCGTTCTGCAGGTCTGGCATGCTTGCCTTGTAATCCTGAGAGACCGTAAAAGTAGGATCGTAATAGCGCTTCAATGTTGTGGAAATCATTTTCGTTGTAATTCTTGGTTACCTGTTTTAGACAGGAAGTTTTCTTTCCAAAAGATATGGACAATATTCTGCCGAATTTCGTTCGGTCTCTTCGAGGGTCACCGAATAGAGAAACCCGTTCTCAGAGCTTGCATCCTTTATCGGCTCTTCTAATTCTTTAAAAAAAGCCTTAACCAGATTTTCGGTTGATGGAATGATCCCCTCCAGAAAATCCACATCCAAATTCAAATTTTTGTGATCGCATTTCTCAATGATCCTGTCGTTAATAATCGCTTTTAATTCAGACAGATCAATGACATAACCGGTATCCTCATCCGGCTCACCCGCAACCGTTACCACCATGTTATAGTTATGGCCGTGCCAGTTTTCATGGTTGCACTTTCCATACCTTTTCTCGTTCCATTCATCCGATTTATCCGGATTATGCAACCTGTGAGCGGCGTTGAAATGTGCTTTTCTGTTTACTAGAATCAAAATATTCGTCCGTATTCTTTCTGTTATAGCGACAGATGATAACGCAGCTCACCCGTGCAAGGTTCCCACTACAACACCTAAAACGAATACTAAACTAAGCTATTATGCACATATTATCATAAAATAGTGCTATATAAAAAGAGGACTCCGGTTCCCCGGAGTCCTCCTCGTGATCAGCACACCTCACACAGTTGATATGTGAGACGTTTCATGTAAGGTACTTTTGCAGTCATCAATTGAATTTATTTCATGATGCGCGCCCATCCGTCAGTCCAATCTGTATCCAGGAATGCTCCTACATAATCGGCCTGCTCAAAGAAGTCATCATTGGGCTGTGCAGTGGCACCGGAACGCGCAGGTGAACCTGTCTGAAGGGTGAAGTCATTGCCTGCAGCATCATTAAATAGCGGATCTGCCTGTGTATAGGAGTTCGCATAGCGAGTGGCATCCGGTTCAGTTGCATCACCCCCTGCAGTTGACTTATCCTGAAAGGCACCGTTATTCCACACTATATAACTGTTCAGTTCAAGTTGATCCGGATAGTTGTTATAGGTAGGATCGCCTTCTTCACCGGCATCACCGCCTTCCAGTACAAAAGGCGCTCCGTCAAAGTTAGAGATAATGATATTGTTGTAGGATCCTCTCAAATCCTCTCTCAGTCGTTGACCAAAGTTGTTCTTTTCAGGACTTCCTCCGTCACCTGGTCCGTATACCGTAACATTGAATATGGTCGGTTCGGTAGGTCCGTTTCCGCCGCTGCAATCGGTTAGATCGTCACAGCCGTCGTTTTCAAAACCGTTATCAGCATTATCCCGCTGAACGGCCAACCAGAATTGTCCGCGACCCTGCCATCCCTGGTCATAGTCAAAACTGTCGTCATCGGCTCCGGATACTACTACATATTTCAGATCTACATTACCACCGAAAAGCTCGACGCCATCATCACTACACTCAAAGATATTCAGGTATTCAATAGTAGTCCCGCTTCCTACCGAGTATAATGATAAGCCCTGTATTTCAGAACCCTCTGCAATGCTGAATCCGGTATACTCAATTCGTACATACCGTATAGTACCGCTATCATCACTGTCATTCTCGCCTCCGTAAGTCACTGCAGAAGGAAGTCCTTCAACCTCCCCTGTTCCTCCGGGAATATTATTTGGAGCATCTCCAATCAGTATGATACCTCCCCAGTCATTGCGTGCTTTCTGAGCATCATCTTTAGCAGAAGTGAATACGATGGGATTATCTACCGTACCTACCGCGTTGATTTTAGCCGATGGTCTGGCTTCAGAGAAATTCTCATTATCTGCAGGTAAAAATACCAGGGTTCCCACATTTTCGGCTGAGCCGTTGTGGAATTCGAACTCAACTTCAGCACCTTCCTCTATGGTCAGGGTAACACCGGGTAATATAAAGTGCGGACCGGCCAACGTGGTATCTCCCCAGGTTTGGTCTTCAGCTATGATGGTACCGGGCAGGCTTTCATAGACTTCGGGGATCTCCGGTCCCGGATTGGGCTCTATAGGATCTACAGGATTATTGTCGTCACTGCATCCTGCGACTACAAGTAGAGCAAGAATAATAATACCGGCAAATTTGGTAATTGTTGTTTTCATTGTTTGTCAGAAAGTTTTGGTTTGGATTATTTCTTCAGTTGTATTTTAAAGTTCAAGGTCGATGATAACAGGTGCGTTTTAACAAATAGTTAAGCGTGTATGAGTAATTGATTACCATTCCTAGAATGTGAGTGAAATACCCATCTCTACAGTCATACCCTGGTCATATTGAAATGTAGTTACGTCACCCTGCTTGTATTCCCTCTCGTCTAACAATAGGTTTTCAATACCCAGACTGAATTTGGCTGATCCATACCGGTAAGAAGCATTGAAGCCCAGGTTGTGGAAAGGCTGCTCATATTCATCATCGGGATGATTAACCTTTCCTACCGTTACCACTCGCTTGCCGAATGTGTTATATATCAGGGATAGGTCGAGACTGTTATTCGGGAACCGGTAGAAAGTCGACACATTTACAGTATATGGTGACTGCCCGTACATTGGTCTCTCCGCATTGGCCACCCGGTTGATATTTTCAGGATTGGTCACCTTTGTCTCAGAGAAAATGAATGACCCGTTAGCCACAACCTGCAGGCGATCGGTAATATTTTTACGACCTTCCAGCTCTACTCCATAAAGGATGGCTTCATCACCGTTTCGGTACTCTACTTCCGACCGTTCAGTGAAGCGATAGAACAATTCGATAGGATCTTCAAAGTGCTTATAAAAGGCACTGATGGCAAACAACTCGCCGGCACTTGGATAGGTCTCCAGTCTCAAATCATAGTTCTGAATCTGGGTACGATTGAGATCCGGATTACCGTACACGATCTGTCCGCCGATGAAATCCTGGAAACTGAAGGCAGAAATCTCACGAAACTCCGGACGAGCCAGGGTGTATGAGAAAGCCCCACGTATGTTTGTTTTGTCAGAAAGGCTGTAGGTCAAGTTCGTTGCCGGTAGTATATCGGTATTCTCTACATTGGCAATCAGTTCTGCATTACCGTCATTCAGGGTCTCCACTTCCTGATCGGAATTCTCAATACGCGCCCCTATTTCCCATGTCACATTGTTCATCGGATACCAGATTGTACTAAGGTAACCGGCCAACAGGTTCTGGCTTCCGTTATAGGAGTCCTGTGGCGTAGAGGTCTCCGACAAGTCTATGATACCATCAACTACCAGCTGAGAGTTCAAGGTCACGGATGGTTCCTGCGAACGTATCTCACTTGGGTATCCGCCGCTAAAATTTGTGTACCGGAACCTGCGGGCGTCAAAATCTCGGTCTCTGATGGTCCCGGCTCCGCCCATCTTCAACTTCAATATTTTTAGCGGATTGAACTCATACTTAACTTCAGCAGAGTAGTTCTTTTCATTCTGTTTCGCGAAGTAATGGGTATTACCCCCGTCATCAAAGAAGATGTTGAAAGCATTTGTACCGGTACTCTGATTGTACTGGGTAGTTCTGCGATCCGGCCTGTCCTGGATAGCCTGACTAAAGCTGATATTCGCTTTCAGTCTTGAATCCATAAATTTCAAAAAGGCTTTATCCAATTCAAGAGTAGATGAAAAAATGGATCTCCTATCGAAGTCAAGAATGGTTTGTCGGGTCGCAGCGGGTGCATTCACAAAATCACCGGTAATGATATGAGCACTGTTGTTCACAGAGTTGGAGTAGAGATTTTTCAACCCAATCTTTGTAGTGCTGTTCGGCTTAGTAAATAAGTTGAGCATCCCGCTTAGCTTGGCTCTTTCAATACCCACATTACTTCTATAGTCAGAACGCAACAAGGCTGAACCCACGTCTGAAGCGCTCTGTATTTCACGCATCGTCTTGTTAGGCTCTGTTCTCTGTTCATACTTATAGCTGAAATTAGATACGAGCCCGATGGGTAATCGGTCTTCATTAAACTGATCGGCATAATTGATGCTAATCTTCTGTGAGGGAAGTGATTTGTTGGAATCAGTAATATTCCAGTCACTGTGGAACTGACTGGCCGCCTGCCCTTCTACTTCACCGGAGGTAAGCCGTTGTGAAGAGATAATGGAAGGCAGCGACCGTTTGCCATTATCAAAACCGATAAAATCGGTACTGCTTCCGCTGTAACTCAACATGTTGTCGAAGGTCGATACTGAGTTGTAGCTGGTGGAGTAGTTGAGTGTGAAGTTTTTCTCATCGGGAAACTCACGGGTTGTAATCTGGACTGACCCTCCGGAGAATTCACCTGACTGATCCGGTGAATAGGTCTTTTGTACGACTACATTATCTACAAGTCCGCTTCCTACCAGATCAATTGGTGCTTCTTTTTTGTTAGGACTGGTAGATGGAACCTGGGATCCGTTGAGTTGAATGTTACTGTAGCGATTACCGAGTCCCCTTACATAGACGTTGTTGTCACCTATGATAGAAACTCCGGTCACTCTCTTCATGGCAGCGGCTACATTGCTGTCTCCCGTTTTGCCAAGAAATTCAGAAGAGAGTCCGTCTTGCACGGCCAGTGACTTACGCTGGATGGAAAGGAGTCCGGCCTCATTATTCGTTGCCGCTTGTGCTGAGACGATGACCTCTTCCAGGCCTAGTGTTTCGGGGCTCAGTTTAATATTCACAGTGACAACCTTACCGGCATCAACTTCAATACCCGTAAGTGTTTTCTTAGTGTAAGATATATACGAAGCAGTAAGTGAATAGATACCCGGTTGCACCTTGTCAATGGTATATTTTCCATCGATATCGGTTGCATCACCCTGGCTGGTTCCGCTGATCACTACGTTCGCTCCTATTACCGTTTCACCGGTTTCTGCATCCACTACCTTTCCGACAATTTTGCCGTATTGTGAATTACTGCCCTGAGCAAAGCTCGTTCCTGCCAATAACAGGATCGTTGCTGAGGCGAGACCTAAAATTTTAAAATGTTGTATTATAGTTTGTGCTTTCACGATGAGTGTGCTGATTGATTAGAGTTTAATCCTTAACATGAGATGCAAGGATAGCACACTCATTTAGCCATACAATTAACACAGGGTTACGCTTCTGTTACTCTAGAATTAAGCCAGTGTTAAGAAGTGCATGATATCGGCTTATTAAGAAACCTGAGGGTACTCAATAGCTGGTCAGTATATTTATCAAATGTTTAGATGCTCTTCTATTGAGACACTGATAGCATAGATGAACATCGAGAACTTAAATCATTGGGTATATTATTAAGATAATCTTCGATTTTATTGGCTTACCCAGGTCTCAACGTTTATTCTTTCAAAACTCAGCAAAAGCAAATTACTTTTTGGTTTTCAATCAGAATTGTAAAATTTCTCATATCCCTTGAAAATAGCCTGAATAATTCTTGTATTGATTAATCGCAGTTCTACATACGAACATATTTAACGGGTTAGAAATATGAGAAAGCAATTGATTGCCAAGATCAAGCAGTGTGATACAACCTATCAAATTAGGGAGGTTTGGGAAGAGGTAACGAACTGTTTGAAATCCGATCAAATCGATATGGATGATTTTGTCGCCATAAGATCCATGAAATATGACCGGCTCAATACTATTGAGGCAAGTAATTTTGAATTGGCACAGTCACAAAACTTGAAGCAACTCGAAAAGCAGGCTATGAATTAACGAGCCAAACTTTTCGGCATTACTTTGTAGGATAAAATCTAGTCGGGTAAATTTTATCAAATTTCAAATATCGCCACTCTATTGTACAGTTAATCAGTTTTATATAAGAAAAGCCTTTCTTAAGTCGATCTGAACATCAAAATATAACCCAATAAAAAAGCGGCTACTTTTTAAAAAATAGCCGCTTAATCTAGAATCTCTACGATTATCAGTTTAGGAAAGCTTCCTAATTACTCTTTCGAAATATCCGGTTTTTCAGTCTTGCCTTCTTCTTGCCCATCCGTTTCCGAACCTGACTTAGACTCCACCGCTTCATTCTCTTCTTCCAGATTCTCTTCTTCCAGATTCTCTTTGACGGTTTCTGCTTTGGATGGTTTACCGTTTACTTTGGCCGTCTCGTAGTCATCTTTGAAAATGCCTTCCGGATATTTTCCTTCCGGATGATCTCCAAGCAGATCGCGAAGGTCATTATGGTCAAGTACCTCTTTTTCCAGAAGGGTCTTGGCCATCTTCTCCAGCTCATCCTTATGATCCCTCAGCAGCTTCTTGGTACGTTCGTAGTTTCTCTGAACAATTTTTGCAACGGCGTCATCAATACGTTCTGAGGTACGCTGTGAATATTTTTTGTTAAAGCCATAGCTGTTTTCAGGATTTTGGGAGTCTTTCAGAGACAGATAACCTATCTCTTCACTCATTCCGTACTCGGCAACCATGGCGAAGGCCATATTAGTGATACGCTCCAGATCATTCTGGGCACCTGTGGAGATACGTCCGAATATAATTTCTTCTGAAATCCGTCCGCCCAACAGCGCACAGATCTTATCATCAAGCTCTTCTGTGGTCATCAGGAAACGATCTTCCAGCGGGGTCTGCAAGGTATAACCCAGGGCAGCAAGCCCGCGAGGGACAATACTTACTTTTAGTACCGGATCGGTATGCTCGAGATACCAACCAACAATAGCATGTCCCGCTTCGTGGTACGCTACGATCTCACGCTCTTTAGGACTGATCAGCTTATTCTTTTTCTCAAGCCCCGCTATAACCCTTTCGATGGAGTCCTGGAAGTCCACCATCTCTACTGCCTCTTTGCCGCGTCTGGCAGCCATCAGGGCAGCCTCATTACAAAGGTTTGCCAGTTCCGCTCCCGCAAAACCGGGTGTTTGAGAAGCTAGTAGCTTCAGGTCAATATCTTTGGAAAGTTTCAATTTACGGCTGTGAACTTCCAGCACGCGTACCCTTCCATTAAGATCAGGTTTGTCGATCAGAATTTGTCGATCAAAACGACCGGGACGAAGCAAAGCCGAATCCAACACATCCGGACGGTTGGTAGCCGCCATAATGATGACACCCTTGTCGGTATTAAACCCATCCATTTCACTGAGTAGCTGGTTCAGGGTATTTTCACGCTCATCATTAGAACCCATCATCATACCCTTGCCACGGCTTCGACCGATGGCATCAATTTCATCAATAAATATGATACACGGTGCTTTCTCTTTAGCCTGTTTAAACAGATCACGTACCCGTGCGGCACCCACACCTACAAACATCTCTACAAAATCGGATCCGCTCAGACTAAAGAACGGCACATCAGCCTCCCCGGCAGTAGCCTTTGCAAGCAGGGTTTTACCGGTTCCCGGAGGGCCTACCAGCAATACGCCTTTAGGTAGCGTACCGCCCAATTTGGTGAACTTTTTCGGACTCTTAAGAAATTCTACAACCTCTTCCACTTCAGCTTTAGCCTCTTCCAACCCGGCAACGTCTCGGAAAGAAACCTTGTTCTCTTTCTGCTTATCATACAGCGAGGCTTTATTCTTACCGATATTCAGTACCTGCTGTCCGGGATTCATGCGTCGGAAGATGAAAATCCAGAAGGCAATGGCGAGACCTATTGGTATCAGCCAGAAGAAAATACTGTCGAACCAGTTCTCCTCAATTTGGGCATCATAAACTACCTCATTCGCGTCCAGAAGCGGACGAATTTCATCACCCTCAATCATAGTAGTATTGAAGCGATTGGTGGGCTCAGAGTCGGTCAGCTGCCACTGGTCCTGATCCTGGTTTCGATTCACAATACCTTCCTGCACGGCTTTCTCACTGTACTCACCGGTAATAGTACTGTTGTTTTTTATCGTGATTTCCTTGACATACCCCTGTTCAACATATTCCAGGAACTGGCTGTATTTAATGCGATTGCCGCTTCCCTGGCTCATAAAGAAGATCTGAATGCCAAATAGAGCCAGCAATAGTACGGCATAGATCCAAATAGGGAACTTAGGGCTGTTATTCTTGCCCTTTATGGGATTCTTAGAATCCGAATCTTTTTTATTCTGTGATTTCTTGTTTTCTGACATTTAAAGTCTGAGTAGATTAATTCTAGAACTAAATATAAGGTAAATTACATTACCCTGCGTGCCTCAATCTATATCTGTTAGTAGTACAGGGTGGCTTACGAAAGGTTCTCCTTAATGTTGTGCAATATTATAACGCAGAAACTGTCGGTATATTGAATGATTTAATTATCTTCAGTAAAGCTGACCAGCTCACCTTCTCCGGTTTGCATCACCGGAGCATCATACTCTGAGGTAATTTTGCCAATAACCGTAAAGTTAGAAAAAGTATCGGCTAATTGCTCTACCTGTTCTTTTTTTAAGGTAAATAGCATTTCCAGATCTTCACCGCCATATAAGGCATATTTATCAACGTCTTCCTTCATTTCATCCGCCACCTGCCTGGTTTCCAGCGCGATAGGAAGTGCCGCCTGGTATATCATGGCACCGGTATCGGATGCATCGGTGATATTTGACAATTCACTTACAAGGCCCTGGGTCAGATCAATCATCGACGAAGGCAACATCTTAAGTTCTTCGAGAGTATCAATAAATTTTTTCTGGGCAAAGGGAACCAGTTGTCGCTGCACTACATACTCGTAATCTTCCAGGTCGGGTTGAAATTGCTGTTGCTGACTATCCTGCCAGTATTCTTTCTCTCTCAAAAGAATTCTGAGTCCGGCAATAGCACCTCCAAGATCACCCGTTACGCAGACGGCATCTCCTTCCTGTGCACCTCTGCGATATACAATTTCTTCTTCCCCAACCGTTCCCTGGCAGGTAATGCTCATGGACAATATCTGATGCGATGCTGTCAAGTCACCCCCAACAACCTGGAAATCATGTTCTGCCCCGCAAGAATAGATGCCCTTATAGATCTCTTTAACCATATCAACAGAGAGCTTGTTAGGAAGTGCCATATTCACCAGCAAGGAATCGGGTTTTCCTTTCATGGCGTAGATATCACTGATTGCCGAGGAAGCTACCTTATAACCGAGATGATTTAGAGGCGTATAGGTGAGATCGAAGTCTACACCTTCCATAAATGTCTCCGAGCTGAGCAAACTGTATGCACCTTCGCGGCAAGCTAGTACTGCGGCATCATCTCCCACCCCATTAATTACGGTGTCTTTCTGAACTGTGGAATTTTCCATCAGCTCATTGATGAGCTCTTTTCTGCCCAGTGATTGTATAGTTCTGAAATTGTTTTGATCCATATAGATATGTCACTTAAAAAATAAAAGGCAAGTACACATAGTGCACATGCCTTTTAAAACCTTGTACCCAAAAATTTTGGATTATCCTCCGGGATTACCTTCCGGTTTTGTAGAGTAGTTTATTCTGAGTGTTCCTGCTTCGCGAAGTTCCTGCTGGATATCGTTTACGATACCGGCTTCAGTCTCTTCATCAATACGCAGGGAAACAATCAGTTTAGGTTGTTCCTGGAGTTTGTCGTACATGAGTTTTCGAATAGCAGCTACATCTTCGATGAGTGCATCATCGACCTGGATTTTGGTAGGTCCAAGCCGGTTGCCTGAGAGACGTTCCGGCCCTACGTAAACGTAGCTGACCAGACGCTTCTGTTCGATTTTTTCGATGTTCTCAGCTTGGGTAAAATTAACTCGTACCTGCAACTCAACCTCTCTCAGTACGGTGGTAACCATAAAAAAGATGAGCAGCATGAATACGATATCAGGCATCGCCGTTGTCGGCACTTCCTGACTGGTATTCGAAGATTTCTTCTTAAAATGTCCCATAATTCGTTATCCTTCGTCAGGCTCTGCGATTGAAATTTTCTTTGGATAGAGATCCTTTATCTGCTGGAACTCTTCGCTGTCTTCACCGAGTTGGTCCAGACTTCTACCAAAGCGTTCCTGTGCCGCCGTGTTTCGTATCTCATCGTAGGCACCCATAACCTCATCAAGCATATCTATGTATACCCGGTAGGGCGTTGCCCTGTCAGTTTTAAGAGAAACGATAGCTTTATCAGGAGAGACAGATAAGTTTGGATCCTGACCGTTATTGGTAACGAAATCTTTAACTTTCTGCTTTACTTCCGTAATCGCCGTGGGCGTGTCATCCATAAGAATCAAGCCTTCGGCGTTCACCAGAATCTTAAGCATGTTGCGCTCCTTAATGGGAGGCGGTTCAACATTTTCTTCCGGCTTCGGCGGTAATACCATACCAATTCCCGTGTCCACATCAATAGTGGTTACCAGGAGAAAAAATATGAGTAGCAGAAAAGCAATATCTGCCATGGAAGAACCGCCGACTTCGGGATCTTCTCTTTTTCTTTTCTTCAGCATAACAGTAATCCTAGAGGTTAAAAGTACTTCTAAAGCCGGACAGTACGATAAACAGTAACATTGCTGCCATCATAAATATCATGGTTGCAATACCTGCTTCATTGAAGCTGCCGGTTATACCGTATGCAACGCCATAGACTGCGAATGGTACCAGGAAAGTGATGATCTTCTTAAAATCCTGCTTACCATTCTTGATACTTCTGGCGCCTGCAACGATAATTGCAATAACTCCAAGTCCTATCAGTCCCGCTGCAATTCCAAGTCCAATTACACTATACATGTTGTCACCTTTATGTTGATTGGAATGTTAAGATTATTCACCAGCGGGATTTGAAGCTGAAGGACTTCCGCCTTGCTTCATTTCAACGATAGAGTCAATCAGCGTGATGGAAGATTCTTCCATTTCGGCAATGAGTCTGTCGATCTTGGAAACGCAGTAGTTATAGCCTACCTGTAGAATAATACCTGCAAGAAGACCTGAAGCAGTTGTTAAAAGTGCTACTTTAATACCTCCGGCAACCAGGGTAGGCGAAATATCACCTGCAGCTTGAATAGCATCGAAGGCCTCGATCATACCTACAACTGTTCCGAGGAAGCCGAGCAGCGGTGCAATGGCAATAAAGAGAGATAGCCAAACAAGTCCTCTTTCAAGGAAACTCATTTCAATAGAACCGTAGGCTGAAATTGCTTTCTCAGCAGCTTCAATACCTTCATCCATACGCATCAGTCCGGCTTGGAATACAGAAGCAACCGGGCCGCGGGTTTCAGAGCACAATTCCTGTGCAGCAGGCACGCCGCCTTCCTGAAGAGCTTCCTGAACATTGACTACGAACTTACGAGTATCGATGTCAGCAAGGTTAAGTGTGATAATTCGTTCGAGAAATATGGCCAAGCCTAGAATGAGAGCGATTAGTACCGGCCACATCCAGCCGCCACCTTCATTAAACTTTTCAACGATTACATTAAAAAAGCCTTGATCAGCTCCAGCTTGTAGAAGGAAGAGAGCTATTGACGATGTCATACGATTACTCCTATTTTATTATTTGATTTAATTTTTTTGGGCTCACAAAGTTGCAAAATTATAGATCATTTTGACTTAAATGTCAAAATAACAAAAGCAGTTATTTGGTAAATAACAGGCTGTTTAAAAGCTTTAACACTTAAATAAAATAACACTTAAGGAATTTACCTAATTCAATCCCACCTTAGTGTCAGATTTCTCTAAATTGCGGTATCTGTTTAACCCATTTTCCAGAAAACTCTGGAATTCATCCTTGTCGGAATATCCCACCAGCTGACTGATTACATTTCCGGTATGCGGATTTACAATAACGTAGGTAGGTAATGCAACCGTACCGGTCAGCTGGAATTGAAATTTTTGGTTCTCGGGTCCGTCCGTTCCATCATCAGTATAAAGACGAACCTTTTCCATTTGTTCAAAATTATTTTGTATAGGCTCCAAGGGAAATACATTGGACTCCATCGCGCGACAGTTTGTACAGGTATAACCGGTAAAGTCTATAAACACAGGCTTGCCTGAGGTCTTGGCAACTTCAACGGATTCATCGTAGTTTTCTGACCAGTTTTCCCACTCTTCTCCGGAATCGGAGCCACCACCCCTTTGGGAAATAGAATAGACTACACTTACATCGGTAGCCTGTTTAGGCGGAAGCCACGCATCCCAAATTCCCAGCGAAGCACCTAGCAGTCCCGGTATCAAATAAAAGCTAAAGAGGAAAAACGGAATTGCCAGCATTAATCGGCCCGTACCGATCTGATTTGGCTTGGTTTCGTGCTTTACGGAGTAAACACCTAATATATAAAGACCGGCCATCAAGAAGATTGCAATCCAGGCTGCAATAGTCAGCGGACGTGAGACGAGTCCCCAGCCCCAAACCAGGTCGGCGTTGGAAAGAAACTTGAATGCGGCAGCCAACTCAATGAAACCGAGCAGTACCTTCACAATATTCATCCAAGAACCACTCTTTGGCAGGGACTCCAGCCAGCGTGGGAAGAGAGCAAAAAGTACAAAAGGACTGGCAAAAGCGGCCGAGAAGCCCATCATTCCTATGATAGGATAGAACCACTCGCCTCCGGCTGTCGCAGCCAGCACGCCTCCAACAAAAGGAGCGGTACAGGAAAAGGATACCGCGCTAATGGTCAGGGCCATGAACAATACGCCCGTCAAACCTGAGCTTTCGTTACTCTTGCGGTTCAACCAGTTTGTAACCTGATATGGAAGACGAAGCTCGAAAGCTCCCAACAGACTGACTGCAAATACAACCAGCACCAGTGCAATCATCAGATTAACCCACGGATTGGCAGCAAATTGGTTGGCCCCGGATGCCCCAATTAATAATGCAAGCAGTGCCCCGAGTATGGTGAAGGTTAGTACAATAGCAATTCCAAATCCAAAAGCCTGTCCTACAGCCTTACCCCGTTGCCCCTCTTTCTGTTTTGAAAAGAAGGAAACCGTGAGCGGGATCATGGGAAAGACACAGGGTGTCAAAAGCGCAGCGAATCCGGCTGTAAGTGCCAGCCAGAGGAATGAGAAAATACCGTCTCCACCAAAGCCTCCGGCAGTTGCCGAACCGGTGGTTGACTCATCAACCTGCGCCCCACCGGTTCCTCCGGATGATCCGTCTGCGGAAGAAGCGGCAGGACTACCAGAATCACTTTCGGTCAATCCTTCATAAGGCTGGTCAGCCACACCCGATATGGTGATTCCCTTGGTTATGGATTTCCTTTTGGGCGGCAGACACGATTTATCATCGCACACCTGGTACAGAACCTCTACGTCAATCATAGAGCTGCCCGAAGCATCCGTCTGAAAAGCTAACGGAATCGTAAATGTTGCATTTGAAGTATGCCATCCAAGGTCGGTTTCAAAGTTGGGATCGTACTCTATGACCGCCTCTGACTCGCTGACATCCCCGGCTAGTTGAAGCTGGGGGTTCTTGGATGAAAACTGTGTTGGATAGGGTCCTGCGTCGGGATCGTTGGCAATAGAATAGAGATGCCACTCACCTTCAATGGTAGCTTCTACGGTAATCTCAAAAGCTTCACCGGCTTTTACAGTTTCCGGAGCCTGAGATACTTCGAATGAAACCGGGTCAAGTAGCTGGGCCTGAACAAAAAATGGGGATAACATCAGCACGATGATCCCCATTGCTATTTTGGAAGTAATTTTCATCAACAAAAGTTTAGGTATTAATTGCTTCACGCATCAGGCGTTTATTACTCTTTAACTACCCAAACCTTAATCTGCTGCTTAATTTCTCCAATAAGATTTACGGTAGCCGTATACTCGCCCAGCGTTTTGATATCCTGATCGAGTTCGATCTTACGACGATCTATCTCAATGTCACGTTCCTGAAGAGCATCAGCAACATCCTGGTTCGTTACGGTTCCGTGGATTCGCTCATCCTCACCAACCGAAACAGAAATAGTTACGGATGTCGTTTCAAGACGTTCTGCCATCTCTTTGGCAGCTTCAACAGTAAGTTCGGCTCTGCGTTCAGCACTTTCTTTAATAGCATCCAACTGCTTCAACGCTCCCTCGGTAGCCATGATGGCTTTGCCTTGGGGAATCAAATAGTTACGGCCGTATCCTGGCTTAACATCAACGATGTCACCGGACTCACCTAACTTATTAACGTCTTCTTTAAGGATTAATTTCATTTGATTTGGCATAGTAAAAAAGTCTTTTATCGAAGGTTATCAGCTACATATGGAATCATACCGAGAAAACGGGCGCGTTTGATGGCGCGGGAAAGTTGTCTCTGGTATTTGGCACTGGTTCCGGTTACACGGCGGGGAAGAATACGTCCCTGGTCGTTCATGAAACGCTGCAGTACTTCCGTATCTTTATAATCGATGTACTCTATACCCGCTTTGGTAAATTTGCACTCACGGGTTCTGATGTGTCCTTTCTTCGGATGTGATGGATTCTTAATCATAATATAAAATCTTTTCGGTTAGGGCTTTTTTAATCTTCGTCTTCGTCGTTCTGCTCTTCATCATCGTCGAAGGCAAAGATATCGGGAACGGCATTTTTCTTCTGGAGTTCGCGATGACGCAACATTTTGGCGTCATATTTCAGCGTTAGGTAGCGCATGATATTATCATCAATGCGCATGGAACGCTCCAGTTTTTCAATCAGATCGCCGGGTGCGTCAAAAAAGGCATTTACATAATACCCGCTGGTCTTACCGTCCATTTCAAACTCAAACTTCCGGATTCCCCATTCATTAACTTCATCGATTTCTCCATCGTTACCTTTGATGAAATCGGTAAATTTACCAATTATTTCCTCGTACTGATCGTCTTCCAGCACAGGATTAATAATATAGGTTAGCTCGTAATAATTTTTACTCATGTGATATGTTTTTTCCTTTGGGTGTTTTCGGTTGAAAACAGCCGATCCGATCTATTCGGACCAGCAGGTCTCTGTCTCGCCGGCTAGAGGGCGGTTGACAGGCTTGCAAAAATAGCGTTTTTAATTTGGAAATACAATTGGAGATTGGACAAAATTATTCCACAGAGTCTCAGTGTATCTCTATGAAACAGCTACTATGGCATAAATCTGGAAGCTACCCAGTCACCAGAGTAGTAAGAGCTAAGCAACTCAGTTAATTCGCCCGGGGCGATGCCAAAATAGATGGTAAGAATTGTCAGCACCAGCAGGCTCCCTTTGAACAACCACCCGGCATGAACCAGAGGCAGGTCCTTGTGTGGCTCCCGCATGTAGAGATAAACCATAGGACGGAGATAGTAGTAAACACTAGCTGCACTAGCCAGAACACCAATTACAGCAAGTGTGATCATTCCGGCATTAATGGCCGCAGCAAAAACAAGGTACTTCCCGATAAAGCCGATCATTGGAGGTATACCGGCCAGGGAAAAAAGGAATATGGAGAGCATAACTCCCATCATGGGACTCTTGAATCCTAGTCCCGCATAGTTGTTTATATCGGTAAAGTCGAGACCTTGCTGGCGTTCGTAATAGGCTACAACACCAAAGGCCCCAACATTCATGATGGTATAGGCAAACAGATAGTAGAGCACCGCACTGTACCCTTCCGGGGTTCCGGCCGCCAAACCAACCAGCAGATAACCGGCATGGGCAATACTCGAGTATGCCAGCATCCGCTTGATGTTATCCTGCACCAAGGCAATGATATTACCCAGTATCATGGTGATAATAGAAATGATAGCTATTACTTCGCTCCACTCTCCTATGTCTGAGGGCAGCATTCTGGAAAGAATCAAAATCAGCGCCACAAAAGTAGCTGACTTGGAAGCAGTGGCCATGTAGGCAGTAAGCGTGGTAGGTGTACCCTGGTAAACGTCCGGCGTCCACATGTGAAAGGGTACTGCAGATATCTTGAAGAAAAATCCAACCAGCAGTAATCCGGCACCCGCGATAAACAACAGATCGCTACTTGCCCCGGCAGCAATTTCATAAATATTCAGTGACCCGGTGGCTCCGTATAACAGCGCCATACCGTAGAGCAGGAATCCGGTCGAAAAAGCACCCAGCAGAAAATACTTCAATGCCGCTTCCGCTCCAATCTTTTCCTCTTTAATGAGACCCGCAAGCACATAGAGACAGACTGACATCGTCTCCAGCCCCAGAAAGATCATTATAAGATTATTGGCAGCGGCCAGTCCGAGCATACCGGTTGTTGCAAAAAGAACCATGGCATAGACTTCACCAAAATTATGATCGATAGCCTGAAGATACTCCCTGGAAATCAGCATGCAGAACAGGGACCCGAATAACACTACCATACTGCCGAATGCGGCCGTTCCGCCATAGGTGATCATGCCCGAAAAGGCTTCTCCGGTCGGCCCGAGCATATCAAAAATCGAAACACCGAGTGCGGCAACCAATGCAAATATGGTCAGTCCGAATATCCCATCATGGTCATCCTTATAAGAATCTATGATGATGACCAGCAAACCGGCAACGGCGACAATGATACCGGGTAAAAAAGAATAAAGATCGTGTAAATAATCCATGCAGCTTATTTGTTGTACAGTGACTCAATACTTTTGGCAAGCTTCAGGTCTTTCTCTGTTACCTTACCGCCTGCGTCATGGGTACTGAGTGCTATTTTAACAGTATTGTATACATTAAAGATTTCAGGATGATGTACCTGCTCTTCGGCTTCAAATGCAATGCGCGTAATAAAAGCCAAGGCATCACGGAAATTTTCAAAAGAAAACTCTTTGTTTAGCTTGTCATCTTTGTGACTCCAGCCATCCAGATCGGAAAGTGCTGAAGAAATCTCTTCATTCGTTAACGGTTTAGCCATAATGCTATACCCTTAATCTTTGGTTTTCGAAGCTAGTTCAGATGTAACATCGTAAAACTCACTGGCCCATTCAGGCAAATCTTCGGTTGACGATTGCTGCCTGATAGCCATGCTCTTTTCTTTAGATGATTCGATCAATTCGTTGATTTGAACTTCAGAGTATTGCGTGAAATCAACCGGACGAATACCAATCCAGAACATGAAAATCATCAATGGAACAAGCAAACCGATTTCGCGGGCATTCAGGTCAACAAGTTTATGGTTCTCTTCATTGGTGACCGGCCCGAACATTACCCGCTTGTACATCCACAACATATACACAGCTGCCAGAATAACACCTAGTGCAGCAAAGACCGTGAATGCATTCTGCGGAAGCACTTCAGAAACAAAAGACCCGTTCAATATCAAAAATTCACCGATAAATCCGTTGAGTCCCGGCAGACCGATGGAGGCTAGAGTCGAAATCATAAACATTACGGCAAAGACAGGCATAATCGAAGCAATTCCTCCAAAATCCTCGATCATCCGGGTATGAGCACGATCGTAGATCATACCGACAATAAGAAAGAGTGCACCGGTAGAAAGTCCGTGATTGATCATCTGCAGCAGGGCACCTTGAACGGCAATCGTATTAAAAGCAAAGAGACCAAGTACCACAAAACCAAGGTGACTAACCGAAGAATAGGCAACCAATTTCTTAACATCTTTTTGAACCATGGCTACCAGGGCGCCGTAAATAATACCGATGACGGCAAGCGTTGCCAGGTAAGGTGCAAATTCCATAAAGGCATTAGGAAACAGTGGCAGGCATATTCTTAATAGTCCGTAAGTACCCATCTTCAGCATAATTGCGGCAAGCACCACAGAGCCGGCTGTCGGTGCCTCGGTATGCGCATAGGGCAGCCAGGTATGAAATGGAAACAGCGGTACCTTGATACAAAAGGCTAAAGCGAAAGCAAGAAATAGATACGTTTGTTCTACCAAACCGATCTGGTAGGCACTGCTGCTGAGAAAACGCCAGTCGGTAGTAAAGTTAACTCCCTGCATGGCGCTGCCTGCGTCGTATCCCAAATAGATCAAACCAACCAGCATGATCAGCGAACCGACCAATGTGTAGATAAAGAATTTGACGGTGGCATGTACACGCCCCTTTCCTCCCCATATTCCAATCAGGAAGTACATGGGTATCAGGGAAAGTTCAAAAAATACGTAGAAGACAATTAGATCCAGAGAAGCAAATACTCCCATTGATGCCGTTTGAAGCAGTAAAAGCATGGAATAGTATCCTGCCAAATGCTTCTTTACAGAATCCCAGGATGACAAGACCACGATAGGACCAAACAATGTGGTGAGCATAAAGAGAAGCAGGCTCAACCCGTCCAGCCCGACCAGGTACTTCACGTCAAGTCCCGGCAGTATCTGATCACCGACTGTTGCAAACTGCATCGCTGATGAGTTGGCAATATCAAAATTAAAAATCAGCGGCAGAGATAGTAAAAAAGTAGCACTGGTCACAACAAGACTGATCCACTTGGTTGCCTTGTCATTTCTGGTCACAATAATTCCCAGAATGCCGAGAAGAGGTAAATAAATGCAGAGATTTAACAGTAGCTCCATTATAGAATTTGTTTTACAGGATCAGCAAACTTAATACGATTATAACTCCAATGACCAGTGCCAGGGCATAAGTGGATGCCACACCCGTCTGTATGTATCTAAAGAGACTGCCAAAGAGCTTGACAACGCCTCCGACAGTATTGACAAAACCATCCACTATCTTCATATCAAAAACAGCCAATCCGCGATCGGAAAATTTGACGATTGGATTTACGACAACGCCTTCATAAAGCTCGTCGAGACTGTACTTCTCTTTCCAGGTCTGGTAAAGGGTGCCGAAACGTGCAGCGAGTCGCTCGTCTGACTCCTCTGTGGCTCCGCTGCCATACATTCTGTAGGCCACCCAAACTCCGGCTACAGCTATTATGATCGATACGAACATCAGAGTCCATTCCAGGCTGTGCGAAAGAGTGAGCTGGGCATCAGCCGTGACATTGTACAACCAATTGTGCAGCAGATTGATATGCTCTTCCTGGTGCGTAAAAGTAGCCAATAGGAAATTAGGCACACCAAGGAAGCCTCCGACTACCGACAACCCTCCAAGGGTCCATAGCGGAATGGTCATGGTTTTCGGACTTTCATGCAGGAATTTTTCAGCACCCTCTGCCCCATTAACTTTCGATGGCAGCTTGAATGGGCCGTTAAATGTCCCAAAGGTAAGTCGGAACATGTAGAATGCCGTAAGAAATGCCGTGATAATACCTATTACCCACAGGCCTAAATAAAGCGCTCCCGCAAATTCACCGAAGCCTGCATTAAATGTGTAGGCTAAAATTTCATCTTTTGAAAAGAATCCTGCCAAGGGCGGGATACCTGCAATGGCAATAGTAGCAATCAAAAAAGTTTTATATGTAGCCGGCATGTACTCTTTCAACCCGCCCATAAACCGCATATCCTGCGGATCGAAATGCACATTAGAGCCTTCTTCATGAAGTCCATGCTCAACATGTTCCATAGCGTGAATCACCGAACCGGAACCGAGGAAGAGGCAGGCCTTGAAAAAAGCATGCGTTACTACATGAAACATGGCTGCAGTGAATGCACCTGACCCAAGAGCTAAAAACATATAGCCCAGCTGAGATACCGTAGAATATGCCAGTACCCGCTTAATATCATTTTGTGTTAGGGCAATGGTGGCTGCTACAATAGCTGTCAACGCACCGATAACCGCGATAATCATCATCACCTCGGGTGACATGACAAACATCGGCGACATGCGTGAAATTAAATAAATACCTGAGGTTACCATCGTAGCCGCGTGAATCAGTGCCGAAACCGATGTAGGACCGGCCATAGCATCCGGCAGCCAAACAAAAAGCGGGATCTGGGCACTTTTACCGGTTGCCCCGATAAACATCAGGAACGCAATCCAAAATTTGGCCTCTCCCGGAATGGCCTCCAGGTTTGCTAAAATCGTATCAAAACTGAGGCTACCCACGTGTTGGAAAGTCAGAAACATGGCCACTAAAAATGCGAAGTCACCTACCCTATTATACCAGAAGGCTTTATTGCCGGCTGCGGCTTTCGACATGTCGCTGTACCAGAAGCCGATCAGGAGGTATGAGCAGAGCCCTACTCCCTCCCATCCAAGAAAGAGCAGCAACAGGTTATCGGCCATCACCAGGTTCAGCATGGCAAAGATAAATAAGTTCAAATAGGCAAAGAACTTCCAGTAGCCTTCGTCATGCCACATATATCCTATGGAGTACAGGTGAATCAGAAAACCCACCCCGGTAACTACGAGGGTCATCAGAACAGAAAGCTGATCCATCTGGTAGGCGATGTTCGCCGTAAAGTCACCCGCATGGATCCAGGTAAAAAGCGTGGTGATGATTGGCTCGGAATCCTGCGAAATGTTCAAAAAGAAATAGAAGGCAATCAGAAAAGGTATAAAGACAGCAAGGTTTGCAATACTGCCAATAAGTGCTTTTTTGTTTCGGTACCCGGGAGAGCTGAGTCCGGCGAGACCGTTAATGATAAAGCCCAGCAAGGGCAGACCAACAATAAGACTTGTAAATAAAGACGCTGAATCCATTAACCGGTTATTTCAGATTTGTAAATCCTCTAAATTTTCGCCCAAAAGGTAGCCAATACAAAAAGTAAACCCAAGGGTAAATTTGTAGATGGCAAAGATACAAAAAAGTGAGTGAAGGTAAAGGGGAATGAGGAAGTAATCTCTATATTTTTGCTGTCTCCGGTTATCTAAAATCGGTCTTGATAAGGGGTGGCTTTAAATATATTTAAGGTTGGTATTATTTCCCCTATGTCAGGCTAAAGATATTAGTGGCTTCCAGAGCAGAGCACAAGAGACTGAACAAAAGTTATTTTGCTAAATACTTGGATTAGTACTTTTGGGCGTCCAAAAGTATCAATATTAACCAATTAAATTGCAGGTAGTTTCACTGCTTCCCGTGTTCTACCAGGGATGCAATTTATAACTGATACTTTCTACAACTACCGATGAAAATAAAGAGTCCTTCACAACGCTCGCACATGAAGAGAGTCTATATTCACTCTTCGCCCTAGTATTAAAATATTTTGGATAAAAAGGTCAGAATAAGTTTTAAAAGTTCTTCTGGTCTTTTACATTAAACATCATTTCTTTGAAATAGCTTACTAATTAGACGGGAGGTTAAGGACCATTGAAAAGAACTCTTTCAAAAATTTCGGCGATATTTTTACCAATCATATTACTTCTATTCATTGCACAGCCGGCTTTTGCCGCTGAATCCGCTCACTCCTTTGATGGCGGCGCACTTAGTATCTGGTGGGTAATTCCTTTCGCCGGCATTTTGTTATCCATAGCCATCTTTCCACTGGTAGCTCCCGATTTCTGGCACCATCATTTCGGAAAAGTATCGGCCTTCTGGGGTGCCTGCATGCTGATACCCATGCTACTTTCCTTCGGATTTGCAACTACCCTCTATGAAGTGTTGCATGTGTACTTGCTGGAGTATATTCCATTTATCATTCTGTTATTTGCGCTTTTCACAATCTCCGGGGGAATTCGCATCAAAGGCTATCTGAAAGGAACACCGGAAGTTAATACCCTATTTTTGCTGATCGGAACCATTCTGGCAAGCTGGATGGGTACCACAGGTGCGGCAATGCTACTAATCAGACCCATGCTTCGCGCTAACCAATGGCGTGAGAAGAAGGTGCACATGGTTGTGTTTTTCATCTTTCTTGTTGCCAATGTCGGCGGCTCGCTGACACCGCTTGGTGATCCCCCATTATTCCTTGGCTTCTTGCAGGGTGTTGACTTCTTCTGGACCACACAGAATCTGTTCTGGGAGATGTCATTTGTGGTGGTCATCCTGTTGGTTATCTATTACTTCTGGGATCGCTACCTGTTCCACAAAGAACCTATGGATCAACCTGAAGATGACGGTAAAGAGCCGCTGGGGATTGAAGGAGCTTTTAATATCATACTGCTGGCTGGCGTCCCTGCTGCAGTATTATTCTCCGGTGTTTATCATCTGGGCGAATTCACCGTTTATGATGTTCATATGACGGTACAAAGTGTTATCAGAGACGTAACCCTGCTAATCCTGTCCTGGCTAAGCTGGGTACTCACCTCCAAGGAGAGCCGGGCGGCCAATGGATTTACCTGGTTCCCCATACAGGAGGTAGGTAAACTTTTCGCCGGTATTTTTATAACGATTATTGCACCCATTGCCATGCTTAAAGCAGGTAAGGAAGGAGAAGGGGCCTTGCAGATGGTCAACGACCTTGTCTTTACGGGCGGACCGAATCCGGAACCGGTCAACGGTATGTTCTTCTGGGTGACCGGTACCCTATCGGCCTTCCTGGATAATGCCCCTACCTATCTAGTCTTCTTCAATGCCGCGGGCGGTCAGGCTGAAGTATTGATGAATGAGCTATCACAAACCCTGGTGGCAATCTCTTCCGGTGCGGTTTTCTTCGGTGCCGTAACCTATATCGGAAATGCCCCTAACTTTATGGTGAAGTCCATAGCTGAAACATCCGGTGTAGATATGCCGAGCTTCGGCGGATATATGTTGTGGTCGGTGGGAATTCTTTGTCCTATCTACCTGCTGGTAACCTGGTTATTTATTTAAGGGTAGAATTCAGAATACAGGAGTCAGAAGTCAGAATGATTTATTAATACTAACTATCATTTATTCTGGATTCTGACTCCTGAATCCACCATTCTAGTCTTAAATCTTCTACCTACCATCTAAGTAAATTAATCTTGCTCACATCCACAGAAAGGTTATTACGGAAGATGGCAATGATAATAGCCAATCCGACAACGGCTTCGGCGGCAGCTACTGCCAGAGAAAAGAATACAAAAATCTGTCCGTCGATATTTCCGTGGTAACTGCTAAAGGATAAGAGTGAAAGGTTAACTGCATTCAGCATTAGCTCAACACTCATAAAGATGACAATAGCATTTTTACGGATAAGGACACCGATGATGCCTACCGTAAACAAAATAGCACTTAATGCCAGATACCAATCAATTTCAATCATTTTTGGGAACTGATTTTACATTATGTTGAGCAATTAACAGGGCCCCGACTACAGCAGCCGTCAGCAGAATGCCGGTAATTTCAAAAGGCAACAGGTATTCGGTAAACAATACATCACCGACGGCTTCAACGGTTCCGACCTGAGCCATGTCGGGAGATATCTCAGGAAGCATATCCGAAACATTTCCAAGGCTGTAGAGCACCTGCGAAAGCACTGTAATGCCCAAAAGGAATGCGACAAAATACTTAACGCGAAACTTGTTGAACAGTGACTTTTCAGCATCAAGGTTAAGAAGCATGATGACAAACAAAAACAGCACCATAATGGCCCCGGCGTAAACCAAAACCTGAATCACAGCCAGGAACTGGGCCTCCAGAATAAGATAGACACCTGCTAAGGCAACCATGTTGAGAACAAGAAACAGTGCACTATTGACTGTGTTCTTGCTGACTACCATTCCGACAGCCGCCCCGAGAGCTAATAAGGCAAGAAATATAAATACGTATGTTACCATAAAGACCTTTTGTTTTTAGTGGCTGTTAAGGTAGATAAATTTAAAAAAGGCATCAACTGGAATTATTGAGAAAAAGGAAACCGGAGAAGAAAAATGGAGACCAGAATTAAATTGCTTTCTAAATCCGGCAGTGCCTTTATTTGTATAGTGCATGAAGTTCTGCTCCCAATTTTTCAGCTGATGCATCGGGAGCAGAGCTCCCTCAAGACCGTAAAGTAATGAATAAGGCTCGTTCAAGCGTCCACGCTTGAACCTGTATGTGACAAGCGTGGACGCTTGTCACAGCAAACAATTGCTAGTTAGACTTTTTATTCTCGTCTTTTCCGGTCTCCCGTCTCCTATCATCTCTCTTCCGTTCATCTTCCCTACCAAAAATAGTATAGCCCAATCAACCCAACCGCCCAGCAGTACCATGCAAAAGGGTGAATACCTTTGTTCTGGAGCATGATGATGAGATACTTAAGTGCGAAATATCCTGAGATAAATGCTGCCAGGAAACCTACCAGTAGTCCTAGAACATCATTAAAGGGTATACCCAGTTCTATCATATCTTTGACCTCGAAGAGCATGGCACCTGCTATCACAGGTATCACCATAAGAAAAGAGAAGTTAGCAACCTCCTCCCTCTTTACGCCGAGGTAGAGACCGAGCGATATTGTTGAACCGGAGCGACTGATGCCCGGCAATATTGCAAAAGCCTGTGCAAGCCCGATTCCAATAGCATTACCATATCCGATTTTATTAGGAAAGTCCATACGGAACCGGGTAATATATAAGATGGTTCCGGTCAGCAGAAGCATAAAGGAGACCATCACCGGATTTAGGAAAATGTTCTCAATCTGGTCCTTGAGGGTCAATCCGACAATAACCGCCGGAATCATGCTCAGCAAAATGAAAGCACTGAGCTTTACGTTGTCATCATTCACGTATTGTTCTTTGGCCTGAGAGGGGGATTTGACTAGCTGCCAAAGTGATGTTAAAATATCAGCCAGTTTTTTACGATAGTAAATGACGATACTGCAAAGCGTTCCGAAATGAACAACTACCTCAAAAGTGATGCTTTTATCCAGACTATCACCCAGCAGTGCTTCTCCCAGCACGAGGTGTCCGGAACTGCTGATCGGTAAGAATTCGGTAAGCCCCTGGATAAGGCCCAATATGAAAGAATCTATGAGTTCCATTTATTATCTTTGACGCTTTTTAGCAGTAACATTTAGCTGATACAATTGTATTTTCAGTGCATAGCTGAAATATCAGCGGCAAGAAAATAGGTAATCCTAAATCAAATTCTAAACCATAACACATTTTTATCATGGCAACATCTCCCGCATCGGTAGACATGCAAGCACTGGGTGAAAAGATTGAAAAGTCGAGTGCTTTTATTGAAGATATTTACAAGGAACTGGACAAGGTTATTGTCGGACAGCGGTATATGATAGACCGACTATTGATCGGGTTGCTGGCTGACGGGCACGTACTGCTGGAAGGTGTCCCGGGACTTGCCAAGACCCTAACGGTTTCCTCTCTTGCCAAAGTGATTAGTACAAAGTTTCAGCGTCTTCAGTTTACGCCTGACCTCCTCCCTGCCGATCTGATCGGTACTCTCATTTACAATCAGAAAGAAGCAGAGTTTACGGTCAAGAAAGGTCCCATCTTCGCCAATATCATTTTGGCTGATGAGATCAACCGTTCCCCTGCCAAAGTGCAAAGTGCTTTGCTAGAAGCGATGCAGGAACTGCAAGTCACCATCGGAGAGACTACCTTCCCGTTGGATGAACCGTTCCTGGTACTCGCCACGCAGAACCCGGTGGAACAGGAAGGAACATATCCCCTGCCTGAAGCGCAGGTTGACCGTTTTATGATGAAGATCAATATTGACTATCCCACGGAAAGCGAAGAACTGGAGATCATGCGCCGCATGGCCAAAACGGGAAAGCAGAAACAGCTTGAGCCGGTAATTTCACCGCAAAAAGTGCTGGATGCCCGTAAGGTGGTTAATGAAATCTATATGGATGAGAAGGTTGAGCAATATATTATCGACCTGGTCTTTGCTACCCGGGATCCCAAGAAACAAAATCTGGATGACTTGACGGAGCTGATTAATTTTGGAGCTTCGCCGCGCGCCTCCATCAACCTGAACCTGGCGGCTCGCGCTCACGCCTTCATGGAGCATCGTGCCTACGTCACCCCCGAAGATGTCCGCATCATTGCTATGGATGTGTTACGCCACCGCATCATCCCGACCTTTGAAGCGGAAGCGGAGAACATCACTTCCGAAGATCTGATTGAAAAGATTATGTCAACGGTTCAGGTTCCATAGATTTGTACAAACGAAAAACTTTTGAGTCCGTGTTGCAGAAACATATGTCTCCATATTTTCGTAGTGTATTTAAATTTATTATTTGAAACTTTATGATCGGCTTATTTATTTAGAATAAACGAATCTCATTCCTTTTATTATGAATATTAACTTCGTCTCAAGAACGGATATTAAAATTAGTAAGAAAAGTTCTTCGAAATATAAACCATTGCTTGAAGCCGTCAAGAAGCTGAAGGCCGGCGGCAAAGCCATAGAAGTGACGTTTGGAGACGATTCCGAGCTCAACTCCATGCGGAATGTGATTTATAGTTATAACCGTGAAAATGGTGAAAAAGTAAAAAGTAGCAAGCACCCCAAGAAAAAGCTCGTCTATTTCTATAAAGAAAAGTGATCTTTTACCACTTAGACACTAAGTCACTAAGTTCTGTGAAATAGCAAATAAAAAAGGCTCAGGAACTGAATCCTGAGCCTTTGCTTTAAGAAGTATTTTAGAGAGTCAGAGTATTATTCCTCTTCTCCTTCGTCTTTACTTTCCTCTTCTTCCTCAGCTTTCTTTTGAGCTTCCTTAACCTTTTTGATGGCTTCCTCTTTCTCTTTGGCTTCCATCTCTTTCTTAAGGTCTGCCAGTCCGGACATCTCACCTAAAGTAGGAGTACCAGTCTGTGCCGGTTCTCCGCCGCCGCGTGTCGGCTTCTCTTTCTTAGTGGATTTAGCCTTCTTGGCATCACTCTCATTCTGACTGAGAGTAATGTTTTTGTTCGACTCATCAAGCTCAATAACATAGGCTTTGACTTTGTCACCTTCCTCGAAGTTATCAGCCGGATCGCCTCCTGCTTCGGTCTTGCTGGCAGGAATGAATCCTTCCATATCATGCGGAAGCTTGACGAAGACGCCCTTATCGGTTGTCTTGTACACTTCGCCTTCTATTTCTGAGGTCAACCCGTACTCTTCAGCAAAGGTCTCCCACGGATTCTCTTCAATCTGTTTGTGACCAAGCGTGATACGACGATTTTCAAAGTCGATGGCCAGAATGACCACTTCAATCTCTTCATCCTTATCGATGATCTCGTTTGGATGGTTGATCTTCTCGGTCCAGCTGAGGTCGGAAATGTGAATCAGTCCGTCAATGCCGGGCTCGAGTTCAACGAATACACCGAAGTTGGTGAGGTTGCGAACAGTTCCTTTGTGCTTGGACCCGACAGGATAACGCTTGTCGATGTCTTCCCAAGGATCGTTCTCAAGCTGCTTGACACCCAGAGAAATTTTCTTCTCGGGCTCATTAACATTCAGCACCACACATTCAATGATGTCATTTTTGTCAACGAGTTGTGATGGATGCTTGATGTGTTGCGTCCATGACATCTCACTGATGTGAATAAGACCTTCAACGCCTTTCTCCAGCTCAATAAATGCACCGTAGTCGGCAATGGAAACCACACGACCCTGAACCTTCATGCCTTCAGGATACTTCAGATCCATGTCATCCCACGGATGCGGCTGAAGTTGCTTCAGTCCGAGTGATACACGCTTGGACTCTTCGTCAAAGTCGATTACTGCCACGTTCAGATTCTGATCAAGTGAAACGATCTCTTCGGGATGCTCAACACGTCCCCATGAGAGGTCCGTGATGTGCAGCAGTCCGTCAACACCACCAAGGTCAATAAAGACACCGAAGTCGGTAATGTTCTTGACGATACCTTCGAGTACCTGACCTTCTTCAATCGTTTCAAGGATTTCCTGACGCTGCTCTTCAAGATCAGACTCGATAAGCGCACGGTGAGAAACAACAACGTTTTCTGCCTGCATGTTGAGTTTCACAACCTGGAACTCCATGGTTTTGCCTACATAAGCATCGAAGTCACGTACAGGCCGTACGTCAATTTGTGATCCGGGAAGGAAGGCATCAATGCCCATAATATCTACAACCATACCTCCTTTGATACGGCGTTTGATATATCCTTCAAGTACTTTACCGGTTTCTGAGGATTCTTCAATTGTCTCCCACGCATGCAGGATATCTGCTTTGCGACGTGAAAGGATAAGCTGACCGTCCTGGTCTTCTACTTTATCAAGAAATACATCCACCTCATCGCCGGGCTGCAGATTTTCTACAACCTCGTCAGGGAATTCATTGGTTTGCACCATTCCCTCAGATTTGAAGCCGATATCTACCGTTACATACTTTTCATCAACGGATACTACCCTTCCGGTAACAATCTCTTTCTCTTCAATCTCATTGAGCGTGTCTTCATACATGGAAGCCAGCTCGTGGAATTCATCATCGCTATAATCTTCAGAAGCAGCTTCCAGCTGGTCATAGGTATAGACATCCTGTTCTTCATCAAGCTCACCGGTGAAGGAGGGAATCTCTTCCACACTCACTTCTTCTTCAGCTGACTCTTCAGCAGCTTCTGTCTCGTTAGTTTCGTCAGTAGCTTCGGTTTCATCTTCTGCTTCTGCTACCTCTACTTCTTCTTCTTCAGTTTCGGAGGGAGTCTGTTCTACTTCCTGATCTTCTGCTTTCTTTTGTTCTTCTTTCAGTTCTTCGGTCATTATGTTTTAATTAAAATTGCCGCATATCCATAGCTTTTATGAATATGGGATTAGAGTTAAGGTTATTGTTTAATTGGCAGTTCCAACTTGTCCGTAATATCCGAACAAATTTGAGCTACCTGTTGTTCGAAATCTAAATTTGTTGTGTCGACTATAATAGCATCGTCCGCCTGCTTGAGCGGATCAGTTTTACGCTGCGAGTCTTTATAGTCGCGTTCCAGTATGTTTTGTTTCACTTTCTTCAGCGATGTCTCTTCACCCGCTTCCAGCAGCTCTTCGTACCTGCGACGTGCGCGTTCGTTAACATCGGCTTTCATAAAAAATTTCAAATCGGCATCCGGAAATACCGCAGTGCCCAGATCCCGTCCTTCCGCAATGTAGGTATCGTGCTCTACCGCTTCACGCATCAGTTCGTTCACACGCTCACGCGATTTCAGCAGTGAGGCAACGGTACTCACTTCATCCGCTACATTCGAGGATCGCAGCTTGTCGGTAATATCCTTCTCATTAAGCCATACCCGAAATTGTTCATCGGTATACTTAAAGGTGATATCCTTATCTTTCAATTTCTTAAAGAACGAATCGGCATCTTTCCCCGACTCCAGATAGATAACGGTTAGCGCCCGGTAAAGTGCTCCGGAATCGAGATATTGAATACCAAGTTTTTTGGCTACGGCCTTAGCAGTTGTACTTTTACCCGCGCCGGCCGGACCATCAATAACGATAATCATGATGGAAAGTCTCTTAAATTACTTTTATTTAGTTAAATTTTCAATGATTTCTTGTATTATGATTTCAGAACTTTTAACTTTCGAGTCTTTCTGCGATAGCAGGCTAGTATACAAATTAATCTGAAGAATAGATAAGCTAACACAAGAATTTTATGCCTCAACATCAATCAGCTATAAAGCGTGTACGCCAGAATAAGAAGCGGCGTGAGCATAACCGAGCCCAGCGCTCTAAAATGAGAACATTGATTACCAACGTAATGGATGAAACCGACAAGGAAAAAGCGCAGGAGCTCTACAAGAAAGCAACTTCCTATGTCGACAAAATGAGTTCCAAGGGTATTCTGCATGAAAATAAGGCAGCACGGAAAAAATCACAGATGTCCAAGCATATAAATAATCTATAATCCGTAGTACCCATCTTGGCAGATTCTTATTCCAAAGCACTTCTGGTCATATTAGACGGTTACGGGATAGCCAAGAATCCCGAAGTGAGTGCCATTGACAAGGCTGATAAGCCATTTATTGACCATCTCTTTGATTCCTATTCCCATTCCAAACTTTCTGCAAGCGGCGAAGATGTAGGTCTTCCCGAAGGGCAGTTTGGCAACTCTGAAGTCGGTCACCTTAATATAGGTGCGGGCAGAATTGTCTGGCAGGAGCTTTCCAGAATCAACAAATCCATCAGAGATGGTTCTTTCTATGAGAACGAAGTGTTGCTGGATGCGATGAAGCAAGCCAAAAAGAAGGGAAAGATCCATATTATGGGACTCTTTTCAGACGGAGGGGTTCACAGTCACAACAATCACCTCTTTGCTCTACTTAAGATGATTAAAGAGCACGGTATTGAAGATGCCTACGTGCATGCCTTTACCGATGGTCGTGACACCTCTCCTATGGGCGGCATCAAATATGCACGAGAATTCAACGATCGGGCACAAGAAATCGGGGTCGGCACACTGGCTTCTATTGTCGGACGCTACTATGCCATGGATCGCGACAACCGCTGGGAACGTACTCAAAAGGCTTATGACCTGTTGGTTCACGGAAAAGGCGAAGTATTTGATACGGCGGGAGAAGCCTTTGAATCCACCTACGAAAACAAGGTGACTGACGAGTTTATCAAGCCCAAGCTGATCGATCAATCGGATCAATCCAGGATCCAAAAAGGCGATACCGTTATTTTTTATAATATTCGCGGTGATAGGGCCAGGCAGATCACACGTGCGCTTTGCGAGGAAGACTTCGATGAATTTGAAACCGAAGAACTGGATCTTCACTACTCTACGTTTACTTCCTATGACGAGTCGTTCGATTTTCTGCATGTAGCCTTTCCGCCTGCCGACATCAGCAATACCCTTGGTGAGTATATCAGTAATAAGCACCTGAAGCAGCTGCGCATAGCGGAAACGGAAAAGTACCCGCACGTCACCTACTTTTTCAACGGAGGAGAAGAGACTCCTTTCGAAGGGGAAGAACGTATTTTGATTCCAAGCCCGAAAGTAGCTACCTATGACCTGCAACCTGAGATGAGTGCCCCTGAAGTGGCGGATGCTCTATGTGCCCAGCTCATTACCGAGAAGCACCATCTTTGCATCCTGAATTTTGCCAATCCCGATATGGTAGGCCATACCGGAGTGATGGAAGCTGCGATCAGTGCGGTGGAGACCATTGACACCCAGCTCAAGAAAGTTGTGGAAACCGCTACGGAACACGGTTATAAAATATTGGTCATTGCCGACCATGGAAATGCCGACTGCATGATCAAGGAAGATGGTAGTCCCCATACCGCCCATACTACCGCCATGGTCCCTGCCATGATCATCAATGAAGAAGGAACCGTTGAAATGCATGACGGTATCCTGGCAGATGTTGCCTCTACCCTGCTGAAACTAATGGGCATTGATCAGCCAGAAGAGATGACCGGAAAGCCGCTCTATTGATTTCCCCTTTTTAAATTTTCTATACCTATCAAATAGGTCGATACTAGAGCTACCCAACATTGTCAAAGAGGAACCGTACTATTGGTTGGAATGAGTTGAATATTCTTGGTAACTTCCAAAAACAATGAATGGAAGCAATACATCTTCATTTCCCGCGGATTTCGGTGATTATCGCAGATAAGTCAAAATCAGCGTTATTTTGCGTAATCAGCGGGAGATCATAATTTCATTGCTATCCATCAGTGTACAAAAACAACAGGCGGTTTAAAACGGATTGAGGGCTAACATTAATTATGTCTAACGATGTAATTATTTATTGCTTCATATCTGCATTTTGTTTGCATTTACACCAAGCCCACAGTACTTTCGTTGGTGAGGTGTGAACTAAAAATTCATCCCGCTCGTTACAACGAGTAACTAAAATCCCTGAATTTCTGAAAGATCATTGAATATGGAGGGCAACTTCTCAAGTAAAGTTCGCGACGTGATTCAATTTAGCCGTGAGGAAGCTCTAAGGCTTGGTCACGACTACATTGGTACCGAACACCTCATTCTCGGTATTGTTCGTCTTGGAGAAGGCGTAGCAGTAAAGATACTGAAGAATCTGAATTGCGACCTTTACAAACTTAAAAAAACAGTAGAAGATACCGTGCGAGGTACCGGCGGATCGGTAACTGTTGGAAACATCCCATTAACCAAACAGGCCGAGAAGGTACTGCGCATTACCTATCTCGAAGCCAAACTCTACAAAAGCGATACCATAGGTACCGAACACCTGTTGCTATCCTTGCTGAGAGATGACGAAAATATTGCCGCGCAGATATTACAGCAGTTCAGCGTCTCATACGATGCTGTTCGTGAAGAACTAGATCTTATCATCTCCGGTAAATCTACCGATGATGATGCGAAGGATGCACGCTCAGTATCAGCGAGCCTCTCCTCTTCTAAAGGTTCTAAATCATCCGGAAGCTCCAGAGAAAAGAAAATGGAAAAATCGAAAACACCTGTACTCGACAATTTTGGTCGTGATTTAACTCAAATGGCTGAAGATGGCAAATTGGATCCTATCATCGGTCGTGAGAAAGAAATTGAACGTGTAGCACAAGTATTGAGTCGACGCAAGAAAAACAATCCGGTCCTAATCGGAGAACCCGGCGTAGGTAAAACTGCCATCGCTGAAGGACTTGCCACCCGCATTGTGGAGCGCAAAGTGTCACGTGTGCTCTATGACAAGCGCGTCATTGCACTCGATCTTGCAGCCCTGGTTGCAGGTACCAAGTATCGCGGACAGTTTGAAGAACGCATGAAAGCGGTAATGGGCGAGCTGGAAAAAACAGATAATGTCATCCTGTTTATTGATGAACTCCACACCATTGTCGGTGCCGGAGGTGCCAGCGGGTCGCTGGATGCATCCAACATGCTGAAGCCTGCCCTTGCACGTGGTGAAGTACAGGCTATCGGTGCCACCACGCTGAACGAGTATCGCCAGTATATTGAAAAAGACGGAGCGCTCGAGCGTCGATTCCAGAAGATTATGGTCGACCCGACAACCATCGAAGAAACCATGGAGATTCTCAAGCAGATCAAAGGCAAGTACGAGAAGCACCACAGCGTGCAGTATTCAGACAAGGCCATTGAAGATTGCGTAAAACTTACCGATCGCTACGTGACCGACCACTTCCTCCCCGACAAGGCTATTGATGCTCTTGACGAGGTAGGTGCCAAGGTCCATCTCTCCAACATTACTGTCCCACAGCACATTGTGGATATGGAGGAAGAGATCGAGAAGACCAGCAATGAGAAAAATGCCATGGTCAAAAAGCAGCGGTTTGAAGAAGCTGCCCGCCTGCGAGACAAAGAGAAGCGCCTGATGGAAGAACTGGACCAGGCCCAGAAAGAGTGGGAAAAAGAGTCCGAAGAAATAGTATACGATGTTGAAGATGAAGATGTTGCCGAAGTCGTTGCCATGATGAGCGGCGTGCCGGTCAACAAGATCAGCCAGAGCGAAGGCAAGAAACTGCTGAAGATGAAGGAGAAGCTGGGCGAGAATATCATCGGTCAAGATGAAGCTATTGTCAAGCTTACCAAAGCTATTCAGCGTACACGCGCCGGATTGAAAGATCCCACGCGTCCGATCGGTTCCTTTGTGTTCCTCGGCCCTACCGGTGTAGGTAAGACGGAAACAGCGAAAGTTCTGGCCAACTACCTCTTTGATAAAGAAGATGCCCTGATTCGCATCGACATGAGTGAGTATATGGAGAAGTTCTCCGTCTCACGACTGGTCGGAGCTCCTCCGGGCTATGTAGGCTACGAAGAAGGCGGTATTCTTACCGAGAAGGTACGTCGCAAGCCATACAGCGTAGTGCTGCTTGATGAAATTGAGAAAGCACACCCTGACGTATTCAACATCTTGCTGCAGGTACTCGATGACGGTATACTTACCGACAGTCTGGGACGCAAGGTGGACTTCCGAAATACGATTATCATCATGACTTCCAACATTGGAACCAGTGAGATTCGTAGTCTCGGTAAGGGAATAGGATTCTCTACCGGCGACAGCGCCTTCGATTATGAGAAGATGAAGTCAACCATACAGGATGCACTCAAGAAAGTATTTAACCCTGAGTTCTTGAACCGTATTGATGATGTCATCACCTTCCGTCCGCTCGAGAAGGAAGACATCTTCAAGATTATCGACCTGCTGTCTGATGATCTCTTCAAGCGCATCCATGATCTCGGCTACGAAGTGGAGATCACTAAGGGCGCGAAAGATTTCCTTTCCGACAAAGGCTTTGATCAGAAATACGGTGCTCGTCCATTAAAGCGGGCTATTCAGAGGTACGTGGAAGATCCGCTCGCCGAAGAGCTGCTTAATGTAGAGCATCCTGAAGGCTCAGCCATCAAGATCAAGATGAACAAGTCTCGGGATGACCTTACTTTCGATTGGGAAGATGCCGATGAAAAGAAGGCTGAAGAGGAAGAGCCCAAGGATTCAGCAGCTAAAGATTCCGGCGGAGACGAGGATGATTCCGAATCGAAAGAGACGAAATCAGAAGCAAAAGCATAATAGGATAGCAAACTTTGTTTGTTGACCCATTGAAGGCCTCCATTTGGAGGCCTTTTTTGTTTGGAGCAAATTCCAAGAAATGGACTAGAGACGGAGTTTAAAAAGAAAACTTTGTGTAACTCTGTGCCTGTGCACCGAAGTGCTTCTGCACACAGGTGCGCTTCTCTGTGCACCTCAGTGGTATAGCCAATTAGCACAATTCACATTAAAAGCTAACCCTCAACTCCAGGTGCTTACTCGCCCCATCCAGCTTATAGCGATAACTCCCCAATCGCGTAAAACCATACCCAATCGCTTCGTTCAAACCAATAGTGCCATCATAACCTCTACGCTCTACCGCTCTTCGTTCAATATCAATGGCATGTAGATCCAGATTTTCGGCTACCCCCGCATCGGCATTAAAGCTACCGGTAAGCGCTACAATGGTGTTGTCTTCAGGAAAATAATCAACAGCTATAAGTTCTGATCGAAAACTGGTTCCTGCTACCCGTTCCCCGGTGAGGGCATCCAAAATCAGTACTCTACTTTCTGAATAAGCTGTAACAGTTTGAGCATCGTTAGAAAGCCCAACACCCATCAATTCTTCATCCGTAGAAAATGATGACAGCTCGTTGCCATAGCGGTCCGATATATGAATTTGGTCCCGGGTCCCTTCACTGGCTGTGACAAATATCACAAACTGTCCGTTGCCGGCAAGCTTCAGGGTCTTGATATAACGCTCCGTACTGAAATACAGACTTTGTAAATTCATGTTTCGATCAAGGTACTGAACCTGGGAGCCCAGCTTCCCGTCACGTTTGATTTTTGGGGTATACAGCACTACGGTTTCTCCGTCACCGCTCATGGCTGCTTCTGAGATGGACTCCCCTCCTTCGCTCTGGCTGCTGCTGGAAACATTGGTAATGAGTTCTCCAAATGTATCGTAGAAATGAAAGCCGGCAATATTGCTACGGACCATGACCTCCCCGTTATTGGACGGATAAACCGTTGCAGAAGGATCTCCGCTTGGAATACTGACAGCATCAAACTCATGCAAGGTATTGCCCAGAGAGTTCACCACAGATAAAGCGGTGTTCTCACCACTTCCTTTGAGAAAGGCCACCAGGCTTCGATCCCCGGAGACCCCGTAGGTGAGGTAATTCGCAATAGAATTGTTACCCGAGATAAACTGGATGCCTGCACCCTGAAAAGAAACCCTGCCCTCTTTAAGGTTAAAAATAGAGGTGCCGTTTCTTGATGTGTTGTCAACTGTATTGACTGTGAGAGACTGCGCCGAAGCGACCGCAGTTATACTTAACAGGAGAAAACCGAGTAGATGCTTTTTAATCATTTGAAGCGTATTTGTGCTTAATTTTGCCTAAAGGAAAGGATTTTTTTTATCGCTTTCCAACATATTCTTGAGTAACTCAATTAAGTTCCCAGGTATTAATTTTTTGTTTACCAGAAAGGTACACTGAGTTACCCAACGGGTACAATATTAATTACTATAATCATTACCTTTTGCTGAAACTTAACCCAGAAGCAACCCAGTGATTTCATTTTTAAGTGTTTTCCCGCCGTACCGCGGAGGCATCGCCACATTCAGCGACTCGCTGTACCGGGAGCTATCCTTACTAACTAAGGTCAGGCCCTTTGGTTTCAAGAAATTATATCCCTCCCTCCTTTTTCCGGGTACTTCCCAGAAACTTGAGAAGAGTAATAATACCTATGCCCTGGAAGTCTTTCATCCCTACCAACCCTTCAACTGGAGACAGGTTGCTGAGCAGATCATGGAAGAGAATCCCGATTATCTGTTATACTCCTACTGGCACCCGTTTTTTGCGCCGGGCTTTCGCAAGGTTTTGCAGCACAGCAAAAAAATCAACCCCGTACTCAAGACCGTAGGGATAGCCCATAATATCATGCCCCATGAGTACTTTCCTTTGAAGAAGTATCTGACCGAACGATTGCTGGATAAAACGGATCTAACCGTCCTGCTGTCCGAGCAAACGGAGTCCGATTTTAAAGAGCTGCACACCGAGTCTCAATACATGAAGCTTTTTCATCCCATTTATGAGCTGGAGAGGCCGGAAGCTGATGTCGATCAACTGCGAACTAAGTATGGATTCCACAAAGATGATCAGATCGTGCTCTTCCTGGGACTCGTACGTGACTATAAGGGCGTAGACATTTTGATTGAAGCATTAAATGAAATCCTCCCGAAAAGGGAACGCATCAAACCATTGATTGTGGGTGAGTTTTATACCGATAAATCGAAGCTTTTGGATCAGATCGATGGACAGGTAAAAGATCGGTACACCATTCGGGATGAATTTGTGTCCGACAAAACAATGGCTGAGTTACTGACCCTCTCGGATCTGCTCGTTCTTCCCTACAAGGAAGCCAGCCAGAGTGGTGTGCTGGCCAATGCAATTTATTTCAATTTGCCGGCCCTGATAACCGATCATCCCGGTCTCAGCGAACACCTCACGCACCGCCACAATGGAATGATCTGCCGGCCTAACGACGCACAGGATCTTCGCTATAATATTGAAGCCTATTTTGACGAGCAATTGAAAGAAAAACTATCTCGCAATCTGGAGCCTTTAAAAGAGGAATTGAGCTGGGAAAAATTCGCAAGCAGGCTCGTTGAGAGGATGCAAAGTTTGTGACAAAATTGATTTGCCTGATATAGCTCTACTGCTTATTTTTGGAATCTGTTTTGAAACCGGTAACGGGGAGTGGCGCAGTCCGGTAGCGCATTCGCTTTGGGAGCGAAGGGTCGCAGGTTCAAATCCTGTCTCCCCGACTTAGTTAAGTACCAAATGTCAAGCGACAAATTTCAAACAAGAACCAAATTACAATATTGAAATTGCTTGAGATTTGAAGCTTGTAATTTGTGTCTTAATCGACAGGCGCCCGTAGCTCAACTGGATAGAGCAATTGCCTTCTAAGCAATAGGTTACAGGTTCGAGTCCTGTCGGGCGTACTAGGCTAAATTCCAAAGAGCAAGCAACAAATTACAATTTATCCATTGGTGCTTGTTTGTTTTTTGGATTTTGAAATTTGAAATTTTGGTAATATGGCGACATGGCCGAGTGGTTAGGCAGAGGTCTGCAAAACCTCGTACGGCGGTTCGAATCCGCCTGTCGCCTCAATGGAATTGGAACACGGATGCCACTGATTGGATTGGATTTTCACAGAAAACAATATATTTCCGTGCAAATTCGTAACATCCGCTTCATCCGTGTTCTATTGTAATGCCGCGTTCGTCTAGGGGTGTAGGACGCCGCCCGTTCACGGCGGTAGCACGGGTTCGAATCCCGTACGCGGTACAGATATAGTTTTGAGTGATTGATTTACTGAGTTATTGATTTAGATTATTACAAAAATATAAATCAATACTCAGGCCCTCAGTAAATCAGTCCCTCAAAACTTATACGGAGCTCGTAGCTCAGTTGGTTAGAGCGCCAGGTTGTGGCCCTGGAGGCCGTGGGTTCAAATCCCATCGGGCTCCCATTTAATGGAACACGGATGCCACTGATTAGATCGGATTTTCGCAGAAAACAATATATTTCTGTGCAAATTCGTAGCATCCGCTTTATCTGTGTTCTATTGTAATGCCGCGTTCGTCTCGGGGTTTAGGACGCCGCCCTTTCACGGCGGTAGCACGGGTTCGAATCCCGTACGCGGTACAGTTATAGTTTTGAGGGATTGATTTACTGAGTTATTGCTTTAGGTTATTATCGAAATATAAACCAATACTCAGACCCTCAGTAATTCAGTCCCTCAAAACTTATGCGTCACTTTTTGCTCAGTTAATTAGAGCGTTAGCTTGCTGCCTTCCCTTGATGGCGTAGATCCACTAAAGATAGGTGAAAACCCTACATTTGAAGTACATTCCCTCCTTACAAAGGATTTTGGTCTATTTGACTAGTATGCTTTCAATAAATAGCCCTAAAACAGGAGAACCTCATGGCTACCGAATTCAAGAATGTCTTCTTCCCCACTGATTTTTCAAAAAATGCGCAAATAGCCTTGCCGATTGCGGCAGAAATCGCGTGGCGAACCGATTCAAAACTTATACTGTTCCATGCCAGTCAGAGTGCGATGGATTTTGCTCCCAATTTCGAAGAGGCAAAAGAAGAGGCCATCAAGAAAGCCGAAGCAGATTTTGAAAGCCTTATTGATGATTTAAAAAAGGATGAGAGGTTTGCCGGTCTGGAAATTGTTACGATACTGCAATCCGGACATCCTACCGTCGGACTCATGGAAAAGTCCAAAAAGTATGACAGCGGTATCATCGTGATGGGTACTAAAGGTGCGACCGGTGACAGAAACGTTATATTCGGTAGCACAGCATCCAGTATCATCAATAGATCGTCCATACCGGTATTGGCCATCCCGTCAAGCAGCAAGTTTGATGATTTCAACCATATCACCTTTACGACTGACTACCATGAGGGTGACTTAGAGGCGATGAAGCAGACGGTGACTTTCGCAAAACTCTTCGATTCTGAAATCAAGGTGATGCATGTAGCGGAAGAGGAGAGCCTATTGTCTGATATAAAATTCAGGGGGTTCCGGGAGCTGGTGAAGGAGGATGTTGATTATGATAAGATCTCTTTCGTGATTAAATATGACTACGATTTTTTCCCGGTGATGGCGGATTACCTGATTGATAACCCGGAAACACTGCTGATCATGGTCAGGCATAAAAAGACCTTCTGGGAAAAACTGGTGGAGCGGGACCATTCGAAGGAGATGGCGTTCTACTCACGGGTGCCTCTCTTGGTTCTAATGGGAAGGTCAGTTCAGCTATAACACAGAGTTACTCAGAGTAGCTCAAAGTAACACAGAGAATCCTTATTCCCTTTACCTTATACCTAAACTCAGTGAAAATCTGCGGCTAAAATTTTTTTATTTTCTAGCCAATGCGTATATGCCAGTACCTCTTTCATTCTTTTGTCTCATATCTAGCTTCATGAGAGTCAGTCCGTACGGCAAGGTGAACAGAAAATATATCACCAGCAACGGTAATACCCACAGCTTGTAGCGGTTCATCCAGAGCATGGGATATTTAATGAGCAGCTCCCAGGCGCGGTGTCCTTTTTCCCCATAGGTGTATTCGACTTCCACCGGTTCCAGTCCCGCGGTTTGCAGTTTTTCCCTGATATCTTCCTTGGAGTAACCCACCCGGGCATGTTCATCCACAAAGGTCTCATCCCCCTCGGCATCTTCTTCGGCATAGATCGATGGAGAATGCATCAATAAGTAACCTCCCTCCTTCAAAGTCGATTGCAGATTGGTAATTACCTTGCGGTCTTCTTCTATATGCTCCAGTACATCGATACAGATAACAAAGTCGTACACCCTGTCAAACCCAGGATCCAGTAAATCCATCTGCTCAAAACGGATGCGGTCGGATTGGTTCATTGCTTCAAAATAGGACCTCGAATCCTCCAGGTAATCTTCCTTTACATCCACGGCAGTTACCCGGACGTTCTCGAAGTGATGGAGGATAAACCGGTCGTACTGCCCGAAACCGGAACCGGCATCGAGCAGCTGCCAGGGACCTTTTCTATCCATATCACCGGCATAGGTTCGCAGCACCCGCCTCACATACCAGCTTCTCAGAAAAAACAGGTCCAGCAGTTTGTAAAAGAGGGTTCTCAGGAATGCGGAATTTCGTATGAGGGAGGCAAATCGGTCTTTGACCGGATCGTAGGCAATGCGACTCATCAGCAGTTCTAGACGGTTTCTTTAATATTAGGGTCCCTGTGCTCCCTTCGGTTTTTGAAAAAGAGTTCTCCCAGAAATCCGATGGAAAAGATCTGCGCACCCAGCACCATCAGCATGACCCCTAGCAGGAGCAGCGGACGATCGCCCAGGATAGCTCCATAGACGATTTTGTCAATCGCCAGGTAGAGGTTGATGATGCCGCCGACCACCAGCAGCAAGACACCGATGGTGCCGAAAAAGTGCATGGGACGCTGCAAGTAATTATTGACAAACACCAGGGATACCAGGTCCAGGAAACCGTGCATGAATCGCGATAACCCGAATTTCGTCTTTCCGAATTTCCGGCTGTGATGTTTTACCACCTTCTCCCCAATCTTATCGTAGCCCTCCCACTTCGCCAGCAGGGGTATATAGCGATGCAGCTCCCCGTAAAGGTGGATATTTTCAATCACTTCCCTCTTATAGGCCTTGATCCCGCAGTTGAAATCATTGAGTTTTATTCCCGTTACCCAGGAGGTCACTTTATTGAAAAAACGGGAAGGAATGGTCTTGGAAAGCGGATCATGACGCTCTTTCTTCCAGCCGCTAACCAGATGATATCCCTCCTCTTTAATCATGCGGATCATTTCCGGAATCTCAAAAGGATCGTCCTGCAAGTCGGCATCCATGGTGGCTACATACCTGCCCCTGCTGCGCTCAAAGCCGGCCTGCAATGCGGTGCTTTTCCCGTAGTTTCTGAGGAACCGGATCCCGTGGACCCAGTTACATTTTTGGGAGAGCTGTTCGATCTCTTTCCAGGAATGATCGGTTGAACCGTCATCCACGAAGATCAGTTCAAAACGGAAAGATTCCGACAGAGCCTCTTCCACTTTTTCGGCGAGTTTTGCCAGGGAATGTTCTTCGTTGAGCAGCGGTACTACTACTGAAAGATCGATGTCAGGTTGTTGCTGTTCGGTTTCAGCCATCATGCGCGGCAATCAAATTTTCTATCAAATGGTTAGATAATATCAGCTATAACATGTATAATTAGCTCTAAAGATACACTTTTAGGTTTCCTATGAAAAAACTTTATTACTCCATCGGTGAAGTCAGCGATATCACTTCGGTAGAAGCCCACGTGCTTCGTTACTGGGAGACGGTATTTAAAGATTTGCATCCCAAGAAGAATAAGGCCGGCAACCGGGTATATAAGGAGGAGGACATCGAGGTGGTTCTGAAGCTGAAAGAACTCATCCAGGATAAAAAATACAGTACCGAAGGCGCCCGCCAGGTGCTGGAAGGCGACGGTGAGGAGCAAGACAAAGAGATTCCCATTTCACTGAAGAAAGATCTCAAGGAGATCCGCCTCTTCCTGAGCAAACTGGCGGATAAACTGTGATTTTTAAACAGGTTCACAGAAATATACCTTGGACTTTCAGCAGGTTCAGCCTAATGGATTATTAAATAGAAATGGCAAAAATGAGCTTATTTCTCGGGAGTACAACTCCCTCTAAGCGGCAATGTGATCCCACAATACTAAATCTGTGAAAATCCGCGGCTTATTTTTACCCGCGGATTTCGCAGATATACGCAGAACCAGTAGTTAATAACAAAATAGATTCATGGAATTGAGCAGTACCAAGATCGGACCCTTTTCACTTCACACTATTGAATGCGGGAGATTTCGCCTGGATGGCGGTGCCATGTTTGGCGTAGTGCCGAAGACGCTTTGGGCGCGGCAGATTGAAGCGGATGAAAAGAACCGTATTCCCATGGCCATGCGCTGCCTGCTGATCACTTCCGAAAACACCGGCAAGGTCTACCTCATTGATAATGGGTGCGGTACCAAGTTTGATGAAAAGTTCGAATCCATATACGCCCTAGATTATGATCATAGCAATCTGCTAGACTCACTGGACTACCATGGCTTCAAACCGGAAGACATCACCGATCTGATCCTCTCCCACCTGCACTTCGATCACTGCGGGGGAACCACTTATTACGATGATGAGGGCGAAATTCAGCACACCTTTCCCAATGCCACGTACCACGTGCCCAAAGAGCACTGGGAAACCGCCAACAACCCGAATGCCCGGGAAAAAGCCAGTTTCTTTGATGAGTATATCCGTCCCATGGAAACATCCGGCCGGCTGAACTTAGTGGAAGAACATCATAGCTATGAAGACGGATTCAGTGCCATCCCCGTGAACGGGCATACCATCAGCCAGCAGTTGCCGAAAATTGAAGCGGAGGGCAAGACCCTGGTGTTTGCCGCCGACCTGTTGCCTACGCATATCCATGTACCCCTGCCCTGGGTTATGGGCTATGACATGCGTCCGGTGCAAACCCTGGATGAGAAGGAGCGTATCTTGAATGATGCTGTTGAGGATAACTGGCATTTCTTCCTGGAGCACGATGCGCAGAAGGAGGTCATTACCGTCAAGAAAGAAGACGGTAAATTCAAGGCCGGAAATTCATTAACGCTTAGTGACCTTTAAACTTTACCACTAAGTGCACTTAGTGTTAGCCCAAAACGTTTTTACATAATAATAAGTTATTATTGAAGTTACTGATAGGTCAGTCAAAGGTATTTCATTAACATCACCAAATTTCATAACAATTGACCAAACCGGCCCACAATGAGCCCGGCAAGAACGTTCCCGGCCTCACGGACATACTCAAAGACAGCTACCGCAAGCTGAACCGGAGACACCGGAACAGCGCCCTGCTGACCGGTTCAATGGTACTGCTGTTTGGCGTGTCGCTGTTAATTCTGACCGAGCAGTTCTTCTACCTTTCTCCTGCTGTCAAAATCAGTTACTGGATCGGGCTGATTGCTATCTCTTTGATCTCCGGATACGCGGTTTACAGTAGGCGTGAGTTCAACTCATTCCGCAAGTTCTGCCGGAAACTGGCCGACGCCCGTTCGCTGCCAGAGCTTACAAACGCCATTGATTTTATTTATAACGACCGGTCAGAGAACTCCCGTTTCTTCGAACTGGCCCTGGAACAAAACCTGAAGAAGGTCAAACGCGCCGACCTCAAATCATCCACCCAAGAATATACATCCGAATCGACGGTAACCGGGAAATTTCGCAAGTTCGGAATGCTTTCCATATTGGGACTCATAATGGTACTCGTTGCTGCATTTACTCTCCCGGATTCCCTCAATCGCTCCCTGGCCGCCTGGGAATCCTACAAAAAACCGAATCCCTTTAGCTATACCGTACTTCCCGGATCGATAACCCTTGAGCAGGGCAATGGCTTTCAGCCAACTATTCGGTTTAACGGGGAAAGACCGTCTAACCTCTCACTGGCATTCAAAACGGACATTGAAGAGGAATTCCGAAGCCGTCAACCATCTGAGCGTATTGAAGATTCCGTGGTTTTTGCTTCCCTATCGCCAAATACCAGTGGCACTTACTATTTTGAAATGGACGGCTACGAAAGCGAGGATTTCCGGGTGGAGGTTCAGCTCCTCCCCCGCTTTAAATCTTTATCCGTAGCGGTAGTACCTCCTGCATACACTGGCTTGGACAGCACCTCCTACAGTTATCCTTTTTCTACCATCAGGGCATACAAAGGCTCCACCCTGCGGCTTTCCGGAAAGCCCAATAAAGTGCTGGAGCGTTTAACACTGATTAGAAAGACCGTTCCGGATACCGTGATGGTGAATTCCATTGAGGAAGAATCCGGTATCTTCACTTACCAATTTGAATTAACTGCCGTAGATACCCTCTCCTTTTCAATGTCAGACGGATTCGGTCTGTCCAATAAAAATCCTTTTGAATTTGTGGTGGAACCGCTGGAGGATGAATATCCTTTTGTTCAGCTAAACCGTCCGGAAGGCAACCTGGAGATGAAAAATCCCGAAGACCTGGTACTGGAGTATGAAGCCTCCGATGACTTCGGATTGACTGGGGCACGTCTTCATTATGAAATACGGCGGGCCTTTAAACAGAATGCTGAAACACAAAATACAAGCATTCCCCTACCGGCCCTAAACCGGTCGGAGACCTATGAATGGACACTAAACGGGTTAAATCCCAAACCACGGGATGTAATCAACTACTGGATTGAAGTCAGTGACAACGATCAAATCAATGGAGCCAAGACTTCCCGTACAAGAAGCCTGACTATTACCTTCCCTTCCCTGACCGAATTCGTGGATGAGCTGGAAAACCGGGAGCGCAATGCGCAGGAAACCCTGCAGGATATTTCCGATTCCTACGAGCAGATGCAGCAGGAGTACGACCGCTTCAAGGAACAGCTCCAGGAAAACCCGCAGGGTGACTGGGAGCAAAAGCAGTCGGTCGATCAGATCAAGAAGCAGCAAGAGGCCATTGATGAAAAAGTTAAAGAGCTGAATGAAGAGTTTGAGAAAATCCGGCAGGAGATTGACAACAGTGACCTGTTATCTGAAGAGAGTCGTCAGGCTTACGAAGAGCTGCAGAAACTGATGAAGGAGATCGACGATCCCGAGCTTGCCAAAGCCCTGGAAGAGTTGCAGAAAGCCCTGGGCAATGTCAGCCAGGAAGAGCTGCGAAAAGCTCTGGAGAACTATGAGTTCAATGAACAACAGTACCAGGAACGACTGAAACGCACGCTGGAACTGTTCAAAACCCTGAAACTAAACAGCGATCTGGATAAGCTGGCCAAAGCCTTTGAAGAGCTGGCCCAAGAGGAGAAGACACTGAGTGAACAGGGTCAGAATAACGCGGAAGAGGCCGGGAAGCAGGAAGCCGTGCAAGAGGACTTAGAAAACCTGCAGAAAGAGCTGGAGAAGCTGTCTGATAATCCGCCGGAAAAAGCGAGGGGCAAACTGGAACAGATGCAACAAGAAACTCGTGAAGAGCTGGAACAGGCCCGCAAGGAGCTGCAGGAAAATATTGAACAGCTCAGAAATAACGAAGGCAATGAGCAGGATAACAACAGCATAAATAAGCAGCAAGAGCGCCTCGAGCAGCAGTTCAATCAGCTCTCTCAAAAGATGCAAAATGCCCAGCAGCAGCTGAATCAGCAAAGAACACAGGTCAATATTGCCGCCCTGCAGTATATTCTGCACTCGCTGATCAACCTGTCACAGAACCAGGAAAAGCTCAGCCAGGAGACTTCCCAGCTGGCCAGTCGCAGCCAGGCTTTTGTGGAAAAGGCCCGTGAAGAGAAGCAGATCCAGCAGCAGTTTACCCAGATTGCCGACTCGCTCTTTAAGGTATCCTCTGAAATTCCCAGCTTTTCCAATACCATCAACCGGAAGAAGAATGAAGTGAGTAATCAGCTTGCTACGGCGGTAGAACAGCTGGCTGAACGTGATAAGTCGCGCGCCATCTTTGCCGAACGTCAATCCTTGGGCGGCATCAATGAGCTGGCCACCATGATTGCCAGCCTGCTCGACCAGCTGCAGAACAGCCAGGGTCAGGGCAGCGGCTCGGGATCCATGACCATGCAGCAGTTTATGGAGCAGCTGAAACAGATGTCAGGCCAACAACAGCAGCTGAACCAGCAGATTCAGGACTATATCAACGATATACAAGGCGACCGCCTGAGCAAGGACCAGGTGGAACGACTGAACCAGATGGCCCGACAGCAGAACCAGATCCGCAAACAGATTGAAGAGCTGCAAAAACGAGGAGGCATGGAATCGGGCGACCAGGTACTGAGTGAGCTGGAAAGGCTCTCCGAAGAGATGGAGCGGACCATCAACGACCTGCGGGGTGGACAGACTGACCCCACGCTCGTAAAACGGCAGCAGAATATTCTTTCCCGCATGTTGAATGCCGAAAAAGCGATGCAGGAACGCGGCGAGGAGGAGCGACGGGAAGGCACATCCGCCGAAGAGGCACCGAACAGCGTATCTCCGGACGTGACTATCGAAGAGCTGCAGCAGCGCATCCGCAATCTATTGAATGACCCTAACCGTACCAAATTCAACGAAGACTACCAGCGGTTGATTGAGCAGTATTTCGAGCTGCTTCGAAATTTACAAACCGGACAAGACACCTCTGCTGTCAATTAAGAATTCTCTGTGCAGCTCTGCTTACTCAGTGTAACTCTGTGTTATAACACGGAGGGGCACAAAGAAGCACAGAGTATCACAGAGATTTGCTACACGACTTATTGTAGTCGATAATTCGCTTATACACCTCTACCACCGCTTCCGTAACTTCAAACTCAACCTCCTCCGCCACTTCCTTTACCGGTGCAATCGCATTCTTCGGTGCAAAGGGATGCCCCACCAGCTGCAAGCCCGGAATATCCCCGCTGCTGTCCCCGATATAGGCCACCTCTGAGGGCTTAATACCCAGGGAGTCGCATAGCATTTGGATCCCGTCTCGCTTGTTGTTTTCCTTGAGGATAATATTGATGGAGATATCCGTCTTGTGCGCTTCAAAGCGCTCGAAGGCATCAGAAATGTGATCTATAATGCGGGGATACGCATCATCAATGACTTCCTTATCAACGTGAATGAGACCCGCATCCATCAGCTTGAAAAACTCTAGCTCCATACCCTCATACCGGGGGATGATATCCGACCGCAGCCAGGCTTTCAGATCTTCCACCTCCTCCTTTGCCTGCTCATCAAAAACGGGACCCACCTGAATGTTGTAATTTGATAACTCATACAGTCCCGCATTTTCAAAAACCACCGGCAGCCGGATATCCAGCCACTGGGCTACCGCCTCCACATAGGGCAGCGGCCGTCCGGAGCAGATACTGATGGGCGGTACCATCTCCTCTTCCCTGCTTCGCCTGTTAATCTCCCGTATCTCCGAAATATGCTGCCAGTCCGGCGTGTGAAAGGGTTTGGTAAGGCAGCCGTCGAGGTCTGTTATGAAAAGCTTTATCATAGATTTTTTATTACCACTAAGTGCACTTAGTCACTAAGTGGTATTAAGATTTGCGGTAGTTATTCAACACCATCGATACCAATAAAAACACCAATCCCGCCCCGGCGAGCCACTGGTATTGGTTCTTGAAATCGGCATACTCCTGGCTGGCGAACTCGCCCTGCTGCAGTTCATCCAGGCGGCCGAGGAATGAATCGATGCCCTCGTTGCCGCCCCGGATCTCATAATACTCGCCTTCGCCCTGCTGGGCAATATCGCGTAGCACTTCGGGCTGCAGCCGGGTGGTGATCACCTTTCCCTCTTTATCGCGCTTGTACCCGATCAGGTTGCCGGAATCGTCATTATAGATCGGAATCGTACTTCCCGCACGGGTGCCGATTCCCAAGGTATAGACCGAGATATTATTTTCGTTTAGTTGGGTAAGCGCTTCGCTGTAAGAGTCCCCGTGGTTTTCCCCGTCCGAGATAATCAGCAATACCTTGGCGGCATCGGTTGCTGACTGCTCATCCTCGGTGGCATTATAGGCCCGCAAAGCGGTTTCCATGGCCGCGCTGAAATCGGTAGTCGAGGTCGGCATCTGGTCGGTGTCGGCGATATTCAGAAACAGGCGCAGGGCCGAGTAGTCGAGCGTCATGGGGGCCTGCAGGTAGGCGTCGCCGGTAAAGATGATGAGCCCGACCCGGTCGCCCTTCAGGCGATCTACCAGGCGGGAAATTTCATACTTGGCCTTCTCCAGGCGGCTGGGCTTGACGTCCTCCGCATTCATGCTCGAGGAGAGGTCCAGCGCCACCAGCAGGTCGACACCCTGCCGCTTCACTTCGCGCACCTCTGTACCCACCTTGGGACCGGCAACCGCCAGCACCAGCAGCGAGAGACCCACAAAGAGGCTGATCATTTTGATACGGTCGCCCAGCGGCCAGAAACCCTTTTGCAGCTTTTTAAAGAGGTCCTTACTGAAATACTTGCTGCGCTGCTCTTCGGTCTTCTTACCGTACCACCAGATACCGGCAATGGCAGCCGGAATCAGTAACAAGAGCCATAAAAATGCGGGGCTTTCCCAAATCATATGTTATTAATAGAAGTAAAATTTGATTCTAAAACGAAGTGAAGATAAGAAAAATTATTTTTTACCACTAAGATTCACTAAGTGAACTAAGTGTCTAAGTGGTTCAAAGAACGAGCACCATCGTCAAATCCATTAAATTATTCCCCGTTGGGCCGGTCTTCACTAACGTCCCCATCTCCTCATGAAAATGATAGGCATCGTTACGTTTTAAATACTCTTCAGGATCCAGTCCCTTTAACCGTGCATTGCCAATCGTCTTCCCATCAACCACCGCCCCGGCAGCGTCCGTGGGACCGTCAATGCCATCGGTACCCATACTCAGCCAGGTGATATGGTCGTACCCGGCTATCTTCAATGCCCCTCTCAGCGCCAGTTCCTGGTTGCGCCCCCCTTTGCCCTCACCGGTGACGTTCACCTTGCTCTCCCCGTAGCAAACCAGCAGGCAGGGCCTCTCAACACTTTTAACCATCTCCTTAGCCCTCCCGGCGACCTCCGAAGCCACTTTTTGAACATCCTCTGTAAAAGGTACATCAGCAACTTCAACGGTCAAATCCCTTTCAGATTTATGTTTTGGGAATTCAGAATTCAGAATTCCGAATTCAGAATGCTTTGCTACTTCTAATACCTTATTTGCCAGCATCTTCGCTGATGCAACTATCTCTATAAAGCTCTTCATTTCCACCGATTTAATCGTTTCTGGATCATTCCCTGACATCCCTCTTTTGATATGCTGTTGCACCGATTGGGGTACTTTTTCCCAAAGGGTATAATTGCTCAGTACTTTACTGGCATCCAAAAAAGTAGAGGTATCGGCCACTGTTGGACCACTCCCAATCACCGCAGGGTCATCGCCCGGTACGTCGGAGATGATCAGGTTGACCAGGGTGGCTTTCTTGTTCAGGTGCCTCAGCAGTTGCCCGCCTTTTATCTGCGAGAGATGCTTGCGGACGGCGTTCATCTCGTGGATATCGGCCCCGGAATTGAGCAGCAGCTCGTGGGTTTGGTTCAACTCTTCAAGGGAAATGCCCTCGGCGGGTTGTACCAGCAGCGAGGAGGTACCGCCCGAGATGCAACAGATCAGGAGCGCCCCTTCCGGGATATCCTTTACAAACTGTATGGCCGCTCTGCCTGCCTGCTCGCTGCCTTCTCCCGGAACGGGGTGCTCGGCTTCGATGGTACAGGCCTCCAAGGTATCCGGTATTTTGGAACCTTTCGGACAGACAACCAGCTTGTGTTCGGGATTCACCCCACCGCAATCCATAACCGCCCGCGCCATTTCAATTGAGGCTTTGCCTGCAGCAAGGAGGTACACGTCTTTGAAAGACTTCAGTGGAAGAGTTGTAGTACCAGTTTGAATGGAATTGTTCTTGAATGCTCCCGCAACAGCATCGTAGGGATTTAAGACTTGGAGGGCATCATTAAAAAGTGAAAGCAGTTTATCTCGCATAATAGGAACCTATTTAGGCTATTTCACAGAGGTACTCAGAGAATCACAAAGTCACACGGAGAACTTAAGAAAGGACTCTAAAACCTAATAACCTAATCACTTCATCACCTAATCACTTAGTACCTTTTTCACTCTGTCACTTATAATAAGTGTACTTAGTGCCCAAGTGGTATTCCTACCGTGCCCCGAAGCCTGTAAAAATCGTCTTGATGGTCATATACACAATAAGAATATCCAACGACAGGCTGATATTCTTTACATAGTATAAATCATACTCCAGCTTGCGGCGGGTGGTTTCCACATCGTCGGCATAGCCGTCCTTGGTTTGGGCCCAGCCGGTGATGCCGGGACGCACTTTATGGCGGTAGGAATAAAAAGGAATCTCTTCATTAAAAAACTCGACGAAATGCTTTTGTTCGGGGCGCGGACCGATGAGACTCATTTCTCCCCGCAACACATTCCAAAATTGCGGTATCTCATCAATACGAAACTTGCGAATGAACCTGCCTACACGGGTGATGCGGTTATCCTCCTCACCGGCAAATTGAGCACCGTTGGTTTCGCTTTTCACCGTCATGCTGCGAAATTTGTACAGGGTAAAGGTTTCACCGTCTTTACCTATGCGCTGCTGCGTGAAGAGCACCGGCCCCCGGGACTCCAGTTTGATACATAAAGCGGTAAACGCCGCAAGCGGTACTATGAAAATGGAAGACAATACAATAAACAGGGTTTCCCAACCTCGTTTCAGAGCAACATATACTTTATTTCTAACCAGATCGTATAGTCCTTCGTGGGCAAGGTAATCCAGATCGGAACGTCCGCTGTATTCTTCAAAAACCGTTGCAGCGTGTTTTACCGATACCCCGTGCAAACTGGCATCAGCGATCTGTTTCAAAAGTTGGGGATCGCTATGCTCGTGCATGTCTATGACAATGGCATCATATTCATTTAATACAGGTTTTTCCGGCAAGCGATGAACCATGGGCCAGTGATGCTCCTGAGATAATTTCTTCAGTTTATTGGTAATCCCCCCTTTTATAATCATAAAATTGCGGGCGGATTCCTTGAATAACAATACTCCGGCCGTAAACCAGGAAAATGTGAAACTATAAGAAATCAACAAGAACCATCGCGAGTAATTCAGACGAAAAGAAGCCAGGATGGTTAGAAGCGCTATAAAAGAGAGTGTTAAAATAAGTATGGATAATCCATAGGTACGGTAGGCCATGTAACTGGAAGATCGATACCGGTTGAACCAGGTGGCCAGATAAGCAAGACCGCAGCCCACGGCCATGGGAATGGACCCGATAGGAATGACGATACTGTTCCAGGTCACATAGGAACTTAGTCCCAGCATCAGCGGCAGACCAATAAAATACCACAAGGCGCTGTTCGCAGGTTCCCTGCTTTGATTATGAATACCCTTTCGAATTTTACCTGACACCGACGACTCCACTAAGAGTTCTTTAAGCATCTCTCCGTCCTCTTCTCTTGTACATATGTTATGTGTTGCCCCTAAACACTGTAAACAATGTTCCTAATAGCCGCCTAATAATACTTTAATTTTAAACAATATCGAAATTAAAATGCTGTAATTTGGTGATTATTTTTCGAAAACTGTCCTATATATTAAGATGTAAAATCGAGAAGCTACACAGTAACAGTCTAATGGAGCATTGAGAAGCTTTCCGCTCTCAGTCTTCAGCTTTCGGCTTTTTACCTTTATATCTATTCTCGGTAACAGGATTAAAGGGAGGTCATTGGTAAAACTCTCAGAGTAGGTAATTTGAAATAAAATCCGGTGTATCCGGGAAAATTATTTTTGGAGCTTTGAGCAATCTTAATCGGGGGTCCGGGGATATTGCGGGAAAGTTAAACTTTAAAAATCTTGATGTGGTATAGCTTGATTTATTGAACGCCTTTTGCCAGAACAATATCTCAATATCCCCGGTGGCTTTTCCCAAAGGGATGCCTGTGGTATTGGTTTATGTAGAGACTTCAATATGTGAATAAATAGTATTTCACCTACAAAACTTTACCTTTATGAGATCCCGGATCAGCGTCCGGGATAACATCGTGGTAAATTGAGTTCAAGATTCCGGAAGTATCGGGGAAAGTTCATGAAGAACCACTAGGTGAGGAAGAGCAATTAATCAATAATAACTATAGCTAAAACAACATCTCGATACTTCCGGTGGGTTTTCCGTAGGGATGCCTGTGGCATTGGTTCGTTTTTGCCCAGTCAAAAATGAACCAATATATATAAATACAGGTCAATAAGATGATTCTTCTCCGTCCTTAGGATTGGAAGTTCCTCGTAACCGCTAAAACAAATGAATTTGAGTATTATATACTAATAGCAGCATTCATACGGGAGTACATCTCCCTCCGAGCGAAGATGGGATTGTGAAATTTCTCTATCTTTGTCATCCTAACCCCTAACTTAAATAACCCCACTCCCCTTAAAGGGTCTTCCCTGCGCAGGCAGGGATCTCATAAAGTTGGGGTAATCTTTACCCACCAAGATGCCTAACAAAGGGTGACGATACCATTGCCCCTTGAAAAGTTGAGACCCATTTCAAATACTATCTCTTTAGGAGATCCCGGACTAAATCCGGGATGACTTTTATGGGATAATGAGTAAATGCCTATAAAACAGATTCATCCAACTTTGGGAGTAGATACACAGGAATGCCTGTTGCACAACTCCCTCTGAGCTGAGGTCCTCATTCTTTATCTAGACACCCCACCAAATCACTCATCGTCTGCGACGGACTAAACGCCTCCATCAACTTACCCAGCCGCCCCTCTACCTTCGACAAATTGGTGTAGTGCCGAAGCCTGGATGTGAAGGACAAACCGGAAACCCGGGGCTGGCCGGGATCGATTTCCCAGGGATGCAGGTAAAAGATATACGGACTTTGCTCGATAATGTGTGCTATACCCCTTTTAAAAAAGGGCCATGGAATCATCCTAAAATACCCTCCCCCACCCCATGGGATGACAGAACCAAACATTCGGAGATTTTGAATAGGTATTTCAAAGAAATTATCGTCGGGATGTTCATAAACACCCGCTCGCTTCTTCGTCCATTGGGCTAGTTCTAGTGTTCCATAACGATCGTGGCCTCCGAAATCATTATAGGACGAATCATACCGGTAGCCGGCACTCCGGATGATTTCGATGTTTTCGTCGTTTACCGAAAAAGAAGGGGCCCTATAGCCAAAAACTTCTTTCCCGCTGATATCTTCCAGTATGGCCTTCGAGCGTTTCAGGTCCGTGGTAATGGCCTCGGAATCCATCTCATAAAGCAGCACATGATTGTACCCGTGGGAAGCAAGTTCATGACCGTTATTAACTATGTTCTTTACGATATGCGGAAACCGTTCTGCTACCTGGCCCAGCACAAAAAACGTGGTCCTACACGCATGGCGGTCCAACATCTCCAGCAGTAGGTTTACATTGGCTTCCACCCTCCACTCCTGTTTGTCCCAGGTTGACAATGGGAAAGAAGGCCTCAGGTTTTCTACCTGGAACCAGTCTTCCACGTCTATGGTGATATACACATCGTGCATTTAAAAAAGCCGTTTCCCTTTGGATTTAAATTCCCGCACATCGCTTCTCCCGGGAAAGGTATAATAGGAACCCTCCTCATCGGGCATGGGTGCATACGATACTTCTTTCTCGTGAAACTGCCGCAAAACCTCAACCAGGGCACCCGCTGATTTCTTCTTCGTCAGCCTTATCAAATCCTCCAGTGAATAACCGGACTTGATCGGAGTTTTTTGTTGATACACAATCTCTCCTTTGTCCAATGCTTCGGTCATGGTATGTACCGTCAACACCGAAAACTCCTCCCCGTGATGCATCTGCCAGAAGTTGGGCAACATGCCGCGGTAATGAGGCAGCGGGGCGTTGTGAAAATTGATGCAGCCATGGGTCGGCAACTCCAGCACTTCTTCATCAAACAGTTCGGAAGCCGCAATGGATACAATCAGATCGATTTCCTGATCCCTAACCCACTGCTTGAATTCACCGTTATTGACGCTGGTAAAGGATAATACGGGGACGTTATGGTGACGGGCCATATTTTCTATGGATACCGGCTCACGGATGAGGTTCCATTCATATCCTTTCGCCCGCAGCTTTTTATAGACGTAGGTAAATCCCTGCCTCATAAAATCAAGGGGACCGTAAAAGGCAAGCATTCTTTTTATTAACCCCCACATCGACTTGTTCCCCAGCGGTTCCTGTACCATAACTCCCTTGCAGGTCCCGGCATAGTCAGCGGCAAAGAATTCCCTGAAAAATATCGGTGTATACAGTATGTCTCCCTGGGTTACAATGATAAACTTCATACCACTAAGTACAGGCTATTAATATAGTTAATTTGCAGTGTGTTAGTCTTGAGGTACATACCTAGTTGTATTTTTCCACCCTTTGTTGCCATTCTTTATATAGCTGTTCCCAATCTACCGACCGGTACCAGTCGATGGTTTCGGCCAGTCCTTCTTCGGAGCTGACAGGTTGTTCCACACCGGCTTCTCTCAGCTTTTCTGAAGTAAAATGGGTATCCGTGCAAAATTTTTCGATGCGTTCTTTTGAAATCACCCAATCCTTACCCGTCACTGCTTTTAAAAGGTCGAAGGGCAATGCAAAGCCTTTGGCCACCGGCAATGGTAAGGTAAAAGGGACTTTCTTTCCCAGTTTGTTGGCAATCAGCGAGGTCAACGTGTCAGTAGCTAAATGCGGCTCGTCGGTGGCGTTATACAGGGAAACCCCGGGACCCGCTTTCTCAAGTGCCTGCAGGGTATAACTTACGAGGTTTTTGACATAGACGATAGACTTTACCGTTTTGCCGGTGCCAATGTTAACAAAGAACCCGGAATCGATCTGCCGGATCAGGTTAAACACATTCCCGAAGTTATAAGGACCGTAAACCACCGTTGGACGAATAATGATAGCACGTCTATCCGGATCCTCCCCCGCCCACTCTTTGATCAAGGTTTCGGCCTCCAATTTTGAAGCCCCATAGGGCATGTTGGGTTCCGGTTCGTCATGAACGGAGGTCGGCTTGGAAACTGCCCCGTACACGGCAACGGAAGAGAAGAATACCATGGTTTTAATACCTGCCTCCCGGGCTGCCTGTAATAGTGAGCGCGTGCCCTTCACATTGGTTGGAAAATAATTTTCCTGAAAATCAAAGTGGGTCGCGGCGAGATGCAGCAGAATGTCATCTTCCTCAAGATGCTTTGTCAACTTTTCAGTATCCCGGATATCCCCCTGTATGAATTTGGAATCGTACTCAAAGAACGGTTCCTGAATATCATAGTTAATAACGTTCCCGGATGAAATCTCCCGGTGAAAATGAGATCCGATAAAGCCGGACCCGCCGGTGATGAAAAATCTGTCCATTAAAAATAACTATTCTGCTAAAATTGAGGCTTTTGCTAAATAAGAACTTGAATGGTAATAACTTAGATATTGAAACCAAATTTTGACTTAAGCACATCAAGTACAAATTCCGGATTAGATCTGAGATTTCTTTTTCCCAGCCGCCTAGGACTTTTTAAACTGCGATGCAACCATTCCAAACCCAAGTTTTGCATCCATTCCGGTGATCGTTGCACCGTGCCAGCAAAGAAATCAAATACCGCACCTATGGAGCAAATAACGGATGCATTTAAATCCTCTTTATGTTGATGTGCCCACTTCTCCTGTTTGGGAGCGGTCATACCTACAAATAATATATCAGGGCTAAAAGCTTTTACCTTTTCTATCATTTTATCATTATCATTTTCAGAAAATACCTGTTTAAAAGGGGGACTGAAACTGCCAACCTTCACTGCTGGGTACTCTACTGAGATTCGCTCTTCTATTTTCTGCAATGTTTCTTCGGTAGATCCTAGATAATATACTTTTAAACTGTGTTCTTGAGCCTGACTCAATAAATAAGCATGCATATCCGCGCCGGTAATACGCTCTATTTTTTCTCCTTTTAATAACCTTGCAGCCCAAACTATTCCCGCACCATCCGGTATGAGCCTATCGGAATCTTTTAGAGCCTTTTCAAAATTTTTGTCCTTCTTGGCCACACAATAGGAATGGGGATTTATTGTATTGATAATTTTTTTCCCTTCAAATGGATAATCGGGGTAAGATAAATGAATAGGATAATCAAAAAGTATCAAGCTAAATAATTATATTACTGATGTATAAGTTTTTATGAGTTCTTTATAGATTGAATTAACCGAATAAATACTTACTGACTTTTTATAACCATTCTTACCATACTTTTGACATAATGATGGATTTTCATAAAGATATTTAATTGCCTTTTTTAATTCATTTTGATTACCGGGTTCTACAAGTAAACCATTCTCTTTATGGTCAATTATTGAAGCCATCGCCCCTAAATTAGTAGTAATTACCGGTTTCCCAAATTTCATTGCTCTTGTAATAACATTTGGAAAACCTTCATACCACTTGCTGGGTACTACAACGATTCGTGCCTCTCGATACAGATTGTTTAGATCTTGTTTATTTAAAAATCCTACCCAGGTAACGTTCTTGGGAAGATTTGCCTCAATATAACTGAGACTCTCGTCAATACTTCCTGCAATTTCAAATCGGATATCTGGCAAATTGCGAGCTGCTTCTAAAAAATCTAATACTCCCTTTTCAGGGCTAACTCTGCCCACAAATATCACCTTTTCTCCCAATGCAACTTTCTGATCTGGAATATCTGGAGGCAAGCCCGGAATAATAGCCATTTTATCTTCTGGAATCCCATTTTTAATAAATTTTTCTTTTTGAAATTTAGTCTGAACGATATATTTATCTGCTTGTTCTGATATTCCCCAAATAGTACGAGCAGTGTAATTACGAACTGCATATCCAATACTTTTAGGAATATTGTTTTCACAATTTTTTTTGATGCAGTTTAATTCACGTCCAGAGGTAAGACATTGTTCACAAATATTTCCATTCCCATCCAGATGTAAACCCGTTGGACAAAATAAACGGTAGTTTGGGCACCGCATAATAATTGGTATACCTTTACTTTTTACAGCTAGTAACACTGCAGGTGATATAAGTGGATATAAATTTTGAATCTGAACAACATCAGGTTGGAACTCATCTATTTTTTGTTTTACCCCTCGAATTGCATTAGGATTCCAAATACCTGTAAAAAAAGCTTTTAATTTTCCAATAGTTGAATTCGCTATTTCTGCAGAACTACGGCGGTACCATTCAACAGTATGTCCATTATCCTCAAGCAATTTGGCCAAGCCTTCAGCAGCATGTTCTTCCCCACTGTTATTACTGGCATAATTATTATGAATAAATAATACTTTCAAAATTATTCTTTAATTATAAATTGAATTTTCCCACCTTTCTTGGGTATTCGCTCCACACACTCAAACCGCAATTTTACTTGATTGTTAATTCTTTTTTCTAATTTATCGCGAACATTTGATACTACATTATTATTTTCATGATAACTTCCACTTAAAACAACTTTAATAGTTATATTATCACTCTTATGTTGTATAACTTGAAATTGTTTGACAGTTTCAGTGTAGTTATCAAAAATTGTTGTTAAATATTCACCTGAAAGTACAGTCCCATTAGGTAGTTCTATATTATCAGAAATGCGCCCTTTCACCTTATCCATCAAAGGTAATGACAATCCACAACTACATTTTTTAGTTAGTAATCTACCCTTGTCACCATTCTCATATCTAATTAGTGGAAAACTATATTCATTCAAATTTGTGATAACTATTTTACCATATTCCCCATCAGGAACAGGTTTATTATTATCATCTAAGATTTCGACTTTAACCGAATCAACAAAAATATGCAAACCTTCTTTATGTGGACATTCTGCAGCAATAAAATATATTTCGCTGCAACCATATTGATCACAAATAGGAGCTTTAAATGCTTTACTGATTTTATTCTCTTGTATGCTAGTTATTGGAGATGCCGTAGACCATATAACCTCAGGTGGTGATAAATTTATATTATTTTGTAAAATATAATCAGCAATTGCATCTAATGCTCCAACATATCCATGTATTAGTTTTGGTTTCACATGATCATATTCATCGATGAATTTTTGAATATTATTTTTTGAAATATTAGTTGCATCCATGTACAAGATCTTTTGAGGCCATCTTATTAACTTCAAAGCAATTCTTTTTACCCCGCTCATAGGAACGCCACGATAAAGAGTTGCCATGTTGTCTATCGGAGAAAGCCCCCACCAAGACAACATCTGCCATTTGGGAATTTCGCGAACAACCTCAGGATCCATACCTATTTTCAATGGTTTACCTGTACTACCTCCAGTTGTGGATATTTTAAGTTCCTCTTTATCAATATTTTCTGAAATAAACTGTTCGAAATTATTTGCTAACTCTTCCCTTGTTAAAACTGGAATTTTATTAAACTCCTCTTTTATAGTGATTTTTTTATAGTCAAGGTTATGTCTGTCTAATACTTTTCTATACCAGGGTACATTTTTATATGCTATAGAGACCAGTTTTTTGATTTTTGTCCGTACAACACCCTGCAGCTTATCTCTAGACAAGGTCTGATTTTTTATTGCTTCTCGAAAACCTCTCAAGGCTCTGGGTTTAGCTAAAGAGTAACGTAAAAGGTATTGCCAGGTCTTGAACTCCATATTCTATTTTTCTACTACCTTTTCACATGCTTCATATATACTTTCAGCTACTTTCTCAGGCGTATAATTTTTTATAATCTCAGAAGAATTTATTCCCATCTCCTCCCACTTATCCCTGTTTTGCCAAGCCACCTCAAGCGTATGAACAAATTCATCCGTTTCTAGCGGATCAAAAACCCACCCATTTTGTGGTTTAACCAACTCAGGCCAACAGCCATTATATTTTGAACATAACACCGGCAAACTACAGCTCATTGCCTCCGGAACCACTAACGACCAATTATCTTCAAGGGTTGAAATTATAAATATATCAGCTGCTGCGTAAAATTTGGCGACTTCTGAATAATTAACTCTACCCAATATCCTTACGTTTCCTATATTATTTTCTGTAATGTAATTTTGTGCTTCCATTTTCTGCTCCCCATCCCCCAAAAGTATAAGAGTTGGACCTGGATTCTCAACTGAAAATTCTCTCCAAGCTTTAAGCATTTCCAAGATGCCCTTTCGAGGAATTAATTGCCCAACGTATAAAAATAGCTCTCCTTCAATGTCGTATTTTGTTTTAATCTTTTCTTTTTGATCGTTGTCCAACTGATCAACAGTATTCTGTAACCCAGTTGTATCAGCGGCCATATTGCCCATAAATAACTTCTCTTCAGGAAACCCAAAATCAGTCAAATATTCTTTTGTTTTTATACCGTTACAACAAATAGCATCAATGAATCTTGAAGCTATTTTCCTCATAAATATTCGAAATTTTGAAGCATTACGTTCCGTATGCGGAGTACGCTCATAACACATGACATGAGGCGTAGACCAAATTGCATTATTAATCAGCGCCGCATAAGTCCACTGATAAAATCCATCTGATAGTAGAATATCAGGTTTAGTTGCTCTAACTTTTGTTGTCAATCCAGGTCTAATTGGTATTCGAAAACCGGAATTTGCAAAGGATTGATTGTTCTTTTTCTGTCCACCCAGTCGCATCTCTCCACCAAGACCCACAGCTCGATCACCTAACACCTTTTTAATTTTCTTTTGACATCGTACCGGGACTATATCGTCATAGTAAATTACTGTAAGTTGATCCCCACACAATCGATTTATCTCTTGATAAACAGGTATACGATAATCTAAAAAACTACGGGTGACCCATGTTATTCTCATAAGATGAAGCTTTTTTAAAGTGTAGATAAATTAAACTAATCATTGAAAAAATAGTAACTGCTGGTATCCAAGTTCCATATACTCGTGTACCCAAACCAGGATTTCCCATTGTATGGATAATAATTAGAATTGTAGTACACAGAAAAGGACCACGATATTTTGATGGTATTTTATTTGATTTCGCAACTTTTATCATACCAACCAAAAATATCATAAAAAAGAAAACACCAATTATTCCTGTACCAAGAAATGCGGAAAGTAGCCCATTGTGAGCCCCAATAACACCCGGCCTTGTCCTCCTTATTATATATTCTTCACCTGCTACAAAACCAAAGCCATGTAACGGATTATTAAGACCTTCCATGACAGCTATTGTAAAAATTTGATCTCTTCCTGTAGTATATTCTAATCCAACCCCCTCCTTACCATAAAATATTGTATTTTTAAGGATTATTTCAGGTTGATAAAATAATAGTGCACCCACAGTGGCTAGTAAAATTGTACCAAAGAAGACTTTAACTTTTCTACTACCTCTTCCAAGACCAAATATTCCTGCTGCCATTCCAGCATAAGCAGTATTTGAAAGACTAAAAATAGATATTGGTAGTATAAAACTCTTTACAAAATAACCAGTCGGTAAAAGTAACGCTAAAAAGAAATATGGAGTGGAATTCATCTGTTCACTTAAAAGAGTATCAATTGATAAAACCCCAATTCCCAACAACTGAACTTGCTGTAAGATACTTGCCAAAATGGTCAATATCGCAAACTTCATAACCCAGTCGATAAGACCCTCTACCCCAATTTTTTCATATACTTTAACCAATACAGCTGATATCAATAATAAATAGGCCATATTTTCAAAGGCCCGATAACCCGTAAGGGAAAATATTACACTCCAAAGCACAGTAATTGTTGCCCAAAGCAAATAAAAAACAAACCACCTAAACGGTGTCTTTAATAATAGCTTACGGTGATTACTATTTTTCAAGAAAATATACCCTCCAACTATAAAAGCAAGTGTGGTCACAACAATTTGAATAGCTGCAGATGCATCTACAGTTGCAACTTCGCTAAAACTTCTTTGTCGAGCTATCAATGCGTATATTATCGGCCTTGCCAGTAATATATAACCCGGCACACCAGCAACTGTAAAAAATTTGAGTATGCTAATTTTATTAAAAGAGTTTTTCAACAAATTATGCTTTAAAATCTAAAATACACTTCAAATGCTTAATCGCAGGATTAGTATAAGCTTTAAGAATTTCTCGAAGTCTTAACCCTACACAAACAAAAGGCCACCCCAGTGGCCCTAGTTTTAGTCCCAGCCGTATTGCTTTACCCCACCCATTTGAATGAATATAATCCTTATTGTTTTTGGAAAATCGATAGGCATCCCTAAAGGAAAATGAGTAGGCTTTAGCAAAAGCAATAGTGGTAGCAATATTTTTTAAAAACTCATCGAATGCTCTAATTGAAAGAGAATCTGATAAGGCAGGCTCAATTCTTCGGCTCCATTTCTGTAACTTTAGTTCCTTAAAAAAAGAAAATCGTTTATTAAATTTTTCAAGTCTTTCACTCGGGGTAAGTATCTGTTGATCAGTTACAAAAAGATTCGCCGGGACAAAACCCCATCGGCTAAATGTTGCTAAATATCCCCAAAATTCTAAATCTTCTGTGAGCCTCAAGTCTTCTCGCTGACCTCCCGTTTTTTGGGCTACTTGGGTTCGCATTAAAACTGTTCCAGTTCTAACACAGTTATATTTTGCCCAAAATTCATAAAAATTTTCACATAGAGCGCCATCTTTATAATATTTTTGATCTTCTTTTGTTAACTGTGGCTGAAATTTGGTTTCTCCATTATAGTCTATACTCACATAACCACTATTTGCCGCAACTGCTTCAGGGTGAGATCTCAGAAAATTCTTCATCACTCTTGCAAAATCTTCTTTCCAGCAATCATCCGAATCAAGAAAAGCAACAAAGTCAGTATCTGTTTCAAACAGGCCAACTGTACGACCAACAGCCGGACCTCTGTTTTCTTTCAATTCTATATACTTGACTCTGTCCCCATACTCTTTTACTACCTTTGCCGTATCATCAGTTGAAGCATCATTGACCACTATAATATCACACTCCTCACCCTTTTGATTGATTACACTATCTATGGAACGCGAGATAAACCTTTCGGCATTATAAGCTGTAATTACGGCCGTTATTTTGTTTTTTTTAGAAGGGGTAGTTAGCACGTTTTGGTTAGACAAGATCCAAACTGAAAGTATTTAGAATTATTAATAATGAACAATTTAATTATTTTGCAACACTCATCGAACATCATAGTTACTAAGGTGAGATTGAGATTTTTAAGTCTTTCAATCTTTTTTGAGCAATCCAGTATAATTTTCTTATTTTTTTATATAATAGTTTGAGAAGGTATCCAAAAGTCAATTTTTCTAACCTGTTCAATTTTTCATAATCAGGAATAAACAGAGAAAAATTATTTTCAAGCATCTCTGCTCTCTCTTTTTTAACTAGATCAGGATTCGTAGTGCTAATTCCTGTGGCATCTACATTAGCAACTTCAACATCCAATACTTTATAAGACATATTATGTTTTGCTAGGGCAAGCGTAATAAATTCCCAATCGGAAGTTATCTGTTTATTTTCATTGTACCCCCCGAGCTGCTCAAATACAGTTTTTTTTGTAAAAGTCGCCTGATGATATATAGTACCGTTATAGAGCAATTCAAAGGATATATTTTGAGGTGTATTGGTTTTGAGATTTTTATTCTCCATAAACATTTCAATCTCTCCTATAATAAAATCAGCCTTTCTTTCAATTGAAAAAATTCTTTCTAAAATTTTAGAGTTATTAAAATAATCTCCACTGTTCATAAATATAATATACTCTCCCTTGGCTTTTTTAATGCCTTTGTTCATAGCGTTATAAATACCCTTATCAGGTTCACTAACCCAATATGAGATTCTATCACTAAACTGTTTTATTGTTTCTAAACTTCCATCTTCACTTGCACCATCAATAATAATATACTCAAAGTCGGAAAAGGTTTGATTAAGAACGCTTTCAATAGTTTTTTTTAAGCCATCAACATTATTTAGGTTTATTGTAATGATGGATAATTTAGCCATAATTCATTTTTTTAAAAGATAACTAGTTTTAAATCTCTCTCCTCTATGTCGGCGAATAACCAATTCCATTGCCCAGAAAATCTATAGTTTATAAACTACGATTAAATAAAATAAACTTAGAACTCGTCCAAGGTCTCTATATCGTAATTAGCTATTCAATAATTGGAAGACAATTCTAGTTTGAATTTGAAAATAATAATGATAAGCGTGATAAACATTTTGTTATTAACTAAATCATTCATCAAATAGATTTAGTTAATAAGATTTATGCCAATACAAATCTTGTTTTAAATGTATATTTTAACCACATGTTAATGTTCAATTTATAGACAAGCATTCTTGATAAAGCTTTAAATATTGACGAGCAACCACTTTAGAGTCGAAAGTTGATTGTATTTTATTTTTAGCATTACCACTTAAATTATATTTCTCTGTATTATCTAAAATCCACACTATGCCTTCTTTCAAATCTTCAATTTCGTAAGGCTTTGCTTTATATCCATTAACTTTATGATCTACTATATCTTTTGGCCCTGTACTATCGAAGCAAACTACAGGCGTACCACAAGCCATGGATTCAGCGATTGTTTTGCCAAAAGCATCCATAATACTTGGGGCTATAAAAACATCAGCACTGGAATACAGTAATCTCAAAGAAATTAAGTCATTCAAATAACCAAAGTTTTTATATTCAAAATCCAAGTTATTTACTAGAGAACTGATTAAATTTCCAAAAAAAACCAAAAAATATTTCTCATTTTGCAATAGATTAATAGCTTCCAAAAACTTATCAAAACCTTTATGAATTTTGTTTAAATCTGTGCCCCCAACAAGAATTAATTTTTTGTCAGTGGGAAGCCCTAAGACTTCTCTAGCTTTTATTTTGTCAATTGGATAAAAATCAGAACAATTGATATTGTTAAAAATTGTCCTAACATCAGAATACTTAAAAACTGAACTTTTTTTAGCTTGTTCACTTATCCAATTGCTTATGCCTACCAGTTTCATCGATTTAGGATAATATTTTTGTTTTCTTTTATTAATCTTATGTGACAAATCATTAAATTTCGAACTGCCTAACTGAAAGCAAGAACCGCATCCAGTTTTATAATTTTCACAACCAAGACTAATATGACAGCCACCTGTAAATGGCCACATATCTCTTAATGTCCATACTATCGGTTTTTTTATTTTAGCAATCCCTTTAATACTTATAAAACCTGCATTGATCCAATGCAGGTTAATAATATCAGCCCAATTATACCATTCATGTTTAGTAATATCATGACCAAAATAACCAATACTAAACATCTGTCCTTGGTAATTTTTATATAATTTAAGAGGTAATTTTTCTAATTTTAAATTTATATACTGTCTTAATTTTGCTTTCTTACTTGATATTATTGATTTAACATTTTCATCATTTGAACTATCACGTGAATTAATTAAGATTCTTGAATCTACATCTAACTCTAAAAGCCCTTGGTGCTGCCAATAAGCCCCTTTGGCTGCACCACCTTTTAAACTACCTGCTAATACGTGTAAAACTTTTAGTTTATCTTTCATACCCTAAAACATCAATCAAGTTACCAGTAACATTATAGAAATGTTTGAAGTGCTCTTCTTTAAAATACATTGTATGGTTACTGCTTTTAGTTCTATAGTGGGATTCACTTTTAACTTTCCTTTTTTTGAGGTCTTTTTTTCTCATTTTTTCTTTGGTGTAACTGTCAAGAATTTCTTTCAGTTCTCGTTTACTAAGATCAAAAGAACACCATTTTGAGATCTTAAAAAATGATTCTAATGGATTTGAAGTTAAATCTTCGAATTTAATGATTAACATATTCTCGTCGTCTTTGTTATTTATCCAGGTTCTCATAGCCATGAATTTCATTGATAATTCATCTATACCATAATGTAAACCAGTATCGATATCCATACTAGTCAATGCTTCTCTATACTTTGCTACTTTACCTATTAAGGCATGTGTTTTCAACGCCGAATAATACCAGGAAACAACAATATCTCGTGGATCCCTAATGATACAAATGGTTTTATAATTATTTGGCTTCTGAATTTCTTCGTAGAGATCGTAGGACATATACAACCCCGGAACAAATGTACCTTTAGGAAAAATCTGATGAAATTCATTCCATTCATACCTATGTTGTGGATACTTTTTTAATTTTGATTTTGCCCTAAATCTTTTGTCGCTCAAAATATGCTTTACCCATTGACTACCTGATTTTTGAATTGTTAAATGATACAAGTTTGTTGGGGTGTTTCTTTCTCTATAAAATATTCCTCTCACAAATAGCAATAACTTCTTTATGAAAATTATCATATCATTTTTCATAGCACAGGTTTAATTAACTGTTCAATTAAAATATTTTCTTCTGGCCTTTTTTGAATTAGATAATTTATCTCATTAAGATCCTTTTTTTAATTTATATTTTATTTTAACAGAATTCATTGCTAAGCTTTTTAGATATTAAATTTTTCCCCTTTCATGCCCACAACAAAGCTCTTATCACCGTATTTAAAATTAAATTCTATACCCAAAATGTCGCTCCATTTCTTAGTTATTTCTTGCTCCCCTTTTCTATCTAAATCATCAAGAAATATTGAATAATTTTTCCCAAAATTGTTTTTAAAATAAACACCAGCAGGATAACGCGAATATTTAATTGACTCTTTATATGCAGGAGGACCATCTACAATTAACTGGTCTATAATAATATTATCAAAATAATCATTTAGAGTAGAGGTTTTATACCATTTCATTTCATCAAATTCGTTTTCAAATTCCTCCAAAGGCGCATGTATTACCTGTACATACTTACTTAAATCCAACCTATCTAAATATGATTCTAAAGTTTGGATCCACTCCCTATCGTGATCAATTGAATATATTTTTCTTTTGGTTAAAGAATATTGCTTAAATAAGCTCGCAATATATAATGTGGAAATACCACTCCCACACTCAACAATATTTTCCCGATTGTGAATAAGAATATCATTAAGTATCAATTTAATTAAACTTGGTTTTAAAGCAGATCCACTCCACGGTATGTAAATATCAATAAGGGAATCTAAGCTAATTAAAGCGGTAACATTTCTTAATGCATTTATTTCAGACCTGCTCCTTCCCATAAAGGATTTAAAATATTTGTTTAAAGATTTTATCATAATAACGTATCTACTTAATAAAATTAATAATATTCTGAAGGTATAGTATGAATTTGGAAGACACTCTCTTTTCCACGATTTCTAATAGATCAACTAAAACAAAATTAAACCATTTCTGTGGTAAAAATAATACTGTAATTAAAACTGAAAATAACCCTACTAATAAAAATAAACCCAGCTTAATTAATGGAAACGCTGAATAGCCCATAAAGATTAAACTCATCCTCAAACCCTGTATTGAAAAGAAAAGGACAAATGCCAAAATAACACCTGGTTTCAGAGTATAAGCTATATCAAGTCTAGATAATCTTATAGATCTAATATTTAATTCCATCATGAAACACCACATTGCAAAAATTGCAAATCCTACTGCCCAAGCCGCACCTGTTAATCCGAATGCTGTTGAAGCAAACCACACAGCTACAACAACAATAATACCATATAATACTTGTGCCCAAAATATTTGAAACACTAATCCCTTAGCTCTTAAAAATGAGGCGGACGCATTATACATAGCCCTAAATATTCCAAATCCCCCCAAAATCTGTAGTGGAATAATTGCTCCTTGCCAATTTTCTCCATATAAACCATAAATTAATTCTGGAGCTACTAATACCAATAAAGTACATAAAGGCAATGCAAAAAAAGAAATTGAACTCATGGACCTCAGAAAAACTCTTTGAAGACGTTTTTCATCAGCTTGCAATTTCGCAGCAGTTGGGAAAAGCACATTTGTTAATACACTAACAAATTGTGTGGTTGGTGCTTGCATTAAATTGTAGGCTTTGGTGTAGAGCCCTAAAGCACTTTCTCCAAGCAATTTTCCAATTACAAAGTAGTCACCTTTCAAAGCAAAATAACTAAATATTCCACTAAGCGTTTCACCCGTTCCAAAATGTATTAAATCATGAAACTCTTTCTTAGCAAATAAAGGCTTTAAACTATGTCTCACATACCAGTAACTTCCTATTAAGCTTACAACTCTTCGAAAAATATTTCCAATTACTAAGCTCCAAACTCCAAATCCTAATAATGCCAAGGTAATTGACACAAAACCATACAGAATACTTTCGACTAAACTAATATAAAAAAGGTGTCTAAAATCTAGCTTCTTAATTAATAGTGCACTACTTGGAATTTGAAGACCGGAAATAACAAAAATAATCGATAACGCTTTTACAATTGGTATAACCTTATAATTATCAAAGATCAATGCTGTTACTGGAGCACTTGCAAAAACAATAATAGATAATAAAATGCCAGCAGTAATAGATGTAGTAAATACTACCCGAACATGTCGCTCTGTAATATCCTGTTTTTGAATAAGAGCAGGCCCCATACCCAACTTCACAAAGATTTGTCCAAAACCCACGATAATCATAGCTAGACCAATCAAACCAAAGTCTGAAGGAGGTAACAAACGAGCCAGAACAATTCCTAATAGAAAAGAAGTTATTATATTACTCCCCTTATCTAAGAATCCCCATAAACTGCTATTGATTACCTCTTGCTTAATGGTTTTTTTATTCTCTTTTTCGGCCACTTTTATTGCCTATATAGGTCTCTTATTACTAAATGAGAGTGATATAAATAATAACTTACAACATTAATTTTTCCTTGCTGTGTTGAGTAATCCTTAAACCTATGAACACAAAAAGGTATAATTGAGTAAGTGAAAAGCAACTAATAAAACTAGGTTAACTGATTTAAGATACCATTCTACAAAAACATCCAATCCTTTTTCCAAATCGCAATTCGGACTGTACCCTAAAAACTCTTTTGCCTTACTAATATCCGCCCAAGTCTGCTCTACGTTACCTGAAACCTCAGGTGCATGGTTTTTATTCGCCTCAAGACCCAAAGCCTCCTGTATGGTTTCCACCAGTTTCAGGAGCTGAACCGCCCGGTTTTTGCCTAGGTTGATGATTTCATAAATATTTTCATCATATTCATTAGTTGCCAATGCCCCATCAATGATATCATCAATATAGGTATAATCACGTCGGCTGCTGCAATAACCAAATAAGGTGATTTGTTCCCCCTTGTTTATCAGTCTAGGAAATTTGTAAATTGCCAAGTCTGGCCCCTGCCACGGTCAATACACAGTGAAGTAGAGGAGTGCCAAAATTCGCATATCATACAACTAGCTATAGACATGTCCCATCAGATCACCACTCACTTTAGTACTGGCATATAGGCTAATAGGCTTTAGTTCATGATCGTCTTCTGACCACGACACATTTTTATTGGTTCCGTAAACACTGCTGAACGAGGCAAAAATAAAATGTTTGATGTCACGCTCTCTGGCAAACCCCAACATATTATGGGCACCCACAATAATGGCCTGTATAAACTCACCCGATCCATCGATTGAGCAATCTACAAGCGATTTTGCCACCAGGTAAATGACAGCTGCCGGTTGATAGGTTTCAAAAATTTGCCTGATCACCTTTGTTTTTTAGATATCCGCAACCAGTTGCACATTTTCAAAGTACCCGGCATAAGTTATGCTTATCCAAATTAACTACACTGCTTTCTGTCTCTTATATTAAATAACTTATCAATGCCGATCCGATTAAGTCAGCCCCGCCGGTAATCAGAATTGTCTTACTCATTAAATTTAAAACTTTACTCTAGAATTTAGATCACTGTACAATGATTCTCTAATAAGCCCACTTGGTACCATTACCAACAACTTACAAGTGTATCTAAAGTTAACGTAATCGCTCAACGATTAAGAATCCAGTCGCAACACTTGAAATCACAGGAGCAATGACTCGAACATAATCAATAAAAGCCGGCTTTCGCTTCACCTGCAAGGTGACGATGTCGTTATTTCGCAACTCGTATTCAAAGAGTTCCACCGGTTCAGGTTCACTGTATTTGTATTTGAAATTAGCCACTTCTACCCTGCGCCGGTTTTTGTCAAAACGAGAAACCTTTACCTCCAGCCGCATCTTGGACCAGTCCAGGTTGGATTCACGGTCGCGAATGGTAGAAGGCCCAAAACTGTAGGAGATAAGCTCCGGCAAGCGGGTATCGACGGGTACCAAATAGCGCCCGGCGCTGTTCACATCCCCCCACACGTTAACCGAATCCACCAGCTGCCCCGGTTCGGCCACGCGTATAAAGCGGTCCCCAAGCCGGAACTGCTGGCTCATATTGAGCTGCCTCCCCTGTTCTACCTGGGCATACGTTGTCAATGGAGTTAATAGAAGTGCCGAAAAGATGATACTGATTACTTTTACTTTCATTCTTAAAAAATAGTTTAATTCATTGTTACCACTAAGTGCACTCAGTGACTAAGTGGTAATTTGATTAGCGTGTGCCTTTATAATCGTACTTGGCGTAGTCTTCATACATATCCCGGTGATAATAGAAGTTGTACCGGTAGTCGCGGGTCTGCTTATAGTTGAAGTCTGTAAGCACCGTACCTAGAACATGGGCATGGACCTGATCGAGGTTTTCCAGCAAGTGTTCCAGCTCCGGCTCGTTGGTCTGGTTGAAGCGGGCCACGGCGATCACCCCGTCGGTCTTGCGGATCAAGGCCGAGGCGTCAGTGATGATGCCGAAAGGCGGGGTGTCGATGATCACATAATCAAATGTTTCTTTGAGCTCATCAATCATGCCCATGAAAGCCGAACTCTGGGTGAGGGCAGCCGCATTGGGCGGCTCCTGCCCCGCGGGAAGTACATGCAGGTTATCCAGCAGGGTAGGCTTGAGCGCTTCCTGCACCGTGGCCCCTTCAAAAACCACGTCAAACACGCCCGGACTCCAGTTAAGTCCGAATTGCTTATGGATGCGGGGTCGACGCAAATCGGCATCCACCATCGCCACCTTGTAACCCGCTTCGGCCATCACAATGGCCAGGTTGGAGGCCACCGTGGTTTTGCCCTCGCCCTGCCGGGAACTGGTGACTAGTATTGTTTTTAGATCTTTATCCGGGTTGGCAAAGATGATGTTGCTCTGCAGGCGGCGGAAGGATTCCGCTTCGGCTGAGTCGGACATCAGCAGCGACACCAATGAGGTGGAGACCTCCTGCCCGTTCAAGGTGACGGTATCCTTCCCGTCGTGATGTTCCTCAACAAACTTATCAAAAGATGGGATTACCGACAGCAGCGGCAGCTCATACTCTTTCAGTTTTTCGATGCTGTCGATTTTGGTATTGAAGGCTTCGCGCACAAAGATATAGCCCACGCTTAGAATGCCCCCCAGGATAAAGCCCACGAGAACATAGAGCTTCTTGTTGGGCTGCACCGGGTCTTCGGGGATGAACCCGTCGTCTACCGGGCGGCCGAGTCCGAACTGGGTCTGCTCCCACAGCGACATCTCCGCAAACTGCTTGGAGACCGTCAGGTACAACTCTTCATTAATAGTCACGTCCCGCTTGAGTCGGGCCAGCTCGATCATGTTATCGGGAAGGTTGTCAAAAAAGGCACGCTGCTCGGCCAGCTGTTCGTCCAGTACTTCTACCTGTGATTGGTACTGCTGCTGCTCGATCTTCAATTCAATGAGTTTCCGGTTCAGTTCGGTGATGGTTTCGGCCACATTGCCATCGGCGCTGCCCAGAAAGCCCAGGTACTGGTCGCTCTGTTCCACCAGGTTCCCGGTCAGCTCTTCAATACGATCCCGGTAAAAGGTGATCTTATCATTCAATTCCGCCAGCTTACCGGTGGGGGTTTCCTGGTTCTGCAACCCCGGGTTGTTGGCCAGCAGCTGCATCTTTTCAATTTCCAGTTCGGCCAGCTGGTACTGCAGGCGGGTCATGTTCGGACCGATGGCGTCGGCGTACTGACCGGCCAGTCCCGGTTTGATGCTGTTCAGTCGTTCTTCGTACTGTTCAATGGCCGAGGTAACCGCTACCAGTTTCACCCGGGCCTCCTGCCGCCGCGATTCCATTTCGGCCATGCGTTCAATGAGTTTTTCCGTCTGGGCATCCACTTGCACCAGCTGTTCGCGGTTCATAAATTCCCGCAGGCGCTGCTCTACCGTATTCAGACGATCTTCAATGCGGGTACGCTCGTTTTCCAGGAATTCAACTGCTGCATTGGCCGCCAGCCGGTTCTGCCGGGTAGAAAGATCCGAATAGATATCCATGGATAAATTCACTGCAAAGGCCGCCTCCAATGGGGAGGGACTTTCAAAAGCAACTGTTACGAGGTCTGCCTCGCGGTCAGATCGGGAAAAGCTGAAGCTGTCACGCAACCGCTTTGCTATCACATCCTGCTCTACCATTGTTGAGTCATCAGGATATTCCGTAAACAGTACCGGGAACTGCCGGCCGTTACGCATCACCTGCAGCTGCATCATCGAATCGGCCATTTCCATCGAAAGGTTACGTGATTGCAGTATTTGCAATTCGTTGGCAATGGTGCTTCCCATACCGATACCGTAGGTGGAGGAAAGCATGCTGGCCAGCCCGTTGTCCCCGCCCATTGAAGAAAGCTTGTTGCCCGAATCCTTGATTAGCATGGACCCTTCGCTGCGGTAGATCGGGGTCACCGAGTAGGCAACTACCCCGGCAAGAACCGAGCATAATACCACCGATGCAATGATAATCCACTTGTTATTCCAGAGCGTATAGAAGAGCCGCTTCAGGTCAATTTCATCCGGGTCCTGTGCTTCCGACCTGCCGCGGTTCGGCTCACCCCGGTACCCGTTCAGCGGGTGTCCGTTACCGAAATATCCGTTGTTATAGTTCTTATTCGAATGTTTTTCGTCGGGTGACATGGGCTAACGATAAATAGTTGGTATAATGGAAACCTAATATAAAAGATTTTTATACGCTATGTAACATTAAAATAGAAAGGGCATGGAACACGGAGTACGCGGGTTATGCGGATTTGCGCAGATATATAATATAACCTGCGTAAATCCGCTGAATCTGTGTCATCCGTGTTCTATTCGTTGTTGGCTTGGATCTCTTTGAAATCTGAGGTCACCATGTCCTCTACCAAGTCATTAATGGCATACTCATGCTTCCAGCCCAGCTTCTCCTGTGCCCGGCTTGGGTCGCCGAGGAGCAATTCCACTTCCGTTGGACGGAAATACTGGGGGTCGACCTCAATGACGGTGTCTCCTGTTTTAGGAGTTTGAATTTCGCTATGAGTTGCCTGCCCAACGGAGCCTTGGCGTAGTTGGGTTGAATTGTTGAAATGTTGAGAAATAACATCCTCGTCAACGCTCTTAACAATTCCCCTTTCATTCACACCCTCGCCTTCCCATTCCAGTTCGATACCCGCGGCCCCAAAAGCCATTTCGCAGAAATCACGCACGCTGGTGGTTTCACCGGTGGCCAGCACCAGGTCTTCGGGATCATCCTGTTGCAGCATCAGCCACATCCCTTTTACGTAGTCCTTCGCATGACCCCAGTCACGCTTGGCGTTCATATTACCCAGGAAGGTTTTCTCCTGCAGGCCGGCCGCAATGCGTACCGCCGCCCGGGTGATCTTGCGTGTCACAAAAGTCTCACCCCTTCTCGGACTTTCATGGTTAAACAGGATGCCGTTTACCGCAAACATGTCGTAGGCTTCGCGATAGTTTTTGCAGATCCAGAAGGCATAGAGCTTGGCTACGCCATACGGTGATCGCGGGTAGAAGGGGGTATCTTCATTCTGTGGGGTCTCCACCACTTTCCCATAGAGCTCGGAGGTCGAGGCCTGGTAGAAGCGAGTCTTCTTTTCCAGTCCCAGGATACGAATAGCTTCCAGCATGCGTAGGGTACCCATGGCGTCCACATCGGCCGTGTACTCCGGCGACTCGAAAGAAACCTGCACGTGGCTCTGGGCGGCCAGGTTGTAGATTTCATCGGGCTGCGTCTCCTGGATAAGGCGGATCAGGTTGGTGGAATCGGTCATATCTCCATAGTGCAGGTAAAAGGGTAAACCCTTGAAGTGCGGATCGTGATACAGGTGGTCGACCCGATCCGTATTGAACTGGCTGGCCCGCCTCTTGATGCCGTGTACTTCATAGCCTTTGTCTAGCAACAGCTCGGATAAATAGGAACCGTCCTGACCGGTTACTCCCGTGATTAATGCGACTTTGTTTTTAGAACTCATAATATCTTAAAATTTCATAGTTAAAAGCTGTTACCACTAAGTGCACTCAGTAACTAAGTGGTATTATTACTTTTCGATTTCGACTTCCTTAATCTGGTCAAGATTTTCCAGGAACCACTCGTAGGTGTCCCTGATTCCCTCTTTCAACTCAATATTGTAGGTCCACCCCTCCTCCTTCATACGGCTGACGTCCATCAGCTTGCGGGGGGTGCCGTCGGGTTTGGAAGTATCCCATTCGATTTCCCCTTCATGTCCGACGATCTCCTGAATGAGCAACGCGAGGTTCTGAATGGTAATATCCTTCCCGGTGCCCACATTGTACAGGCCCTGCCCCATTTCGCGGTTCAGCACAAAAAGCACCGCCTCAGCCACATCATCTACATGCAGGAACTCGCGCATGGGCGAGCCGGTGCCCCAGAGGGTAACGGTGGCGTGTCCATTCACCTTTGCCTCGTGAAACTTGCGGATCATGGCCGGAAGCACGTGCGAAGTCTGCAGATCAAAATTGTCGCGAGGCCCGTAAAGATTGGTGGGCATCAAAGAGACGTAGTTATGGTCGTACTGCCTGCGCAGGGCTTCAATCATCTTAACCCCTGCGATCTTAGCCACAGCATACCACTGGTTAGTTGGCTCCAAGGGGCCGGTAAGCAGCGCCTCCTCCTTCATCGGCTGCTCAGAATGCTTGGGATAGATGCAGGAGCTGCCTAAGAACACACACTGCTCCACACCGAATTCGTGGGCCGAAGCGATCAAATTGTTTTGAATCTCCAGGTTTTCATACAAGAACTGCCAGGGATACTCACTGTTAGCAAGGATGCCTCCCACGCGCGCGGCCGCATCAATCACCACATCGGGCTGTTCCTCAGCAAAAAACTCCTTCACCGCCTGCTGGTTACGCAGGTCCAGTTCAGAACTGGTTTTCCCAATCAGGTTATCACATCCCTCTTTCTCCAGCTTCCGCCAGATGGCCGAACCCACCATGCCACGGTGGCCGGCTATGTAGATTTTTGTATTATTTGTTAGCATTCCTACACGTAATAATTTTAAATATTACCTATTTGTGAATTTTGTGCCTTAGTGGTAAGGTTAATTATCTCCTGATCTGGAAGATGGTATTGCTCACAATAGCCGCCATTGAAACGATCGCGGAAAGAATACCGATGCGTTCCTGGGTACTCAACCTCTCCCGTTGCTCCTTCTCTGGAACGAAGATGGTCGCCCCTGGCTGAACTTTCGGGTAGTTCCTGAAAAACAGGAAGCGATTGGCCCGGTCAACTGTGCCGTTGGCATAGACCACATAGGCGTCTTTTGGACGTCCGAGTTCAGAGGCTCCCCCTGCTGCTCTAATGTATTCCTTAAAAGAACGGCCCTTTTCATAGCGCACACTGATGGGATAAAGCACCTCTCCTGCGATGCGAACCGTCTGTAACTCTTTGGGGATCTCGAGCACATCGCCCTCCCGAAGAATCAGATTGTATTTAGAACCGGGATCATCCAGGATCTCTCCCAGTCGAATTCCTACTTTTGTGCGGTTTCTTTGCGTATTTTCTTCTTTTAGGCTGTCCGGAATATTGATAAACTCCTGGTCCACGTCTCCTTCAATTTGTCTGGTCAGGTTGGCCCCCTGAGCGTAGGCATATTGGGTCAGTCCGCCGGCCCGTTCAATGAGATCTGAAATTCGAGTCGTCTTTTGAGATAAGGTATATTTACCCGGAAACAGCACTTCCCCGTTTATGGTTACGTCTTCCTGCTCGTAATATGCCGGGGAACTGCGTACAAAAACCCTGTCAAAAGGCAGCATGATAAATCGTTTTCCATCATTGGAAAGTGACAGATCCTTGCTGACTCTGAATTGGAAAAGCTTGGCAATATCCGTCGGTACATATGCCGAGTCAGTATGATTAATACGTCGGGATACTTCGATACGATACGGAGCGGCACTTTCTTTAAACCCGTCGGCCTGCAAGATTACATCCTCGAGGGTCATGTTCTCCACATAAGGAAACTCACCCGGCTGCTGAACAGCACCCAATACATTAATATGGTAATCTTCACGAAGGTCAAAGATGGAAGATATCTGAACGATATCATTTTTCTGTAAGGGAATATCGTACTGCTCAGGATCATTCATTACATCCTGCACACTGAAGGGAATGCCTTCAATGGTATAATCTTCCTGCTCCCGGTAGATAAGCCCCCTATTCATAAAGGCATCACCTCGCAAACCTTCAGCCCGCTGAATTAATGAATACAGGCTAGTGGTATCATTCAGTTCATAAAATCCTTCGCGGAATACTGCACCCTGAATTTCCACGCGATTGGCAAAGCGTTCCAGTACTTTGCCTACGGATACCTTGCTACCGTTTTTAATAACAAAATCCTTTCGTTCCGGATATCTGATATCATCAATACGCTTTTCCGTTGGGGTATTGCTTACAATTTTAATACTTCGGGTATAGGCGTTATCCGCAAAGCCTCCCGCAAAAGTAAGGAGATCTTGAATGGTCTCCCCTTCCCGCAATTCAAATATGCCTGTGCGTTTGGTATACCCCTCTACTTCAACCCGGGAGTTGTAAGGATCGATTTTAATAATATCCTGGTCACGCAGGCGGATATTGTCTTCCTGGTTACCGTACACAAGGAAATCATAGATATCCAGCGTTGCCGCTACCGAATCCCCCCTTATTACATCGATTTCCCTAAAAGTACCGGTTGAATCCGGTCCGCCTGCTGAGTAAAGGGCATTGAAGACCGTAGCCAGGGATGGCAAGGTATAGGTGCCCGGGAAACGGGCTTCACCCAACACGGTTACTTTAATGCTTCGAATATTGCCCAATGAGATACGAGCCTGCGTGTCGGTAGGTTCATTCGGGTCGGATTGTAGTCCAGAATAGATTTTGGATAACTCGTTTTTGATCCGGTCCCGAGCTCGTTCTATACTAAGTCCATTTACGTAAATAGGACCCAGATTAGCTATAGTAATGGTACCCTCCGGAGAAACCGTCAGGCGATAGGTTTGCTCGGCTGCCCCCCAAATATCGATTACAAGTTCATCCCCGGGACCCAACTGGTAATTCTCAGGTGTTGGTATATTCAGGGATGGGGTAAAGGTAACTTTATCACTCCGGAAAAGCCTGGAACCGAAGATCCTGGTTTTTGTGCTATCACGAAGCGTATCTTGTGGTACCATATCAAGCAGCAGGGAATCGGTGGTCACGCGTCGCAATTGTGGAACTTCTCGTTGTTGCTGATCGGATGAACGCTGCATGCGAATTTCCCGCAACCGGTTTACCAACCTGCTCACTTCCGAGGGAGCCATGCCACGAGCCAGTGCAACCTGTTCAATCTGGCTTACCGTATATCCCTGAGACTGCGCCCGTTCCCACAGCCGCTCTATCTGTTGATCGGACAAATCTGATGAACGTAAATTTTCAAAATCAATATCCCCGACATTTTGTCCCGCAGCAACGGTTACGATGATGAATAACAGAGAAAATACAAATGTTAATCGAGTAAATAGCTGTTTTTTAAAACCCATCAATAATGTTATAAGATGTATAGATTGAAAGATCAAGGCTTGAAGAAAATCAGGATAAAGGTACTAATAATGATCAAAAAATACATAACCACTTAGTGCATTTAGATTCTAAGTGCCAAAACAAAAAAGGCACATCCTACCGGACATGCCTCTACATAGAAACCTCAGTAAATCAGTCACTCAATCCCTCAAAACTACCTCAGTGTGCATTCGTCTCGAGGTGCAGCATCTGTTTGATCGTAAGAAATACTATTTTTAAATCAAACCACATGTTTTGCTTCTGCACATATACCAGGTCTTTATCCAATCTGTTTCGCATATGTTCCTCATCCAATGTACCCCCCCTGTAGCCCAATACCTGTGCATATCCCGAAATTCCGGGCTTCACGGCGTAGCGATAAAAGAAATCGTCAAAAGTGGTATTCCAGTGAGCGCACTCTTCAACCGGATAAGGCCTTGGCCCAACAACGCTCATGTTCCCTTCCAGTACATTGATGATCTGGGGAAGTTCATCCAAATTCAGTTTCCTCAGTAAGCTTCCAAACCAGAAAATGCGCTTATCCCCTTTTTGGGTAACTACCGGTTTTCCGTCAATGCGACGTAGGGAAAGCTGGTGCATGGTTCGAAACTTGTAACAGGTAAATTCCTTTCCGTTTTGTCCGGTTCGTTTTTGCCTGTATATAACAGGGCCTCTGGAAGAAATTTTTATGCCCAGAGCAATGATAGGATATAATACCGCAAAAACCAGAAACCCAAATGTAGCGATGATTATATCAATGGTTCTTTTGCCGCTGTAGGTTTTTGCCGCAAGTGATTCAAATTTAGTTTGGAAAGCAGGCCTAAACTGAGTATTAGCCTCTTTTTGGTCCGTGAATTCATTTGTGATACTTTCTCGTACGGAAACGAATGTCTCTCCCGAAACAGTTTCATCCATCAACGCAGCTTCTCTGCTTGTACTCATAATATTTAAAAACTAAAAGGGCTGTAACGATCTTTATCTAATACGTAATCCCGTCACTAATTAGTCTGATGATACTTCTATATTAAAAAATAAGATAATAAACATCTATTTCATTGCAAATACTTAAGTCTATTTTAATTTAGAAAAGTATTCCCTAAAATTTCTCAAGTAAATAAATCACTTAGAAGCTCAAAACTTAGCACTCAATAAATCAGTAAATCAATCCCTCAATCATTTCTAAGCTTTCCAGACCTGCTTTTCTTTGGTAGCATAACCATTCATAGCATTGCGCGTGTCTATTATACATTCATTCCATTCGGCGAGTTCTGCATAATTGATATCATCATGGTTGGTCGCAATCACAACGGCATCAAAAGCTCTAATTGTACCTTCATCCCAAGTGACCGATTCTTTGCCGGCGTAATGGGCGTACTCCCTTGACGGTTTGATCTTGGGAACATAAGAATCGTAATAGCTCACTTCCGCCCCCTGTCTTTCAAGAAGCTCCATAAGTTTATACGTAGGCGACTCACGATCATCATCAACATTCGGTTTATAGGCAAGCCCAATGAGTAAAATATTGCTGCCGTTCATTGCTTTCTTGTGATGGTTCAGTGCTTCCATCGTCTGTCGAACCACATACCTAGGCATATCGGTATTGATCTCACCGGCTAGTTCAATAAAGCGGGTAGGTTGTTCCACTTCCCGGGCTTTCCATGTCAGGTAGAATGGATCAATAGGAATACAGTGCCCGCCAAGACCCGGTCCGGGGGTGAATTTCATAAAGCCAAATGGCTTGGTTCCCGCTGCATCCAATACTTCATGCACATCAATGCCCATAGCCTGGTAGATGACCTTCAATTCATTCACCATGGCAATATTAACCGAGCGAAATATATTCTCCGTCAGCTTTACCGCTTCAGCGGTTTTTGTATCCGAAACAGGTACCGTCTGTACAATAGCTGTATCATATAACGCACATGCTAATTTTAAGGCATCTTCCCCGTGCCCGCCGACTACTTTAGGTATCTTGGCCGTATTGAAATCGGCATTACCCGGGTCTTCCCTTTCAGGGCTATAAGCTACATAAAAATCTTTACCTGCTGTCAACCCTGACTCTCCCTCCAGGATTGGAATGATAAGCTCCTCCGTAGTTCCGGGATAGGTGGTAGATTCCAGGATGACCAATTGTCCCTTGCGAAGGTTTTGCCCAACCGTCAAACAGGTTTTCTCTACATACTGCATATCCGGTTCCCGGTGCTCGTTGAGGGGCGTTGGCACACAAAGCAATAGCGCATCTGCTTCGGATAGGCGGGAAAAATCAGTAGTGGCATCTACACGGTCACTTTTAGCCAATGCCTGCATCATGTTATCACCCAGATGTTTAATATAGGGGCGCCCTTCCAGGATACAATTTACTTTATTGTCATCAATATCATATCCCAGTACCGGCATATTTTTTTGAAAGAATGTCCACATGAGAGGAAGGCCTACATATCCTAAACCAACAATACCGACAATATATTCTTTGTTATTGATTTTTTTTAGCAGCTCTTGAAGCATACTTTCCTCAAAACTCTTTTAAGTTATTAGTTCGCGGACAGAAGTTAAGAAATAGATTAGAAATAGCAGTCTCTATTAAAACATTCAAATAAAATTGTTTAAATAATAATTGGACAGCCTATAATTGTTTTATCCTTTTAGTTATCTGAAGATTTAAAACCAAACTTTTTGAAATATTTTAAAATACTCAGTAAGTGATAAAACTTCATTTTGGAAAATAATTTTCCAGCACTCTTTCTTTGGTAACAATGAGTTAGTTGGAAACCCGGATGGTAACATACTTCCCACCCACTATTCTTCAGTCTTCGGCAAAAATCGATATCCTCGTAACCAAAAAAGTATGATGTATCGAGGAGTCCCACCTCATCAAACACCTTTTCCCGAATAATTTGACAAGCACCTAACACCCAATCAACTGTAACCGGAGTTTCAACATTAAGATATTTATTTAAGTAATCTTCTCGAAAACTTGATGGGGTAAACTGTGGTAATCCCCTACCTAGAATTCCCTTCAAAGTTGGAAAAGGGCGGGCACTAGGTTGAACATCTCCATTTTCAAAGAGAAGTCTAGGTCCCAACAACCCGATATTTGGATGATCTTCAAGGTAATTAAAAGCATCTTGAAAAATGTCATTATGAATAATTGTATCATCATCTAGAAAAATAATATAATTACCATCTGATCTTTTTACACCTTGATTTCTGGCCCTGGCCACTCCTTGATTGGTTTTATTTTTTATCAGTTTTAAATTTATACCATTATAATTTTGCACCCATTTCAGGGTATCATCTGTTGAATTATTATCTATAATTATCAGTTCTCCATTTGTAAAATCAACTTTTTCTTCTAATGATATTAAGCATTTTTTCAACTTCTCAATTTGGTTCCAGGTAATGATAACCAATGAAAATTTCATGTTAATTTGAATAATTTTTTTAATCTATTTTTTTGTTGTTTTCGAAGATATTTAACTACTTCAGAATTTGAATATCGCTCTCTATTGATTACTAAATTGTATAAATATCCGCTAAGATAAACGACACCACCGACGATATATGGTTTTTCAGTCATTACCTTGATTGATTTAAGCATAGCAAATGGAAATAGGTAGAACAAATAAGAGCTGTAATAACCTTTTAAAAAATTTTCATTTGTTTTACCTGCTGCACTTTCCATAGGTTTGAGGTGTTTAACTTTTTCTGATGCGATTATTTTGGTTTCATATCCGGCTATATTCGCTTTTATATTATCGATTAAATCCCAAGTTTTTATCTTCTCCAATGGTTTAATTTGATCAAAACATGATTTTCTATAAAACTTTGTAGCACCATAAGGATGATCCGAAATGTTCTTTTTTACCGGTTTGCCATTTTTCTCAAATATCATACCGGAAGCAATCCCTAATTTTTCATTTGCCTCAAATTCTGAAATGATATTTTGAAAATAATCTGGTTTAAATTTAAGGTCGGCATCTAGCTTTAAGAGAAAATCGTATTCTTGCATTAAATGGTTAAGACCATATTCGAACGCCCGTATAACTCCGGTACCAGGTGTTCGGTTGGTGTCTTTCGGAAAAGACACCAACTTTATAAATTCAAATTTTTGGGAATAACTCTTTATAATATTAGTTGTACTATCAACAGAGTTATCATCCACGAATACCCATTCATTAGGTAAAAGATCCTGTTGCACCACAGAAAGAATCAACTCTTCTACCACATCTTCTTCGTCCCGTACAGGTGTTACTATTGCAAGTTTATTCATTTTTAAAACCTATCCATTCGATTAAATATCCAAATACTCTTCTTGAAAAACCTGAAATCAAAAAAGGAACCAAATACTTATAAGGACAATTATTAATTGCATAATGCCAAAATACCTTCAGGTTCCCACCTCCTTTTATTGAAAATAAATGCTCATAGTATTTTTTCAGGCTTTTACTATTTCTAAGTTTTAATGAACCGCTTTCAGACGGGTAAGTATACAATACGGCATCGTAATTGCAATAAACATTAAAACCAGCCTGCTTAACCCTGTGAGTAAAATCTGAATCAGCAGCATACTGGGGAAAGTTGTTTTCATCAAATAATCCAACCTCTTCAAAAACAGAAGTTGGAATTAGTAATCCTCTTCCAGGTAAATGTGATACTGCTTTGATACCTGTAAGGTTATAAGGCTTTTTTCCAACATTAAATAATTCGGAATTTGCTGTTAACCAATTAATCTTTTCTCCGGCATAACTGACCCTTTCAGTTTTACTATTGACTTCTAAAGCCCCTAAAACTGCTCGAGGATTTCTAGTTGAACATTTTAACATTTGTTCAATAAAATCTTCGGCTGGTTTGGTGTCATTATTTAAAGTCATGACATAATCTGAACCTCGAACAAACGCTTCCTTTATACCTAAATTTACAGAGGCTGTCCACCAAAGATTACCATCACCTTTTAATAAAATTACATCAGGAAAAAATTCACGAATCATTTGTTCTGTCCCATCAGTGGAGCCATCGTCAACTACAATTACTCTAAAATCTTTATAAGACTGATTTTCTAAAGCTTCAAGACACTTTCTTGTATATTGAATCCTATTATAGACTGGCAATATTACTGTTAGCCTATTTTTTTTTCTTATCGTGATTTCCATGTAAAATTTATTGCACTTTTACTAAAACTAGGAAGCTATTTAAAATGACAAGAATTTTTTGAGCTGATCATCACTTTTACGTCTGAGATAATACGTGCTGAAAAAGCCCAAGAGTAGCCAAAAAAAGAAAAAATTCAAGCCAAATCTTGTGAATTCTTCTATAAACGACATCAGCCATTTTGATGAGAATAAAATTCCAAACATAACGCAGAGTCGGTTATTAGATTGCTCGATGAATAATTTTGAAGAAGAAAACAGTAACATAAAATGTATGAAAACACCAACCAAGCCTCCATGCAATAAAAGATTTAAAATATTAACCTCAGAAGCATATCGTACTCCATCAGTTCCCCCTCCCCTATCATAAAATACATCTGAGTGATAAGATCCAGAAGCACCTTCTCCAAATAGCCAATTCCCTGAATTATTCACACTTGCTATTACTTCAGCATATATAAAAGTACGACTGTCGGAAAGAATATTTTCACTCTCTCCATGTTTATTAGTGACTCTTAAGGAATCGTTTTGGGATAACTCATTGAAGACATTATAATTAAACAGTAATGCTGATGAGGCAATAATTAGTGGTAAAAAAAATAAAAAAACCCTCGAAACTTTTATTAATCGCAAGTTAAATATCTTTGGGAAATAGTAGATTGATAATATTAGAAAAGACAGGAAAATTCGTATCAAGTTTGCCCTATAATCAACAACCAGGAAAACAGAAACCAATGCAACGCTAATTATTAAGTACTTCCATTTATTTTTTAGATATGGTATAAATAATATCAAATACGTAACTGGCTCAACAATGCGTGAAAATAATTCCTTATTTGTATAAAATGCCAGGGGTATAAATACAAAACTAAGGGGCAAGAAAACTTTTAGTGTCTTAATTAATATCCTCCTCAAATAATGGGGATTATTCCCTATATAAAAAACGAGAGATAAGAAGACGAAGGGAAATGAAGTAAGAACTAAAAATCTCCAATCTAAATAAGTATTTGAAAGATAAGCTCCCCGAATAAGATTTAAAACATTATAAACTAACCAAGTGAAGTAAATAATGAATATGTATTTTGGTACACTTGTACTGATATTTTTTTTTATAACTATATAAAAGATAAGAATAAGCGCCACATGTTGAACTAGTATGGCTAAATAGTATATAATATCTAAGTTGAGTTCTCCTACAAGTTTTATCAAATAAATGATTTCAAAAAAAATTGCAGCATAAAAGGAGAATTCAATACCTTGTGAAAACCTTAGAAAAATCGAAGAATTAAACTTTTGCATACAGTTCGATAATCTTTATAGCATTGTTCTTCATTGAAAAATGTTTATTCACAAATTCATGGGCGGAATTTCCTTTTAATGTTTTCAAGTCTGGATTATTGAAATACTTAAGGATTTTTTCTGCAAGTGTTCTGAAATTTTCTTCTATCAAGAATCCATTATCATTTTCTTTAATCAGATCTCTTAACCCTGGCACATTATATAATATTGTTGGTAGTCCACAGGCCATAGCTTCTAAAGCAGCATTTCCCAAACCTTCAACTCTAGAAGTCATTATAAAAAGATCAGAAGCTACTAAATAATCCCTAACATTTTTTCTGTTGCCTAAAAAATATACTTGTTCGTCGATTTTTAGGTCTTTTGATAATTTTTTTTCTTCTTTTTCAGTATCTCCATTACCTAAATGCAGATACTTCACATCAATTTCTTTGGGAAGAATAGACATGGCCTTTAGAATGTCATGATGATTTTTATTTTTAGTACAACTTCCAACAGAAATAAGTATAAAATCATCTTTATCGATACCCAAGTCATCTCTTATAGCAAATCCTTCTTTACCATCATATGGCGGATAAAATTTTTCATTGTCAATCCAATTATTAACTTTAACTGAAGGATTTTTATAGTAATCCAATTCATTCTTATAGACACTATCTCCGATTGTTTGAAAGGTTATATTAAATAATTTTCTACCTGCGAAACGTTTAATTACGGCAAGTGGATAGGTAATTTTTCTATTTTTAAAATAACCATGTACTGTTTTGATAGTAGGTATGCCTGCAATATTTGCAATGAAAGCCAATGAATAAACATCATTTCTGTGGATATGTAGAACATCAAAATTTTTATCCTTTATGAAGAAGAAAAAATCTTTATAATATCTCAGCCAGTCGAAAATATTTAATTTACTTTGTGGAAAAGGCCGGTGATAACAGTTTATTCCTTTATTAGAAAACTCAGCAGTAAAATTACCAATATTTGTCCCGGTGCTGACAGCATAAGTTTCAATTCCATGTTCTTTAAAAATAGGTGCCGCTTTTGAATACATTAATTCAGCACCTGAGTAGTTTATTTCATTAAATACGTGCAGAACTTTCATTTAATAATTACTTAATAATCTAATTTCCAGGTAATATTGTTTCTAATTACGCGTGCAGGAGATCCAACATTTAATGTACCGGCATCGATATCTTTAGTAACCAAACTTCTCATTCCAATCACACTATTAGTACCAATAGTGACCCCTTTTAAAATAGTCACATGGCTTCCCACCCATACCTTATCTTTGATTTTTATTGGTTTCTCCGGATTGATCATTTCATCATGTTCATTATATATGCTGTGCGTATCACTAGCCCAAATCTCTATATGATCTGCGAATAAACAATCTTCACCTATTTCTATTTCATTGTCGTTACCAACATTAACAATTCTTAGCCCACCTGTAGATGTATTTTTTCCGATTTTTATAATACAATTATTCCCTCTAATATGAATCTCAGCATTTCGTAACTTCACATCTTCTTCTAATATTAGCTTGTTATTTTCCCCTGAAATTTTAATTTGTGTATTTTTAATCAAAGAATTAGAAATATCAACCATATTAAAATAACCGGTAATTTTAACAAGGGAATTATAAATATCTGAATGATTAATATTTACTTTATTTTCTTCCTGTATTTTTGTTCTTACTAAATATAATAGAGATCTACGTATATTTATATTTCTGTCTGTAGTTATATATACATGTGCACGATTAATTAATGATATTATAAATATAATCGTGTATTTCATTAAATAGCTATATTTCAATTTAATATTGAGAGGACGTTCTTTAAAAAATTGGACCAAATTACCTGGGGAGTATATTGTCTGAGGGCAAAATCTCTTGCTTTTTCAGAACGACAAATTAACTCTTCTTTGCCTAAAGATAAGATATACTTGATAATATCAATTGCTTCATCATTATTTTTGAAGAAAAAAATGAAATCAGTATCAGGAAACATCTTTTCATATCCTTCGTGATAGTGACTGACGTAGAGTGAACCGTTCATTAATGCCATCGGTAAACGATTCGAAAAATAATATGGAATACTTGGATAGTGTTCGTAGGCTACTGTTATCCAAGTATTCTCATAGATCTCATGTTGTTTGTAAAAATCTACAGGTCCCTGATTGGTACCCAACGAATCCCAACCGTTTCCGTAAATTTTAAATTGATCAGGAAATTCAGCATCCATCATTTCTGCAAAGTTTTCTCTTTCTTTTGCACCCGGTAATCTTCGAATGAAATTAAACATCCTGGATTTTACCTTATTTCCGATCAAAACTATATCATGGTCGCGTTCCTTAAATACATTTTCTTTGTCATCAAATCGATGGATGTCATTATGATGAGGCGTATAAATGACTTTCTCATTATACTTTTTTACCTGTTTGTGGAATTTACCTAGACCCCGGATAGAAACTACTTCCGAATGCCTCATTATTAATTCCATCTGAGGCTTAATAGGTTTGGCCAATCCTCCATACATATCCCCTTCATCATATACTATGATAGGTTTTGAGTCTATATTTTTTAACTTAATTAAAAATTTCTTTTCAATTTGAAAATCACCTAAATGAAAAAACACAACCAGATCGGGCTGGAAAGTTTCAGCCCGCTTGAGCATTTCATTTAAGGCTTTTCCATTCGTATGCTTATTGGCGTAATCCGTATAATAAAACCACTCTAGTTCCGATATCTTATCAATTCCCAATAAATATTTAAAGCCATCTTCGATTCCAGTTTGACAACCTTCTGACCCGTTTAAGAAAAGCAGGGTTTTCATTTTATATGTACTTGTATTTTTTCATTTTTTCTTTATTAAAATCAAAGCTCGATATCAATTTTAAATTAGAATCTTTGAATCTGTTCTTTAAATAATTAGCTTCATTTTCTTTTATCTGCCTTACAGCTTTATTAGCGCCTATTTTTCTATCTCGTATTGATTCAGGTATTATGGCATGGTAAATTCTTTTAATACTGTCATATTTACTAGAGTTAACATTCTTCCTAAGAATTCTTCTAAAAGGCGAAGTGATTTTCTGGCCCAAAGTAGAACGGGGTATTTCAATTTTACCATCATCACGCAAGTTCGATTTGTTTCTTATATTTCTCTCTAAACTGGTTTGAACTTTACTCTTTTCAGTATCAAATATGAAGGCTAATTTATTATAATACATGTTTTTGTCATGTAATAAATCTTCGTAAAGTAAGATGTGGACATTTTTCCTTCCGAAAACCTTGCAATATTCTTGTATGAAAATGTTATAATTAAAAAGTATAGACTGTTCAGATTTTGATTTGCTAAAGTTTTCTTCTAGCCATTTCGTAAAATCCTCAAATATTGGATTCTCACCTACAATTTCGTTGTACCATTGCTTATAAACAGCATGCACAATTTCTCGCTGTGCCCTAATTCCAATCACTATTTCAATGACATCAAAATATCCTGAAAATGTTTCTTTAAATTTTTGAGCATTTTTGTAAGCAAAAGAATCTAAATTGGCAAAGTTATGGTCGGGATAAATGGTTGATAATGTTTCGGCAGAAATCACTGTAATGGATTTCTTTATATGTTCAAGGGATTTTAATTCATTTTTCAATTCAAAATCAGAATAATTTCGGCCGGAAATAATACTTTGGATATTTTTATAACACCTAATATTACCTAAATAAGGTTTTGGTTCTTTCAAATGATTTATGTATTCAATTTTATGTTCTCGCCATAGATCTCCTAAAAGATTTAACTGCAATGAAGTTGTTGCTGTCTTTGGATAGCCAATATGAATTATGAGCTTTTTCACTAAATTTTTAAAATCTTATTAATTGGAAAGGTGAGTATTCCAATATTTTTCTTAACTAAAACAACGCCTGATATATTCATAAATATCATAGTTGTTGCTGTTGCAATTGAAGCCCCTTGAATCCCCCAAAGCTTTATAAAGCTTATATTTAAAATTGTGTTTAGAATAGCAGAAATTAAAGTGATATAACCCCATTTTTTTTCTTGGTCACACAGAGTAAGAATTAACCCTACACATCCTGCTGCTATATTAAAAAATTGGCCTATACTTAAAATAAGTAAGGGTTTATATCCTTCTAAAAACTCATTACCCCATATTGGGAGAATATATTTCCCACCTAGCAAAATTATCAAGAATCCTAATATCGCAATAAATGTTAGTCCCATCGTAACTTTCTGAACAATTTGTTCCATTTCTTTGATGTCATTATCTGCAAACAAAGAAGCTACTCTGGGTGCTAATACCGAATTGGTAACCTGCAAAAAAAATGAAGAGGCAAAAGCGATATTGAAAGCTACTCCATAAATACCAACCTCCTTGGTACTTAAGAATGACCCTATCATAATACTATCAATAGTAGTTGCAATAACATTCGTCGATTGAATAAATAGAAGCGGTAACCCAACAGTCAGTAATTTCTTTGGAATAAAATTATTAATTACATCCAATGAGGTCTTGTGAACATGTTTCCAATAGGTGGATAATATTATAGAAACTATGAAGTTTGCTACCGTATAAGAAATTGCAACACTGATAACACTGATTTGCCAGTCTAATGTATGCTGTATTAATATGCTAAGAGCTACCAGTACTATACTAAGTGTATTTTCTGCTAAACTAGCTTGCCATATTTTACCATACCCATTTAAACTCGGTCCGAATATTTTGGATATTACTTGGAATAACAGGCCGATAGTTATAATTAATAATGGAACTCTTAACGATTCTTCGAAAAATGTAGAGACTACTATCGGTAAGACATAATAACTAAGTATTACAACTAATAAAGCAAATGGTATATTGATAAGCAGACTGGTAAATATGACATCATTAATGTATGCCCATTTTTTTTTACTAACAGCTATAGATGTTTCTTTAATAATTACAGTAGGGAGTCCTAATAAAACCAACATTGTTAATATTCTAACAATCTGATTTGAAAGACTTATTATTCCTAGGCCATCCGCACCTAATAATCGCCCAATTGCTATACTGACTAGCACACCAGCCACCATACCGCCAGCTTTAACAATTGTGGTTTTCGAAGTTGATTTTAAAAACTGACTTAATTTTAATTTATCAACTATTCCTTTGAGCTTGATATACTGCATTATCCAATAATGAATTTACAGTATTCGTGTATCAATGAATCTGATAAAAGCATTTTACTCATTTAAAAGATCTAACTTAAATCTCGTCTTTTTGCGTTAATTTATGTCTTAAACCAATACTTGAAGAGATAAGTCATAATATAGTTGAAATGCAACCTACAAATACTAACTTGAAATTTTCTCTCACAATGTTTTAGAATAATTACGCTACTAATAGGCTTCGCTATTTATGTTTAGATTTATTCAAAAAGAGTAAAGTTTACCGAGCCTATTTTGGATTTATTTAATTAGTTTTCAATTTTTATCACTGAAAACCACTGACATTAATTAATTATAAATAGTGTTTATTCCTCTAGAGATGAATTATTTAACAAAAAGTATTGAATAAAAATCCATCCAATACCGATTAGTGTACTAATCAATGAAATCAAAATAAGAATTCTTAGTCCACTGGTATCATCATTTACCGGAACTTGGACTGGTTGTAATATTCTTACAACTGGTGTCTGTTCTTGAAGTTTAAGTTTTGCTTGTTCTACCTGTTGAGCCAAGGTGTTATATACATTAAACGCTAGGTCATATTCTGATTGAAGCCGTTGTTCCTGTGATTGAGCTTTTGCAGTAGCTAGATTAATATTATTATCACGAAATTCAGACAGTTTATTTTGCGCTTGTTCAAATTCTTCACGAGCGTTTGACTTTTGTATTTGAGCAAATTCTAAATCTTCTTGAGCTTTTCTTGTCCGGTATCTAGTTACATATTCTCGAATTAAATCTATACTTAAATTAGCTAGTGAGGCTGCTGCATTTGGATCAGGCATCCTCACATTTAAATTTATGACCCCAATCTCATCGTTAAATGAAATGCTGATTCTGCTTCGGAGATTTTCAATTATTTCCATTTGATGTTCTGTTACTGAAATTATTGAATCAGCTTTAAACTCATTAGGTAAAGGTTGTTGCGTCCCCCCTTCACTTTTAAATAATCCAACTATTTTACCTGGAAGCCCTATTGTATATCCCCTAACATAACTTAAAATGGATGGTTTATAAATCTCATCAAAATAGTTAAAAACTGTTGTGGTAGTATCAAATCGGGGGAAAGATATATTGGTATTTAGGAGTTCAAGTTGAAAAGGCAAACTTTGAACTATTTGTGGATAAAGAATCGGGGAAATCATTGTTTCAGTACTAGTAGCACTTCCAGCATTTATTCCAAGTATTCCACCATATTGTTGCAGGAGCCTACTAGCTCCAGATTCAGAAGATTGCACTTCAGGTAATAAAGTTGCCTGACTTTGATACTCTTTTGGACTCATTATGGCAACAAAAAGTCCAATTACAATACCTATACTTAGATATTTGTACAAAGTTTTTCGGTTGTCCCATAAAAGTTTAATCAGTGTACCTAAACTAATTATATCTTCACTCGTTTCTCTACTCTCCCATTCTTCAACAGGCACAAGTCTATATTCAGGAAGTGGAAGCTCCTTCGGAGAAACCTTTCCGCTATCGGGCTTATTATCAGGGTTGTTATGTTTGTCTTTATTACTCAGGGTTAGGTGATTTTTCCCGTCTGTTGAATAGGTGAATATTACTATAGAACTGAATGCCTCTATAGCTCACAATAATACGGATTTTTAGTAAGGGAGAAAAACAAAACCCTTTTTTTGCCACAGATCTTCACAGATTATTTTTAAACACTTAATCCGTGAAAATCTGCGGCAAATTTAAATGGTTACTTTATAAGGGTGAGCATTCGTGTTAATACTTTACCCTCTGCTTTGAGGCGGTAGATGTATATTCCGCTTGAGAGGTTACTGCCATCAAAGCGAAGATCATAATTGCCAGCTTTTTGCGGACCGTTGAACAGAGTGACTACCTCCCTGCCCAGCATATCATAAATGATCATCGAAGCTTCACCGTCTTTCGGGAGTGAGTAGTTGATCACCGTTTCCGGGTTGAACGGGTTCGGGTAGTTTTGCTGCAGTCTGACTCGAGTTGGCAGGGCAGGTTCTGTGTTGTCATCCTTTTCTCCATCTTCGGATACCAGCAAAGCACTGTTCATATTTTGACGATCCTTGTTATTCGTCAGCACCATTCTTTCCAGAACTATTTTAGGATTCTGATTCCAGTTTCTTGTAGCTTCAATGACGAGTTCCGCTAAAACACTCGTGGACTTCGGATAAGCCTTTCCTTTATGCACGGCCGTAACATATGCCCGGGAATAACCTTGCTCTACACGTTCGAAGGAGAGCATTTTCTCTTCCTCAAACCATTCTCCACCCCATCCCCCGGTATTTATTTCAACCAGTCGCCAGGCGGCAGGATCCAGATTCCCCAAATTGATACGGTAGCTCATACCGGTCAGCCATACCGTTTCTTCCGACTGAATGCTTATGGTAATTCGATCACCTGCTTTCAGTCTTTTAATAATCAACTCTGCTATTGGCGGAGTTTGTAATTCGAGAGGATTCAATTCCTTGGGTAATGCATTCGTTTCACCAAAGTTCAATCCAACCGGAAGAAGATCGCGATAATTAACTCGACCATCACCATTTGCATCGGCATAGGTGCCCTCCTCAGGTATCCAGGCCTCAACATTGCGGGCAGACCATGAAATACCGGAATAGATAGGCAGCGGACCCGCACTCAGCCAGTACTGGCCCAGAGACAGCACATCCAACTCGTCCACCAGCCCGTTGTCGTCTGTATCACCCGGCCAGACCGAGACCTCATAAGGAGCAATATTTTCTCCGTATATATACACATCATCAATCCGGTTATTACCGGTTGTAATACCCACAGTACCGTCAACCCTTAGATCTCCGCGTCGAATCCAGCGAATATATATTTCAGGCTGATCATCATAACCGGTCGGTAGAGCCAGATTATCAACCACGGCACTGTTCCAGCTGGAAGCAACCCGGATGGTGTCAGGGGATATCAGTTCCCATGAGAGACCATCCAGACTAGCTTCCATTTCGAAGTCTCGCGGACTCGAGCTGGTGCCGTATTGTTTAGAGGAAACTGTTATGTTTTGAAATCCTTGCGTGGACAGTACCGCCAGCCAATATTTTTCATCGCCTTCGGTGTATTGCCATCCATCGGCATTGGCAGCCCGACCGGCAGCGCCATTACTGAATCCATCCTCATTCGCACCCAATAGTTGAAAGGCTATACCTTCATTCGACGGTACTGCTAGTGATGCTAGAAGTGTTTCATCATCAAAATCCCATCCGGCCAGTACGTATCGAAAGGGCGGGTTCTCATTAATTATAAGTTGTGCATTTCGGTTTATAACTCCATCCCAAATTCCGCCACCGGAAGAGCTCTGCCCACCATAGACAAAAGGTTGAGAATCCAACTGCCCGCGAAGCGCTATGTAGTAGGTTCCCGGACTCATCCCAAAACCGACATTTTCCAGGTAGACATGATAGCTGTCCAGTTGGCTATCAAAATTCATGGGTGTCCATGACAGCTCACTCCAGCCTGAGGGATCGGTATCGGTGAGATTCAATCCAACCCACATCGATATCCTTGATGATTCCAGACTCTCGTTAACGGTTATATCATTGACATAAATCTCCCCTGAAACTGATAGCTCTCCTCCTTCTGTAAGCTGATTAATTGCAGGAATGGTCAGCTTCAAATCACTGACTCCCTCCTCCACTTGTATGCTCAACAGTGCAGGTGTAAGACCCTCAATCAGAAAACCGTTCGAGTTATTCAGTTCAGCTGACAGAAAAGTAAAATCGGTTGCTCCGACCGTTGCAGTCTGACGAACACGAAAGTTCAAAGCCAACAGGTTACCCGAAGCGGGACCCGAAAGTGGTGCAGTCAATGAAACCGAAGCACCGACCCTATTACTTGCCAGTAGGTCGGCGATGGTAATACCGCCGGTCATTATGCCCGTATCAAACTCGCCAATGAATTCAAATATATTGGGATCGAACTGAACTTCTGTACCGAAATAGTAAGCATCAACAGGGCTATCTACTCCGAATGTAAGGGTAATAATCTCATTTGGTTGTACCGTTAATGTAGATGGTGATGCTGTAATAGTCGGCGTTTGCGCATTAATTATTGATGGATTAAGCAACCCAATAACTGTACTAATAGAAATAAAAAATATGTGTGCAAAGGATATGGTTCTCTCGCGTTGTCTCATGACTCCCTCTCTTCAAAACTGGTTATTTTTTTCAGTGAATAAATTTGCAGATGGGATATATCGGTAAGATCTGTGAGAAGGTAATTCCTTACATCTAGTAATGATTTTATCAGATAATGGCTACAGAAATAAATAAATGGATAGAAAGCTAAACAGGCGGAGAGCTTAAAAAGCTATTACACAAAGTTTCACAATGAAAGGCTAAAGATTCACAAAGTTTAATACGGTCGCATATCAGTGATCTTGTAATCACTTTGTGTACCTTTGAGGAATCTTTGTGTAACTCTGTTGTACAGTTTAAAGATGGAGGGGCTTATTTGGTACTGACTAATCGTTCGAGGTATTCACCATAAGAATTAGAAAATTCCGAAGCCAGTTTCAGAATCTCTTTCTTGCTGATCCATTCTTTCCGGTAGGCAATCTCTTCCGGGCAGGCGATCTTCAAATCCTGTCTCCTTTCAATGATCTCAACAAACTGGGATGCCTCCATCAACGATTCGGGTGTTCCGGTATCCAGCCAGGCAAAACCTCTACCAAGTAACTCAACTTGTAGATTTCCAGTATCCAGGTAGGTACGATTCACATCCGTAATTTCCAGCTCTCCCCGGTTGGATGGTGTTAGTGATTTTGCTATTTCTACCACCTGATTATCATAAAAATAGAGACCGGTTACGGCATATTCCGACTTGGGCTTGTCCGGCTTTTCTTCTATGGAAATCACCTTGTTATTTTCATCAAACTCCACTACTCCAAAACGTTGCGGATCTTTCACTTTATGTCCGAATATAGTAGCTCCCCCCTGCTTTTCCGAAGCATCCTGCAGGATCTTTGTAAAACCTTGTCCATAAAAAATGTTATCACCAAGGATAAGAGCAACGGAATCTCCTCCAATAAACTTCTCTCCAATGGTAAAGGCCTGGGCGATTCCTTTCGGTTCGGGCTGAACGGCATATGAGAGTTCCAAGCCCCACTTTGAGCCATCACCCAAAAGATTTTTGAAAAGTTCTTTGTCTCTTGGAGTAGATATGATCAGAATCTCACGAATATCTGCCAGCATCAGCACTGATAACGGGTAGTAGATCATCGGCTTGTCATAGACGGGAAGTAACTGCTTGGAGACGCTAGCAGTTATGGGATGTAAGCGGCTTCCGCTACCGCCTGCGAGGATGATTCCTTTCACGTTTAAAAATTATTGAGTTAGTAATCAAATCCATAACAAATTTCAGTTATGGAACATTGCTTAAAGAATTAAATGTATTATTCTATTATATAAAATAATCTCTTATCCAATTAATCCAGAAAGGATCAATTCACAACTCACTAAACCACCATCTCAACAATTATAAAATCATCCCCGCTCCCACTGTCTCATTAGTGTATTCATCAATAAGAATCAGGCTGCCGGTGGTGCGGTTGCGTTTGTAGCTGTCGTAGAACAGCGGCTGGGTCGTGCGGATTTGAATACGTCCGATATCATTGAGACCGATTTCTTTGTCTCCTTCTGCTCTGTGAAGGGTATTTATATTTACCTTGTACTTCACTTCTTTAATAATACACCGGGCTTCCTGAGTGGTGTGCTTGATGGCATACTTTCCGCCAGGCTGTAGCGGCTTTTTATTAAGCCAGCAGATCATCAGGTCGATATCCTGTCCGACATTTGGTTGATTATCGGGTTTCGCGATCATGTCCCCACGACTGATATCTATATCGTTTTCCAGTGTCATCGTAATGGACATAGGGGAAAACACTTCATCCTCCTCATTTTCAAAAGTCTCAACACTGTCAATCTTGCTGGTAAACCCTGAAGGTAATGCAATGATTTCATCTCCGGGTTTAAAAACACCGCCGGCTACTCTCCCGGCATAGCCGCGATAATCGGGATACTCGGTAGATTGGGGACGGGTTACCCACTGCACCGGAAAGCGGCTGTCTACATGATTATAGTCGCTGTCTACCTGTACGTTTTCCAAGGTATAGAGCAACGTACCCCCGTCATACCAGTCCATTTTATCGGACTTATCGACTACGTTATCTCCATACAAAGCACTTATTGGAATATAGTGAATATCCGGCACATCTAGCTTCGAAGAGAATTCTCTAAACTGTGCTTTAATTTTTTCAAACTGCTCTTCCCTGTAGTCAACAAGATCCATCTTATTTACGCACAGTACAATGTGCTTGATCTGCAATAAGGACGCAATGAACGAATGGCGACAGGTTTGTTCAATGACACCGTTTCGGGCATCCACCAGGATAATTGCCAGATTGGCCGTGGAGGCGCCGGTAACCATATTACGGGTATACTGCACATGTCCCGGTGTATCGGCAATAATGAATTTTCTGTTAGGCGTCGAAAAATAACGGTAGGCCACATCGATGGTAATGCCCTGTTCCCTTTCAGCTGAGAGACCGTCTGTCAACAGGGCCAGATTGGTATACTCATCACCTTTTTTTCGACTGGATTCCTCGATAGCCTCCATCTGGTCATCAAAAATCTGTTTGGAGTCGTACAGTAGGCGACCAATTAATGTGCTCTTTCCATCATCAACACTCCCCGCCGTTGTAAAGCGGAGGAGATCCATATCTAAATATTTTCTAGCTTCTTTGCTATCGCTCATTCAGTAATTATAAATTTTGAATTTTGGATTATGAATTCCTTTTGGTTGTCATCACAATTGAAGTCAATATTCGAACAATTTCGTCAACACCACTCAAACAGTCTGATAAATCCATATTAGTCAAACTACTTTTTTGAAGAAGCCTCAACCAGTATTTTGTTTCTCTAGCCTCTTTAGATGCAATTGACATCTTCGAGATAAAATCTTTTCTCGATTGTGCAGCAATAGGTTCTTCGACATTTACACCGATACTAGTACCACTTTTCAGTAATTGTTTTGAAATTACATATTCCTTTTCTTCGATTAATTTCTTGTATTTCTCTAATATTGAAAGAGAAAAGTCAAAACTCTTTTTCTGAATAATATTCTCTTTTTTCATCACGCAAGGAATTAGTTTTAGGTTAATTGTATGACCCAAAACACAGTCTTATCTTACACGATTAATGAAAATTCAGAATTAAAAGTACCCTTCCTTCTTACGCTCTTCCATAGCGGCTTCCGAGCGTTTATCATCCGCCCTATTTCCGCGTTCAGTAATACGGGCTGAAGCTACCTCCTGGATGATTTCCGCGAGGTTAGAAGCGTCAGATAGGACCGCGCCGGTACAGGTCATATCCCCGATCGTTCTAAAACGAACAGTTTTCTGATCATATTCCTCGTCATCTATCAGTGTGATATAATCACTTTTAGCCAAGTACACTCCATCACGCTCAACTACATCCCGTACATGGGACAAGTAAATTTCAGGAATATCCAGATCTTCGGCAGCAATATACTGCCAGACATCCATCTCGGTCCAGTTGCTGAGTGGAAATACTCGGAAGTGTTCGCCCATGTTTTTCCTGCCATTAAACAAATTCCATAGCTCGGGACGCTGATTCTTGGGATCCCACTGCCCGAATTCATCCCTGTGGGAGAAGAAACGTTCTTTGGCCCTGGCTTTTTCTTCGTCACGCCGGGCCCCACCAAAAGCCGCATCAAATCCGTGCTTTTCCAGGGCGTTTAAAAGGGTGGGAATTTGCAGCTTATTTCGGCTAGGGTTCTTACCCTTCTCTTCCTGGACACGACCTTCATCAATGAGATCCTGAACTTTAGCAACTATCAACTCTACTCCGAGATCATCCATCAGCTTGTCCCGAAACTCGATAGTTTCCGGGAAATTGTGCCCGGTATCTACATGCAGGAAGGGAAAAGGAATTTTACCGGGCCAAAAGGCTTTTTGTGCCAGCCGTGCCATCGTGATACTGTCCTTTCCGCCTGAGAACATCAGGACCGGATTTTCAAATTGGGCGGCAACTTCGCGGAATATGTAGATTGATTCCGACTCCAGCTGACGAATGTGACTTAATTTATAGGAATACATGTATTGTTTTTCTTATTACTTAATTGGAACAAAAATCTTGAATTCTAATTGGTTAATATAAAATTCGAAATACTAAAGACTTTCTAATTAAAATCTGACAAGTTTCGAATTTTAAACATTCGGATTTCTAATTTTATACCTCATCTCTCTTCTAGATACTGAATAACCCTTTCTACGGCCTCATCCACGGTTATATCTGTAGTATCAATTTCAAGTTCCGGATTTTCGGGTGCCTCATAAGGATCGTCAATGCCTGTAAACTGAGTGATTTCCCCATCCCTTGCTTTTTCATACAATCCCTTGACATCCCTTCGTTCGCATTCTTCCAGTGGTGTGGATATATAGATTTCCACAAAATCCTCACACAGGTTGCGAACAAAATCCCTGGATTCTTTATAGGGAGATATGAACGAACCGATCACAAAGACGCCGTGCGCCTGAAGGCGGCTGGCCAGATATCCTACCCGCTTGATGTGAGCATTACGATCTTCTTTTGAAAATCCTGTTTTTGGAAAGATATCCCTGATGGCATCTCCATCCAGGTGTTCCACGCGATAGCCGCGCTCTTTCAGTACCGGGGATACCCTCTCGGAAACCGTGCTTTTACCTGAACCTGAGAGCCCGGTAAACCAAAGTACCGCCGGTTTAAGTTTTTTTTCTTCAGACATGATTTTGGTTAAATCTAATTCTTAGAATAAAGTATTTATTGACCGATGACAGAAGACCGTCAGAAACAGTGCAATTCAAAATTAACCAATCAAAATTCAACATTCTCATTGAGCCCAATCAGGAAACCGCTGTTCTTTAAATCCGGCTTATTATAGGTCAAAGGTGAATAGTGTTCTCCGTTTTGGGCTGAGTTTCTATAAACACAGTCACCGGCAGCCACATCCCACTCCATGGTCGGACCCATCCTAGGATAGATATCTGCTTTGCCTTCTGCCACCAGGCAGAATTTTAATGAGCTACCGGCTTTTACAGAATCTTTCATCTTAATTCCTTTTTCAGCAAGATCATCTTTTAGAGTATCTGATCCATGAGACCGACTCTGGATAACAGTAACAGGTTTTGAAATATCAGCAGCTTTCGAATAAATCCTAACCGCCTCTTTTTGCTGTTCCGATTTATACGAGCCCAAATTCTTCTCACCAAAATACATTACATCTTTGGCGGGGAGGTAAACAACACCAAGCACCGGCTTACCATCTTCGATCAGAGCAATGTTCACCGTGAATTCGCCATTCTTTTTAATGAATTCTTTGGTGCCGTCTAGTGGATCTACTATCCAGAATTTTTTCCAGTGCTTTCTTTCATCGTATTCTGGGACTCCCGACTCCTCAGAAATAACAGGAGTATCCGGATCAATTTCTGCAAGTGCATCCAATATAATATGATGTGCTGCCAGATCGGCCTTTGTGAGCGGAGAATCATCTTCTTTATCATACACTTCAATGTCCTCAGAATAGAATTCTAAAATCGCTTCACCGGCTTGCCGGGCTGTCTTGATGATTTTTTCGATCATTAGATTCAAATCTTAATAAGTAACTTTCAAAGGCATCAAAGATAGGACTATAAAGTAGATGATCAAATTATGAAAACGTATACATTATGGTCCGTTACATAGGCCAAATGATAGGCGCCAGTATTATGACAATAGCCCATAACGTGATTTGAAGGGGAAAGCCTACTTTGAAAAAGTCGGTAAACTTGTAGTTACCCGGTCCATAAACCATCAGATTAGTTTGATACCCAATTGGAGTAATCAACGACATGGAAGCAGCTATAGTCATTGCAATAAACAAACCTCTGGCCTCAAATCCCTGGGATTCAGCTACGGAGAGTACAATGGGAAACATTAGTGCTACTGCTCCATTGTTTGTAATAATTTCAGTGAGTATTACGGTCGTAATGACCACACCGGCGAGTACTGTTCTGGCACCATAAGCACTGGTAAATTCAACCAGCCAGCTTGCAATAATTTCTGCGGCTCCACTCTCTTCCATGGCACTGCCAAGCCCCAACGCCGCTCCAATTACAATTAATACCGTCCAATCTACGGATTCACGGGCCTCCCCGGCCTCAATCACCCCAAATGTTAGTAAAACGACAACGCCTAGTATACCTGCCAGGGCAATGTGCATGCCTCCAAAGGCGGCCATGGCAATGACACCAAAAAGCACCGCAACAGAAACATACAAATCTTTTCCACCGGGACGCTGCTCTTTGATGTTTTTCTTTTCTCCCGGACCCTCTCCCCCTGCTTCACTCGTTAGAAAAAAGTCTGGGGTCTCTTCATAAGCTCCCCGGAAACCGCGACCTGTATCCAGAAGCAATACATCACCGGCATGTAGAATAAAATCACCCAGTGGTTGATCTATGCGCTTCCCTTTACGACGTACCCCGGTTACCGCAGCACCGAATCGATCCAGTAACTTTCCTTCCTCAATAGTGGCACCGACAAGACGGGACCCTTCCTTGACGACAACCTGGTGAAGTTCCCTGTTCATCTTCCGGTCGCTCTTTATTTCCCTAGGTGGCAACAGTGCCAGTTGCAAACCGGGATAACCGGAAAGATCCGGTACTTTTGCTGCCACCCCACCTTGAGCTGCATATAATAGGTGATCCCCGGCCCTCAGTTCCTCTTCATCTGGTACGGGAGCAATTTCACGATCGTCACGATTAATTCTGGAAAGGTAGAATCCGGGAAAGGTCTTAAGTCCGCTCTCCTCTACGCTTTGACCCACTACGTTTGCGCCTTGGGTAATTTCGAGTTCTACCAGTAATTCACGCTTCTTTTCTTCCTGGTAACGGATATCCCGTCGTGCCGGTGTCAGCTTGGGAGATATAACTATTAAATAAAAGAGTCCGGCGATCGCACACGGAACTCCCAACAGAGAGAGCTCAAAGAACGAAAAACCGGGCATCCCATGAGACTGCAAGAGCCCGTGAGTGATCAGGTTGGTACTGGTACCTATCAATGTGCAAATCCCACCAAGGATAGCTGCAAAAGAGAGCGGCATCAACAATTTTGAGACCGGTACCCGGTTCTTTTTTGACCAGCTTCGAATAGCGGGAATACCCATGGCCACAATGGGGGTATTATTAAGAAAAGCCGAATAGAGCGTAACACTCGGACAGAGTCTAATAAGAATTCGCCTGATGCTCCGGGTTTCTTTTCCCAAAATAAATTCACTGGCTCGGTCTAATGCCCCGCTTTCCCTCAGGGCTGCAGCTATAATATATAGACTCCCCAAAGCAAGCAATGTGGAATTTCCGAAGCCTCGAAGGGCCTGTTCCAAATTAAGTACTCCGCCAACCGTCACCAGTACCAATGCCGTAAGCAAAACGGCATCGGGACTCCAGAGGTCTATTGCCAAGGCAAAAAATGCCAGGAACAATACGACTAGAATTAAGATCAGCTCATACCCCATTAACAGTTTCATACATTTTATAGAAAGAGAACCCATTATAAAATAAAAGGATTCATGTTACAAGCGACGGGGATAGAATTCAGGAGTCAGGAGTCAGGAGTCAGGCTAGTCAGGCTAGTCATACATATTAGAAATACAAAACTTGATTCATCTACTATGGAATTAAGAAGTAATTCACTGCGGAGCGGTGTGATGAATGCACCACCGAAGAGCGATGGCTAAGAACAGGGGGATGAAGGGAGTAAGTTAGATTTTTTCGTCAATCGATTCCATTCTGACTCCTGTATTCTGAATTCTGTATTCTATTTCTAAAACTTCAATCTCACCTGTGCCCCAACTTCACTGCGTCTGTTACCCATAATTTCTTCCAATCCACTGCCGACTGTTAACTGATCTTCATAGATTGTAATCCCAAACTTGGCCCACATTTCCAGAAATCGGATAGGTTCATAGTTGAGTAAAACATAAAAGCGCTGCCCTTCTCCGTATAACATCTCACTGGACATCACATACAGCAGGTCATTTTCGAACTGGTAAACCCGGGCATTAAAATTATCGGTCTCGAATACGGTAACCCTGCCATCAATTTTTAGTTTGGGTGTTACCAATACTCGGATATCTTGATAGATCAGGTAGCCGGAAGCCAGATCCTCTCCACCCTTTTTTCCCTGAACGTATTCACCGCGACTTCGCAGACGTATCTTTTTATTGACCCAGTGCTCAAGCTGAATCCGATATGTTCTTCGCATGGCGATTCCCAGCTTTCTGACAGACCTGCCAAGTATATCTGTGACCGTATATTCATCTTCCTTGCGTTCACCGCGTACCTGAAGATAAATATTGAGGTTTGAATATATATTCATCTCTAACAATCCAAGCCAGTCGTAACCACTATTAGGTTGTATCGTTCCGAATCGAGGTGCCGGAAAATAGTACCGGTCGAAATAACCGCTGACTGTGAATCTGTTGCCGATAGCATGTCTGAGACCCAGGTATAACCCCTCTTCATTCCTGGGTATGCCTGAGGCTTCGCCAAAACCATCCGCCATGAGGGATTGGAAATCCTTAGTATAGTTTCTGTATGCCAACGTTATTTCAGTATCCTCTCCAAAAGGACTTTCCATCCCTGTGATTAAGCCATATCCCCGGTTTTCACTGGCTGCCACTTCCCCGAATAAAGTGGAAGAAAAAATCATGAATCGGTAATTGATTCCTGCTACCGTATTGCTTAATCCCGAAAATTCGTATTGGTCAGAAACGGCATTGCTACCCTCGATATATTTGCTAAAAACCGTTTTATAAGCCGTGGCGCCTACGTACCCGTAAGGGAACTCCATTCTCAAGTTTCCACCGTAGAGTTCCTGTTGGAGGTTATGCTGCCTTCCCCTTTCATTTAAGGTCCTATAAAGTCCCGACTTTTGCGGAAAGCTTAGTGTATCGCCCGATACCACGGCTGCACTCTGTTTCCTCATGGAGTAGAATCCGGTCAGTTGGAGCCTTCCACCCAGGGTCACGGCCCCGCCTCGATAAAAATTGGTCTCCTGGGCTGAAGTATAAGGGGCTATGCCCCGCTCTTTTCTATTGGCATTTCCAACCGTTTCCCGCCCTTTTCCGAAAGCCCCGCCACTCCAGAGCACCAAACCTTGTCCAAAAGACAGGGAATAGTCGCCGACCACTAGGTCTTTGAGCAGCCCGTTATCTTTTAGTGCCACATGCCAGGAGAGGTAATCCAGCCCGGCTGTTCCTCCCATTGGTTCTCCCGGATCTTTTTCCTGTGTTATATTTACTGACAAGTGACGGCTACGATAGTGAGTTCGCTGATAATATTTTGCTTCATTTCCCACATATCCGCCATCAACGGGTAATCTTTTATACCCTTCGGCCTTTTGCAGTTTTTGCTGAACCCGTGAATACATCTGCAATCTTCCACCGGCTGACCAGTACCTTATATTACCATACCCAGCTTTTTTCCCGGCTCCTGAAGTGCCAGTTGTTACATAGGGTTTTATCTTTGTCAACGTTACCGGACCGATACCCCTAACTGCCAGTAATTCTTCCATGCTTTGAAAACCATCATGCTTTTCCCTATAACTGATAATAGCATCTGCAATTTTGAGATTGACTCCCGGTATGAGTAGTAAATCATCTTTGTTTGCGTTGTTCACGTTAACAGGGTTAAGCTGTAGATCCTGCAGCAATTGAATGAGCTGTTCCGCATTCGTTTCTGTCTCAGGCATGTCGATCTCTTCCAAAACACTTTCGATCTCTACTTGTATATCAGAATGGGTACTATCTTGCTGAAAGGCGAACGACTGGCCGAATATCAACCAGAACAATATTCCTATCACTAACTGCTTTACCACGACAATCGGAAATCCATGGCAGGACTCATTCCAAGAATAGGATTTTCATGTTGCTGCACGCCAATATTCACAGCCCAGGACTTGCTCGAGATTCCAAACCCACCGGCCAGTGTAACCGGTTCCGTTGTTACTCCCGCCCTGCCCCTGAAACTGCCCAGAATTTTTGCATCAATTCCCGCACGGTAGGATATCGGGAATCGGATATCTTTTACAGCCTCTATACTAAAGAGCAATAGGTCTGCTATCTGGTATGACAACCCTATACTTAAGTCACGAGCTAGTTCTTCACTGAGGCCCTTATATTTACCATAAGTTGGCTGATTGATATTCACCGCTTTAGCAGCCACCCAAAGACCGTTTAGGATCATGGCGGCTATACCAACATCCAGTCCAATAGCACCGGCCGATCCATACCCTCCTCCTATAGCTAAGTGATTATAATTCGCAACTAGTCCGAAATGAAAGCCCTGGTATTCATTCTTATAACCAATTCGCAGTCTGCTTTCATTATAGAATTCATCCCCAAATCGGTGGGCTCCAAAAGCCAGCGATCCAATTGCGGAAGGCAGAACTACGGCTACCGCAAGATCCGTCAATTCATCCAATCCGTAATAACGAACTCCAAAAAAGGATATTCCGGTATATGAAGTGGATATCATTGCCGGATTTGCAAATAATGACCAGTCACTTTCCGTTATTGCAGTTGTCGCACGGCCCATGCTCAACTCCCTTGCACCCAGTGTAGCTTGTGAGTAAGCAGTAAAAGGTACAGTCGCTAATACTATAAAGGCAATTATTAAGACTGGTAGTTTCAGACGGCTGGTCATTATTTTTATATCAAAACAAATAAATTATTTATTATTTAAGAGAAGCCTGTTTAGGTATGACCGACTCAGGATGCAATCCTTACAATCTATTTGATGAATAATCTATCAACACATAAAGTACTGTTAATTTTTACGTTAGCACCCCTAATAATGGCATGGCCCGATGTTACCGCTGAGGCCCAAGAACTAAATGTTACGGTACAGGTTGACCGGAGCCGCATCAACAGTGCCTCGCTGACCTATATGAATGACTTCGCAGATAATATTGAGGCATACATGAATGAGTTTAACTGGGTAGAACCGAACTTCGGTGAGGATGAAAAAATCGATGCTACTATTCAGATCACCCTGCTGGGTGTGGATGATAACTTCAACTTTGAAGCTTCCATTGTTATCAGATCCGAGCGACCCATATACAATTCGCTGCAACAATCTCCCCTTTTCTTTTACAATGATGAAAACTGGGTTTTCCAATACACCCCAAACCGTGCACTCGTTCACGATATGCTTCAGTTCGACCCCATCACCACCCTTCTTGATTACTATGCTTATATAATTTTGGGGTACGATTTTGACAGCTTTTCCGAAATGGGCGGGACTCCTTATTACAGTGAAGCACAGAATCTGGTTTCACTTGCCCAGGCTATTTCATCAACAGGATGGTCACGAACCAGCAGCGTTCGAAGAAACCGGGCGCAATTGGTTTCCGATTTGCTCAATCCCAACTACCAGGTATTCAGGGAGGCCAGCTATGTTTATCACCGCCTCGGTTTAGACCGTTTTCTGGATAGTCCCAAAGAAGCCCGCCAGGAAGTTTTACGCGCATTGGAAATGATTCGGGATGTCACCCGGAATACGACCAACAACCTGCTGTTTAATACCTTCTTTAATGCGAAATACCGCGAAATAGTACGAATATTCGAAGATGCCCCCACAGATGTTCGCCTGAAAGCATACAATATCCTCTCCAGAATAGATCAAAGCCACCTCTCAGAATACAATAAATTGCAATAGGTATAGAACCCGGATAACACAGATATTACAGATTATTTGTTGTAATGTATCAGTAAATAAAAATCCGCCTATTCCGCATCATCCTTGTTCCATTTTTCAGTGCAGGAATTCTATCTTTTTATCTCAGGTTTTGTATATTCACATCCCTGAAAAGAGCAGGAAAATCCAATCTAACAGATTATTCAAAACATGAAATTTTACGTTTGTATCAAACAAGTACCGGATGTAAATGCTCCAATACAAATCAAAGAAGGAGAGCTGATCCAGGACACCAGTCGAATGATCCTAAATGCCTATGACGCATCAGCCGTAGAAGAGGCGCTTGTGCTGGCAGAACAACACGGAGGAGAAGTCGAGGTCGTTTCGGTAGGACCTTCTAAAGTATCTGAAACCATCCGTAAAGCGCTGGCCATGGGCGCCGATAAAGCCGTGCATATTCAAACCTCATCCGATGATGAGTATGATTCAGCAACCTATGCTGATATTCTGGCTGCGTATTTCAAAGATAAAGAATATGATGTCATCTCTTGCGGCAAGCAATCACAGGATACCGATGCCGGACTTGCCGGTAGCATGCTTGCTGAAAAACTGGATTTGCCTTATGCAACCAATGCGGTAGGATTAGATATTGAAGACCAAAAACTGGTAGTAAAACGACAGGGAGACGCCGGACAGGAAATCATTGGTTTGCCTACTCCCTGCCTTGTCACTTGCTCTAATGATATGAATGACCCTCGGATTCCCAGCCTCAAGGGCATCATGCAGTCGAAGAAAAAGCCTCTTGAAACGGTTGAGTTATCTGAGCTCGGTATTGATGAAAGTAACTTATCATCTAAAACCCACGTGACCGGATACCAGGAAAAACCCGAACGGGAAGCCGGAAAGAAATACGAAGGCGAACCGGAAGAGATAGCGAAGCAGGTAGCTAAACTGCTTGATGAAGAAGAGAATGTTATTTGATAGCAATGAGTAAGAAGTAACGAGTAAGAAGTGAAGCATAATGACTGTAACTTACTTATTACTCATCACTCGTTGTGCCTTAATTGTTGAATAAAGAATAAAATATCAATAGATAATGAGCACCCTACTTACACATATTGCCATTAGTGACGGAAAAATTAAACGATCTTCTCTGGAAGTGTTATCTCGATGTCAGGAACTTGCCAATCAAAACGGACATACCTCAGAAGCTGTAATTATAGACAGTAATGCTTCTGATTATATGGATGAAGTCCAAAAATATGGCGCTTCTAAAATATATTTGGTGGAAGACCCCATATTCAAAAATCATATCAATAGCCCTCTTCTTAAGGCACTTGCAAAGGTAATGGAAGCTTCTAATCCACACGTCTTTGCTTTTGCTTCTACGGAGGGTACCAAAGATATTTTGGGAGCACTCGCTGCTAACCAGGATGCCGCTGTTTTATCGGATGTATCCGAATTTGATCTGATTGACGGCGGAATCTCTGCCAAGCGTCCCGTTATGGCTGCTAAGATTCTTTCATCCAATGAGGCGAAAGCTGAGAAAATTCTGGTTTCGGTACGTTCCGGCTCCTATGACCTGCAGGAAAATCCGACTGATGCAGAAGTTGAAACCATCGACTTCTCTTTCGATGAAAGTGATCTTAAACTCACACTCCGTGAAATAATCGGGTCATCCGGCGATAAAATTGATCTCTCTGAAGCGGACACCATTGTTGCTTCCGGACGGGGAGCCAAAGATGAAGAAGGTCAGAAACTGGTCAATGAACTGGCTGATTTACTCAATGCAGGCGTTGGGGCTTCCCGTGCTCTTACGGAAGCAGGAATTGTTGATCCCAGTTTGCAAATTGGACAAACCGGTAAGGTGGTATCTCCACAGCTTTATTTCGCGATCGGGATATCCGGTGCCATTCAGCATGTAGCGGGTATGGCAAACTCTAAAGTTATTGTAGCTATCAATAAGGACCCCGATGCCCCCATTTTTGAAATAGCAGACTATGGTTTGGTTGGCGACCTTTATAAAATACTGCCACCGTTTATTGAAGAGCTGAAAAAGATTAAATCTTAAATATCGTCTGAGCGGACGCTTGGACATATAATAACACGAGCGAGACACTCGAGTTATTTTTCCATTAAATTTAAATACTATCTGCAGTGGACGAAAAATTTGACTGTATCATCGTTGGTGCCGGGGTTGCCGGATTGGCAGCTGCCATGACTCTTGCCCGAAATAACATGAAATTCCTGCTCATTGAGAAGGGTGAGTTTGCCGGCTCCAAAAATGTCTCTGGTGGTGTTCTTTGGGGAAGCGATCTGGCCAAATTGGTTCCAGAATACTGGGAAGAAAAAGACGGGGGCTGGGAACGTTTCATCAATCACCGCAGACTTACTTTTCTGGATGATCAATCATCATTTTCTATTGATTTTAAATCCTCGCATTTCAATGAAACACCATACACCGGTGTCGTAGTCCTGCGCTCCAAGTTTGATCGCTGGCTGGCCGACAAAGTAGAAAATGCCATTGCTGAGAGTGATTACGCAATGGATTCCTTCATCGCTACCAATATCAAAGTAGATGAAGTGTTAATGGAGGATGGCAAGGCAGTCGGTATTCGTACCGGTGAAGAAGAGTTTCATGCCAACAGCGTGATAATAGCCGAGGGTGTTAACAACCTGCTCACGCGTCAGGTAGGCTTGCAGGACGATTATGTTCCTGCTGACCATGTGCTTACAGGTATTAAAGAAGTCATCCGCTACGATCAGGAACAGCTGGAAGATCGTTTTCAGCTGAATGGATTGAGTGGCATGTCCAATGAATACATTGGCTATGCTACTGACGGAGTAGAAGGCGGAGGATTCTTATACACCAACAGGGATACCATTTCCATTGGACTGGTTCTCGGCCTGAAGGATTTACGAGAGAAGCGCAAAAGTCCGCATGATATACTTAACCATTTTAAAGATCATCCTGCCGTTCGGGATACGATTCGCGGAGGCGAAGTCGTTGAATATTCGGCACACGTTGTCTCATCGGGCGACAAGCGAATCATGCCTAAAGAGCTTTATAAAGATGGCGTGCTGATTTGCGGGGAAGCTGCAAACCTGTTGATGAATGCCGGGAAAGCGATACAAGGAATGGATTATGCCATGCGATCAGGTATTCTTGCAGCTGAGACTATTGTAGATGCAAAAGAAAAAGATGACTTTACTTCCAATACGCTTAAGAACTACCGTAAAGCACTGGATGAGAGTTATGTAATGAAGGATATGAACGGTTTCCAGGATGCCGTGCATATGCTGCACAGCCCTGAGATGTTTAAGGACGTTCCAAACCTGGTATGTGATTTCGGACGAAAGTTCTTTTCCATCAAAAATGAGCCGACCAAAAAGTCACGCAAGATGTTGGCGGAATCCGTAAAAGAGCATTCTTCTTACTGGGATTTGATTAAATTAGGACTTAAAGGAGCAAAATCACTATGAAGTTACTGAAATTAACCGAACGTCTGGGACTGGTAAGCTATCGCAACCAGGCAAAGTCCGAAATCAAACCCCACATTGTGGTGGATACGGACATTTGCAATTCAACCTGTCCCCACAAATGTACTACATATGTTTGTCCCGCGAATTGCTATACTATGGACGAAGAAGGTACAGTCCATTTCCAGGTTGAGGATTGTATTGAATGCGGCACGTGCATGTATGCTTGCGATCAGGGTGCGGTAGACTGGAATTATCCGGATCCCGAAATCGGACGCGGTGTTACATGGAATTTTGGATAGCAGCCGGCTATAATAAAAACTACAATTGACTAAAATACCCTGTTTGAATACGGGAGCTATTACTACTTTTAACAACGTATTCAGAACTATATCCACCCTGTTACGTTATGAGGAAAAACAGTATTAACTAAACAAGAGTTATTATGAGCACTGATGTCCTGAATCCACCCCAAAGTTTAAGTTTTGAACTTTCCGAAGACCAGCAAATGATACGCGACAGCGTGAAGGATTTTGCGGAGCGGTACATAGCACCCGATGTCAAAGAACGTGATGCCAGTAAACAGTTCCCTCATGAGTTGGTACAGAAGCTGGCTGAGCAAGGATTGCTCGGTATGGTGCATGAAGAAAAGTACAATGGCGGCGGAGTAGGACATGTCAGCTTTTGTCTGATGCTGGAAGAGATTGCACGATGGGATGCCTCACTGGCACTGACCGTTGCCTCACATACTTCACTGGCTTCCGGACATATTGCGCTTGCCGGCAATGATGAACAGAAAAAGAAATACCTATCTCAATTAACCACCGGTGAAAAACTAGGTGCCTGGTGCTTGACGGAACCCGGTTCGGGCAGTGACGCATCAGGAATGAAAACTACGGCAGTAAAAAAAGGAGACAAATGGATTCTCAACGGCTCAAAAATATTTATTACCCAGGGATCCGTTGGCGGCATCTACGTCGTACTGGCCAAAACCGATCCTACTAAGGGAACCAAAGGTATAAGCACCTTTATTGTTGAACGCGAGTGGGATGGAGTGCAGCCCGGCGGAAAGATGGAGAAGCTGGGGATGAATTCTTCCGATACTACCGAAGTATATTTTGAAGATGTGGAAATACCTGCTGAAAATCTCTTAGGTAAAGAGGGGTATGGTTTTATTGATACTATGAAAGTTCTAGATGGCGGACGCATCGGCATCGGGGCCCTATCAGTGGGTATAGCACGCGGAGCTTTAGAAGAATCACTGAAATATTCCCGGGAGCGCAAGCAGTTTGGTTCCCCCATCGGTGATTTTCAGTCCATCGAAAACAAGCTGGCCAACATGGCCACTGAGATCGATGCCGCTCGCTTCCTGGTTCATCGCGCCGCATGGCTTAAAGACCAGGGCAAGCCTTTCACAAAGGAAGTTTCCATGGCCAAACTCTTTTCTTCCGAGTTGGCAGTACGTGCGGCTGATGAGGCCATACAAATCCATGGAGGTTACGGCTATATTAAGGAGTACCATGTTGAGCGATTCCTTCGGGATGCCAAGCTGATGACCATCGGGGAAGGTACCTCCGAAGTCCAGCGAATGATCATCGCCAGGGAGCTAAAGAAAGAATTCGGGGCTTAATTCTTTACCACTTAATCACTCAGTGTACTAATTGGTAATAAAATTTTTAATCTACTAAAATCGAGATATGGGGAAACAAAGTTTCAACAAAGATGACGCATTTCTTTTTGAATCAGAGCTCAAGGAAGATGATCGCATGATCATGGAGACGGCTCGGGAATACGCCCAAAGCAAGCTCGAGCCCCGTGCTCTAAAAGGCAACCAGGAAGAGTATTTCGATCAGGATATCGCTACCGAAATGGGAGACCTCGGACTATTGGGCTCCTATCTCCCACCCGAATACGGTGGTGTTAATGCCAGTCAGACAGCCTATGGACTCATTGCCCGGGAAGTAGAACGCGTAGATTCGGGCTATCGCTCCTTTATGTCAGTTCAGTCATCCTTGGTAATGTATCCCATCTTCACCTTCGGCACTGATGAGCAAAAAGAACGATTTCTTCCCAAGCTGGCAACCGGAGAACTGGTCGGGTGTTTTGGACTCACCGAACCGGATCACGGTTCCGATCCCGGCTCGATGTCTACCACTGCTATAAAAACTGATGGCGGCTGGATTCTAAACGGTGCCAAGATGTGGATTACCAATTCTCCCATTGCTGATGTAGCCGTAGTCTGGGCAAAGGCCAAAGAGAATAAGGAGGATGAGGGCGTCATTCGCGGATTTTTGGTGGAAAAAGATATGGAAGGCTTTTCTGCTCCCGAAACCAAGTATAAAATGTCGCTGCGTGCATCTGAAACCGGCGAGCTGGTCTTCGAGGATGTCTTTGTACCTGACGAGAATACCTTCCCGGATATCAAAGGACTCAAAGGTCCCTTCATGTGTCTGAACAGTGCCCGCTATGGTATTGTGTGGGGAGCCGTCGGGGCCGCCGAGTTTTGCTACCAGAAAGCCAGACAGTACGTGATGGAAAGAAAACAGTTCGGACATCCAATCGGTGCGAACCAGATTCCGCAGACCAAGCTGGCTGATATGCTTACTGATATCACCCAGATGCAATTACTTGCCTGGAGACTCGGAGAACTCAAGGATAGTGGTAGACTTCACCCCTCAATGGTATCGCTGGCCAAACGCAACAACTGTGGGAAAGCGCTCGAAATTGCCCGCGTTTCCAGGGATATGCACGGGGCAAACGGAATAACCGGCGATTATCGCGTGATTCATCATGTTATGAACCTGGAGTCGGTCAATACCTATGAAGGAACCTACGACATCCATGGTCTCATCCTTGGAAGGGAACTAACAGGCATCCAAGCCTTCACTCCCAAAGGAAACGGGTAAGGGAACGCGGAAGACACGAATACACCTGATTTTCGCGGAATATATTATTCTTGCAAATATTATTCGTGTCTATTTGTATAATCAGTAGCATCCGCGTTCCAATGTGCAATTAATAGCATTTAAACTACTGGGCCTCATGAAAAGGTATTTCCTATTTAACCTATTCCTGCTTCTCTTTTTTTCAACCTCATTTATTACCAATGCCCATGCTCAGGAACTGACCACATTTATACTGGTACGTCATGCCGAGAAAGTGGATACCGATGATAGCGACCCTGCACTGAGTGAAGAAGGAATATCAAGGGCCCTCAGACTGGATGCCCATCTCAGACATACTGAACTTTCAGCCATTTACTCCACTCCCTTTCTTAGAACTCGCAGTACCGTTCAGCCTGTGGCCGACACTCATGGTCTACCGATATTGGATTATGATCCCTTCTCCGGAGATCTCATTGAAGAATTGGAGACAAGTCAACGAGGAGGAACCATTCTTATAGTCGGGCACTCCAATACCATACCCGATTTGGTAAACAGGCTGTTAGACAGTAGTGATATGGAACAACTCGAGGAGTCGGAATACGATAAACTATTCATTATAACCGTATCTGAAATCGGTGACGGGACCTTCTTGGAACTCACCTACTAAGCTTTGAATTAATTTATCTTTAACACATTTGGAGTGATACCAGAGGTTAAAATATTTTGCTGATTCTGGTAATTTTTATTGCAAAAAACTTGCATATCCCGAAAAAGCAATCTTAATTAGTAGTAATTACCGCCTTTACGGGGTCTTCAACTTTTTATACAGAGGTTAACTCTGCATATTTCGTCAAAAAGTCGGTTAAAACATCCAATAACCTATATTTATTTCTAAAAAATCGGGATATCTATGAATATCAAATTACCGCATTTACCACTCTTTTTCGGTCTTATTCTAACAATCCTTTTTATATCACCAACTGATGGTTTCTCCTACATAAATGATTCGGCAGAGATGCAAACGCGTGTCGCCGGTACGGTTGTAGATACTGACAATGAACCCCTCCCCGGTGTTAATGTTACCGTAAGAGGAAAAATTGTCGGTACTTCTACTGATAGCGACGGTAATTTCCAGCTAACCATCAACCAGGATCCACCCCTGACGCTCGTATTCTCCATAGTTGGTTTCCAAACGCAAGAAGTGGAAATCACTTCCGCCAATAGAACCGATCTTAGAATCACCATGGAAGAGCAGACCATCATGGGTCAGGATATTGTTGTATCGGCCTCACGAGTTGAGGAAAGTATATTAGAAGCGCCGGTTACCATTGAGAAGCTGGATGTTTTAAATATCCGAAATACTGCTACCGATGATTATTACAAGGCACTTTCCAATTTGAAAGGCGTCGACATGACCACCAGCAGTATTAATTTTCAGATTGTAAATTCCCGGGGATTTAACTCTACAGGTAATACAAGAATGGTGCAGCTGATTGACGGTATGGATACCCAGGCTCCTGCTCTTAACTTCCCTATAGGTAACCTAAACGGACCGAATGTGCTGGATGTAGAAAGCATGGAGTTTATTCCCGGTGCCGCCTCTGCCCTCTACGGACCCAACGCTTTTAATGGTATTCTGCTCATTAACAGCAAGGACCCTTTCCAATACCAGGGACTTAGTGCCATGGTTAAAACAGGAATCAATCACTTAGATGGGAATACTAACGTCGGCGAACCTGCTGATCCCCAATCGATGTACGATGCCGCATTTCGTTATGCCCGGGCCTTCAATAACAAATTCGCCTTCAAGCTGAACTTTGCCTACTCGCAAGCAGATGACTGGAGAGGTACCCAGATAAACACTGACAAAAATGATAACCTGCAAGGAAACCTGTCGGTTAATCCTGCTTTTGACGGAGTGCATACCTACGGTGATGACGGCTCTTTTAACATCCGTTTACTTGCCATTAACCCTGCTATACGGCAACAACTGGCAGCAGCGCTAACTGCACAAACCGGCATTCCTCAGTCGCAAACAGAACAATACGTTGGCTCACTGCCTTCACAACCTGTCAACCGTACCGGGTATGCCGAAAACTTCCTGGTTGATTATGGTGCTGAAAATCTGAAGGTAAATACCGCCCTCCATTATAGAATTACCGACCAAGTGGAAGCCAGTTATACTTTGAACTACGGTTATGGTACTTCTGTATATACGGGCGCGCAGCGTTACAGCCTCAAGAATTTCAATGTCACCCAACACAAACTCGAATTGAATGGTGATAACTTTACCATCAAGGGCTACGGAACCTTTGAAGATTCCGGCGACTCATATATTGCTGATTTCGTTGGATTCTCTGTAAATGAGCAGGCCACTCCAAATAGCACTTGGTTCGGTACCTATGGAACCGTGTTTGCCGGTGGATTGCTACAGGCTGCAGCTCAGGCACAAGGCGGTGATCCAACCTACAATGCGGCAACCGTACAGGCTATCCTCAGCAACCCAAGCCTTGTTTCTCAATTCCATATGGCTGCAAGGAGTACCGCTGATGCCAATCGGTTTGCACCGGGCTCTTCTCAATTTAATACAGCGGTTGAAAATGCTCAGAGTGACGTGATACCCAACGGGGCACTTTTTGATGACAGTTCCAAGTTTTATCACGCCGAAGGCCAGTATGATTTCAAGAATGAAATTGATTTCATGAGCTTGCAAATCGGAGCCAGTTTCCGCCAGTACCAGCTTCGCTCAAACGGTACCATTTTTGACGATGCTGACGGTGGCGTTGACATCAATGAATGGGGCGCCTACCTGCAGGCATCACGAGCACTTGCTGAAGACCGGATTAAACTGACAGGGTCTCTCCGCTATGACAAGAATGAAAACTTTGATGGGCAGTTCAGTCCGCGTATTTCGTCAGTATTCACGGTAGCTCCCAATCACAATATCCGGGCTTCTTTCCAAACCGGTTTCAGAAACCCCACCACCCAGGGACAATATATAGATCTCAATGTGATCACAGCCAGGCTACTGGGCGGTTTGCCGCAGTTTGCCGAAAAATATAGCATCACCGAGAATGCTTATACTTTCGGTTCCGTTCAAAACTTTACTAATGACCTGCTTGAAACCGGAACTCCCGATATAAGCCTTCTTGAGCCCTTTACTAGTTTTGATCGCGTCAAGCCCGAACAGATCCAGGCTTATGAAATCGGTTATAAAGCCATCATTGCTGAGAGACTCTTCTTCGATGCTGCCTATTACTATAATATTTACAATGATTTCATAACCCAGATTCGGGTACGAAAAGCATCAGGACCCTTTACCGGGGACCCTGTAAATGATCAGGCGGTAATCGGTTCTCTGCTGTCAGGTGACTTTACCAATACCTATCAGATTTACACGAACAATGATAACCAGGTAGAAGCCCAGGGAGCAGTAGTAGGCCTGAATTACACCACGCCAAGCGGTTACCGGCTCGGTTTTAATTACAACTGGAATAAGCTGATCACTGATGATCTGGGAACTTTCCAGTATGATTTCAATACTCCCGAACACAAAATCAACGTGACCTTTGGGAACAGAAAGCTGGTTGATAACTTCGGTTTCAATATTTCCTACCGCTGGCAGGATGAATTCAGATGGGAATCATCTTTTGTTAATACCGATGTTGCTGCTGTCTCCACTATTGACGCACAGATCAACTACGCCATCCCCCAGTACAATGCTTCTATTAAATTGGGTGGATCAAATCTGACCAATGAACAATATGTACTGAATGGCGGTGGTCCTGAGCTCGGAGCTATCTACTATGTCTCTCTGACTTTTGACCAACTATTTAGATAAGCTTGTCAATGGAACACGGATTTGATCCGTGTTCCATTCTTTATTCCCAATAGACTTGCTGAACAGTATCACCGGGAATGATCCGGTCTACCACATCCATTCCTTCAATCACATGTCCAAATAACGTGTATCCCCCATTCAGATGTGGTTTCCACTGGTGCATAATAAAATACTGACTGCCTTCGGTATCGGTACCGGCACTAGCAATACCAACCGCTCCCCTTCTGTACTCCAACTCACTGGCCTCTGTTGGTAAAATATAATCCGGTCCGCCGAATCCGTCCTGACTTTCAATATCTCCGCCCTGAATCACAAAGTTTGGCACGACCCTGTGAAAAGGAATACCATCATAGGCTCCAGCCATTGTCAAGCTATCTATGGCAGAAACCGTAGCCGGCGCTACCAGCGTATTCATTCGCACTCTAATAATCCCCTTTTCGGTATGTAACGTCCACACAGGATCCTTGCCTATTTCCCAAAGTCTCTGCCAGTCGGGTGTTCTGAATTGTTCTCCTGAAGTTTCAGGAACCGGAACTTCCCAGCCGGAACTTCGCAGGGATCGATTTAATGGGGCATAGTCGAGAGCCGCCAGAGAATCTATAACCTGTTTAGCCTGCTCTTCAAATCGCTCCTTATAGAATCCTCCGAAGGCTTGGTAGACCTCAATATCTTCCGGCAGGCTGAAAGAATTTAGAGCTTGGTTAATCTGTGAAAAATGACTTTCGTCAAACAAACTCTCATCGGCAAGTAAGGCTCCGCAGGCATAAGCCACTCCGCGGTGCTTCAATTCAAGTGCCTGGAATACGATGTTTCTAACATCAGCTACAATATCCTTGTCTTTTTGATCCATTTGCAGCCGGCTCCAGAATGTGCTCAATGCATTAATAGCATATAAGGTCTTAAGTGAGTTATCACCTTTGACTATTTCAGCAACCCGACTTATAAATACTTCAGGTGTATCCGAAAGCATACGAATACTCAATGCCTGCGTCAGTAAATAGGGATTCTCATTGGATATGTGTTCCAGGCGTTTATCGTATTCGGCAATCAAACCGGTATCGAGCGGGGCGGTTGTTTTCAACGCTTGCAGCCATACATACGGCTGAGATAAAGTATCAGCTACAATTTCTGAAGTAATGAAACGAAACAGGTTGTCTCCTTCTGCTAGCTTCCCATCGAGGCTCTTCAAAGCCTCCGCGGCTACATGGTGATTCTCATGCATCAATAAGATGCGAATAGCTAATATATTACGGTCTGTTAGCTCCAGATCCCCGATTGCTTGGGATAATTCAATCGCCAGCTGAATGTTGAGGTCCAGCTCATTCTCTGAATTCTGGTATAGGGTGATTTCATAAAAAACATCTCCTCCCAGCAATCTGACTATATACTGGTCCACTTCGTCGCTGTTACCCAAACCGTACTCTTTCCAATTGCTGTAAAGTGAGTCCCGATTCTGAACCGAAAGGTTCTGGGCATTCCCACGATAGTATCCGTAAAGATAAGGCCGTATGAGCTCCGAATCGTCAGAAAGAAATGCCCGCTGAATAATTTTGGTATGCTCATTATTCTCAACTCGGTAGTCAACCATCAGCCTCCCTACAGCGAGTGCATAGTCCGGTTCGTAATCTGTTTCCGCAGCTTCTTCTAACTGGTCGATTAAAAAATTTAGCGTGGTTTCATCACCCTGCCTGCCGAGGACCAAGCTGATTCCGGCTCTTTTCTCCGGTTGCTCCAACCAGTAGACCTCCAATGCTCTCAACTGCTCTGTGCTTAGCTCATGCATGCTTAAGGTAAACCAGGGGAGTTCGGATTTGCTATCAAGGGCCAATCGGATATAGTTATCCAATGAATCTATAGGAGTACTTGCGAGAGCTCGCCAGGCCTGCTGACGTACTTCTTGGGAGGAATGGTCAAGAAAACCTGCTATTCCTTCCGCGTCTCGGTTGTTGATGTGTTCGTATAAGCTTGGATAGGTATTAACGACCAATGAGTCGGTAATCGGCTCGCCGCTGTAAGCATCCGGCTTTTCTTCATCTATAAACTGGGAATACAAAAACATGATTACCAGCAGCCCCATTACAAAATATACGATGATCCCTTGCTTCATAAATAAATGTCCGGTTTCATTAAGGTCTGACTGCTCGGGAGCCTAAGGTTAAGGACTCAAATCAAGTGATTAAAGAGAGGGATTATGTTCCTGTGATTCTTCTACCAACTCGCTGTCTTTCTCCTCAGAAATCGTATTCAGCTTACCGTTGGCATTTTTTCGGGCTTCATGCAGCTGAGAATCTTTGATCCATGCCCTACCTCCATCATGCTGAAACCGCTTGGTATTCTTAAACATAAAAGCCTGCTTGTGTAAATCCGGAAGTTCTTTCTTCATCGTCTTTGTACTATTTCGTTATTGTTTTAACAGTTCAAAAAATACAATATTAATGGGCAGCATTCCTAACATTTTTCACTTGGCATTCAATGAAGCAACCCTTATATTTGGAGTCTCTCGCAAAAAGAATATTTACTAACTATAATTTAAGATTTAGATGTACGCAGTAGTAAAAATTGGCGGACACCAATATCGCGTTTCAGAAGGCGATGTCCTCTTTGTTGACAAACAAAATGAAGAACCCGGTAACAAGCTTACCTTTGATCATGTTTTACTTATCAACGACGGAAACGGTGGCGTTACCGTTGGCAAGCCTACTGTTGAAGGAGCGTCTGTGGAAGCAGAATTGCTCGACAATGTCAAGGCTGATAAGGTTATCGTCTTTAAAAAGAAGCGTCGTAAAGGCTATCAAGTCAAAAATGGCCACCGGCAGCCGATGTCACAGATTGAAATCGGAAGTATTTCAGCCAGCGGCAGCACCAAGAAGTCTAAGAAGAAAGCAGAAGCCAAGACTTCCGAGGCTCCTAAGAAGAAAGATGAAAAAGAAACGAAAAAGGCTTCAGCCCCGGATAAGGTTTCTACCGATATGAATGCGAAAGAAGCTATTGAGTACATCAATAATACTCCACTAGCGGAGTTGAAAGGTTTTGTACCCGAGGATGAAGATCGCGTGACAGTACAGCGCGCATGGGACAGTAAGCAAGAAGAAGAATAAAAAAGATTTAATTTGTTATGGCACATAAGAAAGGACAAGGTTCTACAAAAAACGGTCGCGATTCGATTTCCAAGCGACTTGGCGTAAAAAAATACGGCGGAGAAGTAGTTCGTGCAGGCAACATTATCGTTCGCCAGCGGGGAACTAAATTCCATCCCGGCGAAAATGTGGGACGTGGAAAAGATGACACGCTGTTTGCTAAAGCCGACGGCCAGGTTATGTTTAACGTCCGTTCAGGCGGTCGTAAGTTCGTTAGCGTCGAACCCCAATAGTTATATAAAATTTTATAATGTTAGCCTTAATTCCTTAAAAGGGATTAAGGCTTTTTTATTTTGGGTATGGAACACGGATGACACAGATTATGCTGATTTCCGCAGATTAAAGAGTACATTTAAGCCTAATTGTAGGGCTTGACTCTTTTATGCTTGTCATTAAACAAAGACTAATTTAATTGACCATTTAGGAACAACATGAGTAAGAAACCAATACCCGGCCTGGACCCTGAGCTATCGGTTAACTCCATTTTTTGTATCGGGCGAAATTATGCCAAACACGCCAAGGAGTTGAAGAATGTTGTTCCTGATCAACCCATGGTGTTTCTTAAACCGGTTAGCGCCTTAATTTTTGAAGGGGATTCCATCGTTATTCCCGAGCAGAGTAAGGAAGTACATCACGAAGTTGAGCTGGTAGTTGCTATCGGCAAGACTGGCAAAAACATCCCTGAATCAAAGGCTATTAATTATATCAGGGGATATGGGATCGGTATTGATGTAACTGCCAGGGACATTCAGCAGAAAGCAAAAGAAAAATCACATCCCTGGAGTGTCGCAAAAGGGTTCGATACCTTCGCTCCCCTAAGTCATTTTGTCAAAACTTCAGCAATTGACGACCCGCAGCAGCTGGATCTGCAAATAGAAGTAAACGGAGAAATTCGACAGCAAGGAAATACCCGAGATATGATTTTTCCGGTCAAAACTTTAATTTCTTATCTGTCAACCATATTTACTTTGAGTCCCGGTGATCTGATATTTACCGGTACACCTGAAGGAGTTTCTCCAATAAAATCAGGAGACAAAATTAAAGCTACTTTGGGAGATCATCTTGCTGAACTAAATGTCTCGGTATCTGAATAGTATGTCCGTATCATCAACATATCGATCATTCCTATTTATACTTTGCGTAATATTTCCGGTGACCCTCTTTGGCCAAGACAGTCAACCTTTTTCTCCTGACGGTGCAACCTATATTTGGCCAACCAATGCCGGAGAATATTTGACCTCCACCTTCGGAGAGACCCGTTCGGCTCACTTTCACTCCGCTCTTGATCTGAAAACCTGGGGAAAAAAGGGGTATGAGATTTACGCTACAAGGGACGCCGTCCTACATCGTATTGCTATCGGACCGACCGGTTATGGTAAAGTACTTTATCTAAAACATGACGACGGTTCCTATTCGGTATACGCACACTTGCTGAGATTTGAGGAGAAAATTCAACAAATTGCTGATTCAATTCGATTCCGTGATCACCGTTTTGAGATCGATGAAAATGTTGAGGATATGAACTACCGTATCAAGCAGGGAGATGTGATAGCTTTGAGCGGTGCTTCGGGAATCGGCCCACCCCACCTTCATTTTGAACTGAGAACGCCTGACCACCGGCCATTCAACCCGCTGCTCACAAATTTAAAAGTAGAAGACACTATTCCTCCGGAATTTTCAAACTTGTCGGTGGAACCGCTATCGATGGAGTCCGAAATTGAAGGATCGAATCGCATTTTTACTAAAAGAGTGCGCAAAAACGGCGGTAACATGTACTCTTTTGGAACGGTCGATGTCAGCGGTCCCATAGGTCTTGGTGTTGATGTGTTCGATCAGGCCGATGATGTTTACAATGCCTATGCCGTTTATGAATTGAAAATGTTTGTAGATGACGAGCTTGTGTTTCATTCTAAAGTGGACAGCTTTTCTTATGCCGAGACCAATCAGATGTTTGTTGACAGGGTCTACCCTATTCTTAATGATAAAAGGGCCGGTTATCAGCGCCTCTATATTGCCGATGGAAATACCTTGCCGTTTTACAAAACATCCGGTAATAAAGGTAAGCTTGATTTAGCGGAGGGAACACACAGCATTAGAATTATTGCCGATGATTATTTTGGCAATAGCAGTGAAGCGACCCTTAGGTTGCGTGTTAATCCTGTTGGAGAGCAGTCGCGAGATTTTTCCACGACAGCCGTTTCCAGTAAATTTGATTCTACTGAATTGAATGCCGAAAATTGGACGTGGTTCGAAAACTGGGTAAATATTCCCGATAATGATATTCAGGGACTTACTTTTGCCGAATTAAGTATAGATGAAGATCCCGGCAATTATACGCTATATGGAAACAGACACGGAATGCGGCTGAAACTGAATCCTGCCAGGGATATCTTTTTTCGAACTTCAGCCGTTGATCACTTTATTGCACGACAAGTAACTCCACATCATTTCTCGATCGTACCATCCACAACCGACAAAAGCTTTGCTGCTTTCCAGCCGGAGACCTTCTACGATACACTGTCAGTTGGTTTGCGAGTCAAGAAGTTTCGTTCCGACTCTACCCTTGTTCAGGTTTATCCCTTTAACCATCCAATCAAACAAGGTTATAAACTGGCTCTCGAAATTGATTCGGTTCAGATGACTAATACAAAGCTTGGTTTATACAAGTATGAGCGGCGAAGGGAAAAACTCAGTTATATTAACACTAAGATTCAGCAAAACTACATGGTAGCTCAGCCTGAAGAGCTGGGTAGTTTCTATATTCTTGAGGACAATGAGTCTCCCGAATTGATGAATCCCAGAATCATTAAGCGGGTTGACGGACAATGGCTAATTTATCTTACCATTCGAGACAATTTATCGGGACTCGATTACAATCGTAGTACTTTTTCGGTGAATGGCACCAAAGGAATAGCAGAATATGAACCGGAAGACAATCGCCTGGTGTATTATCATCCCGAATTTGAGCCTTCAGACGAAAACAACCTGAAGGTTACCGTGTATGATATGGAGGGTAATAAAACGGAAAAGAGTTATAGCCTTCCTTTCGAAACAGAAAAATAAAAAGGAGGCCCTAATCTTTTGACCTCCTCTGCGCAATTGAATGTTGCTATATAAGTAACTTCTCCTAAGTGTGCGCTATACAACTTATTTCAACCTTACAGCTTTTAGGTAAAGTTTTAACTGCAACGGTTTCGCGGGCGGGCGGATTATCTCCAAAATAAGACCCGTAAATTTCATTTACGGTACTGAAATCGGACATATCCGCTAAAAAGATGCTGCATTTGATAACGTTGTCAAATGAAGAACCCGCTTCCTCAAGAACCGCTTTAAGGTTCTTCATAACCTGTTTGGCCTGACTCTCAACATCATCTCCGGCGAACTCCATGGTTTCCGGCACGAGTCCTATTTGACCGGAACAATAGACCACTCCGGCATGGGTCACAGCCTGGCTATAAGGTCCAATGGCTTCGGGTGCATCACTTGTGTGAATAATTTCCTTCATAATTTTGCTTGTTCTTTTTATTCGCTTTTGTGTATTCCAGTTGTTGTAAAAAAGGCTTTAAATGCTCTACAAATTCATCCGGACGCTCCATCATGGGGGCATGACCGCATTTCTCAATCCATTTCAATCGGACATCCGGTAACTTTTTGAAAAATTGTTCGGCAACCCGTGGCGGTGTAACCTGATCGTTCTTCCCCCAGATAAGTAAAACCGGCAGATTAATATCTTTAAGCATCGATTCCATATTGTACTTATGAGTAGAACGGGCAATCTTCAACAGCTTGGGAAGTTTCTGTGGAGACTGGGTTACTTCCATAATTTCATCAACCAACTCTTCGGTGACAATGTCCTCATAGAATGTTAAAGCGGCCCTTTTACGAATATAATTCCTGTCATTCCTTTTCGGGTTGGTTGAACCGAAATCATTTTCAAAAAGCCCGGAACTGCCTGCTAATACAAGACCGGTAACATCATCGGTAAACACCCTGCTGTATTCCAGGGCCACGTGCCCGCCCATCGAATTTCCCAGTAAAACGGGCCGTTCAATCTCACAATCCCGGCAAAACTTATGCAGCCAATCTGACAGCATAGGAATGGATAGCTCTTCTTTATCCAAACTGTAAAGTGGAATTAACGGTACAAATATTGTTTGATCATCCAGTCTTTTTACTAAGGGATCAAAATTGCTGTGACCTCCGAACATGCCGTGTAATAACACCAGTGGCGGACGTGAACTTCTTTGATTTGAAATTTTTAGGAACTTATATCCGTTATTGGTGTAGGCTGGATACTTACTGCTTCCAAACATCTAATACCTGTCTTGTTTGTTTCATTTTCAATATGAATCAATATAATAATTTCTAAGCGTCATTATTGCAGAAAGGCCTATATATAGTTACTTTCAAGGCAGTTTATTGAACCCTAAATCTTGAATTCTACAGGAATCTAAAACCATGTTCAGGAAATTTACCACATATTTTGTTATAACATTATTTGTCGGGATGATAGCCGGTTGCGGCAGTTCAAATCCCTTTGTAGATGATGCACAATCCAATATTAAAGATCAGAACTTCCAGGCCGCTCTTGAGGCTGCAGAACAGTCTATCCAAAATCAGCCTAATGATCCCCTCGGCTACTACTATAAAGGAGTAGCGCTGGGAGAAATCGCTGATACCAAGGAAGCCACAGCTCGCCAGGAATACTATGAAAGAATGAACGATGCATTTGCGCAGGCCGAAGAAATGGCGGCGCAAGCTGAAGATGTTCCTTCCGAAATTGAACGTATCCCTGCCGTGAAAAATGCCGTCTGGCAAACTGAGCATAACAAGGCAATTGAGTATGCCAGTGATGACAGCGTCAAAAATACGGTTGACAATCCTCTGGAAATCTCTATTGCACACCTCAACAATGCGACCACCATCCAACCGGACAGTGTACTTTCCTGGGATGTTAAAGCGCAAGTTTACTACATGAACGATAATGTAGAAGGTGCCGTAAATTCCATGGAAAAAGTGATGGAACTAAAGAATAGTCTTGAAGCTGAAGACTACGCACGCATGGCCGGTTACTACAGTCTTGCTGAGAAGCCTCAGGAAGCCATTGCCACACTTGAAAATGGACTGGAGCAATATCCTGAAAACAAGGATCTGGCAACCAGACTTGCAGACGGGTATACAAATGCAGGGCAAACCGACAAAGCGATCTCAACCATCGAAGCCCTTATCGAGCAGGAACCGGAAAACCCGCAATTCCACCTGGTTCTGGGTACACAAATATATAAAACCGTACTCACGATGAGTGATACGCTGAAAGCAAACTCAGATCAGATCTTTGATTTGCGCCAGCAAATGAATCAAGCTTCAGGGAACGAAGCTTCTCAAATTAAACAGCAGATAAGCGAGCTTGATTCTGAGAATACAAGGCTTCAGCAAGAAATTAACAGCCTTACTGAAAGAGCAACTAAAGAGCTGAACACAGTTCTGGAATATCGTCCAAATGACGCTACAGCTTATAATACACTAGGTATCATCTACCAGAATAAAGCTTCAGCTTTATTTGACAAGCGTAACAGGACGGATGATAACCAGATGGCTGCCAAGATCGATGCGCAAGCTAAAGATGCACTTAAACAAGCAATGGAATACTATGAAAGTGCTGCTGAAATCGATCCCGACAACCAAGAATACTGGAAAAATCTTTTCAGCATCTATACTGCGCTTGGAATGGATCAAAAAGCGGAAGAAGCGATGCAAAAAGCCGGGATGAACTAAATAGCGTATTCCATTTGATCCTGAAACTCTAGAAAGCAAACTTATTTATGATCATTACATTCACCCGAATGGTACTCCCCTTATTGGGGATTACCTTCGGGTTCTTTATTGGCTGTTCTACACTGTCCCCATCTACACAGAAACCCGTAAACCCCGATGATTTAAGCAAGCAGGAACTGAGGGTTGAAATCAACTCAATTGATCAACAAATCAGTTCAGGCTCAGCTGATGCCGACCTTTATTATCAAAAAGGATATCTGCTGAGCCAATATGCACTAAAGCTGGAGAAGCCATCCGATCGTACCGCGACCTATGAAGATCTTCAAAACTCACTGCAACAAGCTGAGAGATTATTCAATGAAGCCAACCTGCCCTCCGGCAAACAGAAAGTAGACGAACTGCTGAAAGTTACCTGGAGCAGTGAGCATAATATGGGCGTGCAAATAATGCAGAGTGACAGCACGCTGGAAGAAGCAGATTTAGAGGAGGCTGCCGTGCATTTCAAAAATGCCACCCGGGTACTACCCGATACAGCGATCTCCTATAAAATGGAGGCAAGAGCTTATTATAAGAATGGTAAAAACAGGGAAGCACTTCAGGCACTTGAAGAAGCCAAACAAGAAATTGACTCCCTGCCTGCTGAGATGCTTGAACAGCTCGCTTATCTCTATCTTGAGACCGGTCAGCCCTCAAAAGCCGTGCAAATCTACGAAGAAGCAGAGACAGCTTTTACATCCGGTAACTTAAACGTGATTCATGGACTGGCTAATGCCTACATTTCCTCCAATGACCATGTGAAAGCAGTATCATTACTGAATGAACTTGTCGAAAATGAACCCGACAATATTATATATGCCCAAACACTTGCTACAGAATATTACCGCTTGGGCAGCAGCAAGCTTTCTGAATTAACCCGGCGTTCTAATAGCAATTTGTCGAACCGGGAACTTCTTGAAGATGCCGATTCTCTTTTCACCAGAGCCCGCAGACAGCTGGAAAGTTCCATATCCGGAGAAACGGGCAACCAGGAATTACAGGAGGCGCTGGTAAGCTTTTACCAGAACGCAGCTTCCAAGTATCAGTCGGTGTTGCCTGAAGTTACCGAGAGTGAAAAAACTGAAATAAGGGAAATAATTCGCGATTACCTGAGTTCGTCCATACCGGTATATGAAGAACTGGTAGAAGAGTACCCTGACGCTTCCAGAAATTATTGGAAGAATCTTTATGAAGCTTACTCTTATCTGGGTATGAGTGAAAAGGCGGAGGAAGCGAAATCCAAATTCAACTGAATTACCTATGAAGTTTAATACGAAGGCTATTCATTCCGGGCAGCATCCTGAAGAGACATCAGGCGCTGTTATGCCCCCGATCTTTCAAACCTCTACATATGTTCAGGAAGCACCGAATGTGAATAAGGGCTATGATTACGCCCGGGTTGGCAATCCGACCAGAACGGCACTAGAAAAACTCATCGCCGGTCTGGAAGACGCCGATGAATGTGCCTGTTTTGCCAGCGGTTGTGCTGCCATGGACGCTTTCATCAAAATGTATAGACCCGGCGATCACATTATTGCTTCCGATGATCTTTACGGCGGTACCTATCGTATGTTCACCAAGGTTTTTGAACCTTTCGGCATCGACTTCACCTTCGTAGATATGACAGATATCAGCAAGGTAGAGGAAGCAACCACAGATCAAACCAAACTCATCTGGATCGAAACCCCCACAAATCCCTTACTGAGAGTCGTAGATATTGAAGCCCTCACAGGATATGCAAAGAGCAAGGGAATAACCACGCTGGTTGATAATACTTTTGCTTCCCCCTACTTGCAGATGCCATTGCATCTGGGTGCCGATGCTGTTTTACACTCTACGACGAAATATCTGGGCGGGCACTCTGATGTAATAGGCGGTGCTATAGCAACCTCAAATGATGAGATTATGGAGCAGTTACGCTTCCAGGTAAAAACAACAGGTGCTGTCCCGGGACCGATGGATTGCTACCTCACTTTAAGAGGCATCAAAACACTGCATGTAAGAGTTCAGCGTGCGGTTGAAAATGCCAAAGCCATTGCGGAATATCTTGAGTCACATCCCCAGGTAGGTGAAGTAATTTATCCCGGACTTAAATCACACCGGCAACATGAAGTAGCCAAGAAGCAAATGAAAGATTTCGGGGCTATGGTTTCCTTCACACTGAAAGATGATAACGTAGAGTCAGCGAAGGAATTCATGAGCAGCACCTCGGTGTTTGCGCTGGCGGAAAGTCTCGGCGGAGTGGAATCCCTTATCAACCACCCGGCGTCCATGACTCATGGTTCTATACCCAAAGAAGTACGGGAAAAAGTGGGCCTTAAAGATTCACTGATTCGTCTTTCCGTAGGTATTGAAGATTCAGAAGATCTTATCGAAGATCTTGAGCAGGCTTTTTAATTTTAGAATTTTAAACCAACGCATATAGCATTATGAAAAACGCAGTTATTGTTGAAGCCAAACGTACGCCAATCGGTTCCTTTGGCGGAAGCCTTTCGTCATTCACCGCACCCGAATTGGGATCAATGGCTATTATCGAAGTCATAAAATCTGCAGGCCTCAAACCGGACGACGTCAATGAGGTGGTTTTAGGTAACGTGCTGACAGCAGGCGTTGGTCAGGCTCCTGCAAGACAGGCGGCACTTAAAGCCGGCCTATCCGAACTTACTCCGAGTACCACCGTCAACAAGGTTTGTGCTTCCGGGATGAAATCGATTATGATTGCCGCCAACCAGATCCAGCTGGAAGAGGCGGATATTATTATAGCAGGAGGTATGGAAAGTATGAGCAATACCCCCTATTACCTGCCCAAGCATCGATTCGGCTCCAAGCTTGGCCATGCCAAAGTGGAAGACGGGATCATCAAAGATGGTTTGTGGGACGTGTATAATGACTTTCATATGGGTAATGCAGCTGAAATTTGTGCCAAGGAATGTAATATCAGCAGAGAGCAACAGGATGAGTTTGCCATCACCTCTTATAAAAGAGCCATTTCTGCTCATGAAAACGGGTATTTCGATGACGAAATTATTACCGTCAAAGTAAGCGACCGTAAAGGCAATGTTACGGAAGTCGAAATGGACGAAGAACTTAAAAAAGTAAATTATGACAAGATCCCCGGTCTAAAACCTGTATTTGATCGGGACGGTACGGTGACCGCAGCCAATGCCAGCAGTATCAACGACGGAGCTGCCGCGGTTCTGATGATGAGTGAAGAGAAGGCGAATGAGTTGGGGCTAAAACCCCTTGCAAGAATCGTCAGTCAGGCTAGCGCAGCGAAAGCACCCGAATGGTTCACCACGGCGCCATCAGATGCTATGCCAATAGCCATGAAACGTGCCGGCTTAGATAAAGATGAAATAGATCTTTTCGAAATAAACGAAGCCTTTTCGGTGGTATCTTTAGCCAATAACCAAATCATGGAGCTGGATCCGGAAAAAGTTAATATTCATGGTGGTGCTGTAAGCATTGGTCACCCAATTGGCTGCTCAGGAACCCGTATTGTTGTTACCCTGCTGCACGCTCTAAAACGTACAGGTGGTACGTACGGTTGTGCCGGCATCTGCAACGGAGGTGGAGGGGCTTCTGCCATGGTTGTTGAAATGATGAAATAGATATACATCATGGAGTAACCATTCATAGAATATAAGTGGCATTAGCTAATGCTGAACTAAAGGGTATACTTGAAAGCAATCGTTTTAGGTATACCTTTAATCCCAGCTTGAGCCGGTAGTTATAGCCATAGCATCATCAAGATTGTAATTGAACCCAGTTATCTCGATTTAAGTATCAAATTGAGGCATCCCTAAAATTTGTAACAAATAGGTGCCTTTGTGAGTCTTTATTTTAAGTCCTTCCGGCTTTGAAATACATTATTTTACCGGTTCATGAGACAAGTAGGCTCATGACTACGCATAATATCTACAGACAAGATCATAAAAGGATAAAATGGTACTGAATCGGACAGTTCTTAATAAGAAAGGAACTTTCATTAATTTTGACTGTACAAGTTGTATTAGTAACATTTTATTATTTATTTGAAAAAAAGTATCGAAATCTATCCCTATCATGAAAAAGTACCTCGCATTAATAATATTCACAGCATTCAGCCTTACCTTTGCAGGAAATACCGCTGCCCAGGTAGGAATAACATCTGTACCTTTTCTACAGATTGAGCCTGATTCTCGTGCCGCGGGCATGGGTAATACCGGAGTTGCCATTGCGGATAATGCATCCGCCGTTTTCTGGAATCCGGCCGGACTTGCCTTCCAACGCGGTACTCAAATCAGTATCACCCATTCGGAATGGCTGCCAAAATTTAATGCAGATCTGTTTTACGACTACCTGGTAGGAAAGCACCATGTTAAGAACATCGGTACTTTTGGAGCTCATATCACTTATTTGAACCTGGGAGAGCAGATTCGTACCAATGAGACCGGTATAGAGCAGGGACGTTTCAACAGTTATGAATTTGCCGGCGGACTTTCCTACGGATTGCAACTCAACGAAAATTGGTCACTGGGTACCGGCGTACGATTTATTTACAGCAGTCTTGCTGACGGACAAGTGGGTCAGCAGAAAATCAATCCGGGATCAAGTATCGGTGTGGATATTGCTACTATGTTCAAATCCAATCGTTTTCTTTTCCTCGGTCAGGAAGCCAACATCAACGCAGGACTAAATCTTTCCAATATAGGACCCGGCGTGCATTACACAGATAACGCCCAAAAAGATCCGCTTCCAACCGTATTGCGTTTCGGATGGTCATTCACCACCGAGCTTGATAAAGAAGGCATCAATACTCTGACTATCGCCAATGATGTTTCGAAAGTTATGGCGCGTTCTGACTCAACCGGTTCTGACGGACCACTTGAGGCATTGATTACCTCCTGGAGCTCTTATGAAAGAGAGATCGGAGATGGCAGAACTGCCACTCTTAATCCCATCCAGCAGTTTATGGTAGCCAGCGGCATCGAGTACTGGTACAACAACATGTTTGCAATACGCGGTGGCTATTATTTTGAAGATCCCAATAATGGTGATCGTCAGTTCTTTACAGTTGGTGCCGGAATCAGATACGACTTTATTGGAGTTGATTTCAGTTATATTGCAACGCTGACAAACGACCACCCACTGGCTAACACCACTCGATTCGGACTGTTGCTGAACTTCTAAAGAACGGTCACCTTGCTTTGAGTGGTTCAAAAATCAATTCATCTTTTTTAAAGAGCATGCTGATTTCAAGCATGCTCTTATTGTTTTATAGTCATGCATCGATTGCCCAGGAAATATCCGTTTCCAGAAGCCACTCTATACAATCAGCCAATACCGACCTGGAATCCATCGGTGCTCCTGACAGCCTAACAATTATTGCCATTCGGGTGGCCTTTCAGCCTGATGAAAATCGTCTTACCAGTGGAGACGGTACCTTCCGGGAAGGCAGTCTACCCTATCTGGATAATGAGAACATAACTATTGACCCGCTTCCACACGATCAAAGCTATTTTGAATCCCATCTGGAGTTCGCTAAAAATTATTTCACTAAAGTTTCAGCCAACCGGATTGAGATTGATTACCGTGTGCTTCCCGAGATATACAGCCTGGACCGTCAGATGGAGTACTACTCTCCAACCGGTGAAAATTTCAGCAACGAAAAGCTGGCCCAATTAGCAGAGGATTCATGGGCCAAAGTTGAGGCAAACGGGGGTTTTGATACCGAAGGCCTGAATCCTGACAAGACAGCATTTATTATATTTCATGCCGGTGTAGGACGCGACATACAGTTAACCGGAACCACTCTGGATATCACGCCGCAGGATATTCCTTCGCTCACCTTGAACCGTAATAGTCTTTCTGATCTGTTGGGAGACCCATCCTTTTCCGGTTTTCCGATTAATAATGGATCTTTTCAGGTAACCAATACACTGATTTTACCCCGCACACTCTCCCGAAGAGGTGAGGATATCACCGGTCAGGAATTTGTACTTCAACTTTCCATCAACGGGCTCCTATGTGCCTCCTTAGGAAGTTATTTCGGCTTGCCTGACCTATTCAATACCCAAACAGGTAGTTCGGGAATCGGACGTTTTGGTCTGATGGATGGTGAGAGCTTCTTTTCCTACCGTGGACTGTTCCCTCCCTACCCTTCCGCCTGGGAACGTATTCAGTTAGGATGGGATGATGCGTTTACGATCACATCAACACAGCCCTCAGGGAAAGTTCAACTGTCGGCGGCATCAGAAAATGTGATGAATAGTATTGCCAGGTATAACCTCTCTTCTGAGGAATATTTTCTGCTTGAAAACCGACACCGGGATCCTGAAAATGATGGAGCGACTATTTCTATTCGGCAACCTGACGGGACTTTGGTTCAACAAACTTTTTCGAATACAAATCAAACCATTACTGACCAGGAGGCCGGATTTGAAGATCTCTTTACCCCGGGTGTACTTGTAGATATAGATAATCTAGAATGGAGCCTGCCGGGCGGACTGGATATCGGAGCCGATGAAGAGGCCGGTACCGCTGATGACCGGTTCTTAAATGGTGGAATTTTAATCTGGCATATCGATGAAGCTGTAATTAGAAGTGAGCTTGATAGGCAAAGGGTTAATGCAGACCCTGAACGAAGAGGGGTTGATCTTGAGGAAGCAGACGGAGCTCAGGACATCGGTGAAGCGGCCGGCAGCAATTTTTCAAACCAGGGACGTGGTTGGGCCTTTGATTTCTGGTGGCGCGGAAATAACGCTTCGGTCATTACCCTGCAGGGAGATACTCTCAGACTCTATGAAAACAGGTTTTCAATTGACACCAGGCCATCGAATGAAAGCAATTCCGGTGCACGGAGTTACTTTGAGTTCTATGACTTCTCAGAAAATCTGCCAACCGCTTCCTTCAGATTTCGACCCGTAGCCAATGAAGTAATTCAGCCTGTCTCGCTTACTGAAGAAACGGTACCTAATCAGTCGGTTTATATTGACAGCAATGATTCCTACCGGACCCATTATCCATCGGAATTAGCCATTTATACGGCCCAGACGGATACCTTTCTGATCATACCGGCAGCCGGGACAGTCTATGGGCTACATTTGAATTCAGGCCAAGCAGGTTATTTTGATTTTCAGGTAACAAATCCACAGCAACCCTTTATCACGGATCAACTCGTACTGGCCAACAGCCCGTACGAACAAGCCGAATCAGTCACTGAAATATCTTCATGGAACTGGGACGGAAACAGTTGGCAAAACCTTTGGCAAGCTTCTGCAGATCCGCTCCGTGGTTTTCTGAGCTCGCAAAACGGCGACACACTACTTGTTGATTTTACCAGTGATCGCTTTATGGTAAATGACGGTACCGCTGTGGCAAATTTTTCAGTACCAAATCAAAGTTCGGTTCGCCTGGCCGGCTTACAATCCATACTTACACCGGGAACGCTCACCGTAAATGGAGAATCATTTACGGTACCTAATGCCGGTGATAACGGGCGGTTGTATACGGGGGCTATTCAAACAGAGCCCGGTATTTCTACATTTTACCTGCTGAGCGATCAAACATTAAGTATTCTCAGAAATTCAGGAGAATATTCCCTTGATGAAATCGCTGAAGCTACATTCTTAGAGTGGCCGGCGCTGGTTGATTTTAATGACGACCAACGCATGGAGATCATCTTTACCGATGGGTCCGGAAGCCTACTGTATGGGAAAAATGCCTCCGGTGCCATGCTCAATAATTTCCCCATACAAGCTCCCCAAGGAAGTCGCTTTATCGGTACTCCACTCGTTGCAGACTTGGAGGGAGATGGATCACAGGATCTGCTGGTAACCGTACAGGATAGTGTCTCTATGAATATCTATTCTTATAACCAACTGGGTAAGGTTAAAGAAAACTTTCCGCTCTTTGTTGGAAGCATTCAAAACCCGGCCTATCAGCCCATTCATCCGGTCATTAACGATCAAACTCTATATGCTGTCAGTCACCTTGGAGAGTTAAAAGCATGGCATTTCCCACAAATGCAGAACGTACTCTGGGATTCCCGATACGGCAATGAACCCTTTAATAAAGTTACGGGACGTATCAGCGGAACGGAATCTCCTGATACCCCTTCTGATATTCTGGTTGAAGAAGAGACTTATAACTGGCCGAATCCTGCATCACAAAATACCAACATTCGCTACCTGCTGCGAGAATCAGGCAGGGTTGAAATTAAAATCATTTCACAGGGAGGTCGCGTTATTTACGATGAATCATTTGAAGCAGCTGGAGGTATACCCGAAGAACAACGAATAGACACATCAAATTGGGGAAATGGGGTCTACTTTGCACTGGTTACCGCAAATATTGACGGTCAGCAGTCACGTAAGATGATCAAAATCGCTGTAGTACGTTGAGCCGAATTAAGAATTTACATATCGCCTTTATAACTATGGCCATAGCAGGCTTTTTGGGGCTCATGCAAACTCCTGTTCAAGCTCAGCTCTCTCCTTCATTGTATGATTATCCCCATAATCACCTACCCTGGTATACTATTGAGAGCGAACACTATCTTATTCATTTTCAGAAGGGAAACAGTCGGTCCGCTAAGGTAGCCTCCCGGATTGCCGAAGAGGTATATCCGGGAATTACGGAACTCTATATGCTGGAACCTGATACCAAAATAAGCATCACATTAAACGACCGTCAGGATTACTCCAATGGGGCTGCCTATTTTTTTGACAACCAGATACAGATTTGGGTACCGGCCCTGAACACCCCGTTAAGGGGAACCAACAACTGGTTGAGAGATGTGATAAGTCATGAACTGACTCACATCATACAGCTCCAGGCTTCTATGAAAAAAAGCCGTCGCTTGCCCGCCGTGTACTTTCAATGGCTATCCTATGAAGATGTGCGCCGTCCGGATGTGTTGTACGGCTATCCCAGGGGCATTATCACCCATCCCTTCGCATCCATCAGTATCCCTGCCTGGCTGGCTGAAGGTTCTGCGCAGTATCAGCGCTCCGGCTGGTATTATGATACCTGGGATACCCATCGTGATATGGTATTACGTTCAGCAATATTGAATGACAACTATCTCTCATTGGAGGAAATGGGCATCTTCTCATCCAAGAACAGCCTGCAAAGAGAGCAGGTTTATAACCAAGGGTTCTCTTTTACCATATATCTTGTGCAGCAATATGGTGAAGAGATACTTCCCAAAATTTCGGATGCTTTCAGCAGGTCAGGCGTTTATTCGGCCGATGAAGCACTGAAAGTAGCTACCGGGAAATCAGGTAACGAGATCTTTGATGAGTGGGTCAATAATCGTAAAAGCTTTTATACCAACGCTACTGAGGACATCTCCCCTTCTGAAACTAAGACCATAGAGGGAGACGGATTCATGAATTTTTTTCCCCGCTTTTCACCTTCCAATAATCGCATTGCATACCTATCAAACAAGGGTCGAGACGAATCCCGAACCTCACTCTATATTACAGATACAGAAAATAAAAGTCGGTCTCCCGGGCTAAGTATTTCCTTGGGAGAATTAAAAACATCCAAGCCTCTCAGCTGTGGCTTCGGGAATGACCCTCTTATCGAGAAGATTCACTCCTCTTTTTCTTTCTCACCCGACGGAGAAAAAATCGCTTTTATAAGACGAGAGCTGAATGCCTACGGTGAGCAATATGATGATCTGTTTACCTATAATTTTGAAACGGGTAAACAGCAGCGCGTCACCAAAAGTGCACGACTTTCTTCACCGGTCTGGCATCCCACAGATAACAAGGTGGTAGCAATTGTACAGAGTCAGGGAACCCAGAATATCGTTTTGGTAGATACGACCAATGGTGAGGTCACACAACTCACCGATTACGACCGGGGCCAACAACTTTTTACCCCTGCATGGAATCAGGATGGCAGCATGATTTATTTTGCTTTCTCTGACGCAAAAGGCAGAGAGATCAGGCGTCTGCATATAAAATCAAAAGAGATTGAAACAGTAATCGCAGATCCTTATGCCGACGTGAGAGACCCTTTTATAGATTCGGAGGGCGAGTTCTTGTACTACGCTTCCGACCGCACGGGTATATTCAATATTTACCGAATGCCATTGCAAGGTGGTGAACCTCAACAACTGACCAATGTAATCGGAGGGGCATTCATGCCCAATGTGAGCAGTGACAACCAAGTGGTGTTTGCCGAATATACCGGGCAGGGATACCGCATCTCTTCTATCAACTTAAATGAAGCTACTGATAGGACTTTAAAAGGGGGCTACAATCCCGTTTATAACGAAAATGGATTTCTGGCCTATTCCGGAATGGAAAATTCAGGAAAGTCCTTTGACGACTCGGACCTAGTGGGCTTTAATGAAAGCTTCTACCGGCGAGCAGATACAAGTAGCGTATCCTTCAATATTGCCTCCAGTACTGAAACTGGAACCCGACAATTTTATGAATACCGGGAAACCTTCACCAGCCTCAGTTTTTATCCGGTAATCCGTTTCGATAATTACACCAAACTAAATGGTAGCAACGGCAGCCTGATTCGAAGCGGACAGTTCGGTGATCTTGGAGAGAACCTCTTACGCGATCTCAAATTGGGCACATATATCAGCTCCAGGGAAGTTATTGACAAGCTTTCCATATTCGGGGGTGCCCTCTTTGGATTCGGCTCCAGGTCGGCAGATGGTATCGGGGACTTTTTTAGTCCTTCCAGGCTTTCTGATTTGGATCGCGATCTCTTTCTGATAACCGAGTACCAAGGACTTCCTTTTATTAAAAAGAGATGGTCTCCCACTATCTCTCTCGAACTCTATAACCTGAGGCGCAATGTAGATAATGGTCTCTCTATTGAAGAGTTTCCCTGTACCTCGTGTTTGCCGGATACCCTCAATGCCGACATTGCCTATAATATCTGGGAGGCCGACCTGTTTCTTCGAAGTAAAATCGATGAAAGCAATCTTGTGGAACTGGGCGTAGGATATACATCCTACAAAGTACAGACCGATGGATTTTTTTCAAGGGAACTTAAGCAATTCATTCCCTCTTCCTCTACAGAATATTTCAAAGGTACTTTTATAAGTGCAAGTCACGTACTTGAAATGTTCAGACCTTATAAACATAGCGATATCGCCCCTATCGGGTTTCGCTCCTTTTTAAAATATACTTACGAAAGAGGCAAACTCCTGGATGATTACGAGATCAGGGATGGAAGCCTGACACCTATCTACAACACCGAGAACAATCATTCAGTAGAATTGAGCACCCGTCTTGGATTTTCATTTTCAGACCAAACAACCGGTCAGATCAATAGCCGCTTTTTCAGTTACCTCAACAAACCGGATGATTCATTTTACCTCGATTATATCGGCGGTTTCACCGGCATGCGAAGTTATCCTTTCTTTGCTCTTGGTGGCTCTACAACCGCTTTTGGACAGTTTTCCTATATATTCCCGTTACTGACTGACATCAAGCAACAGGCTGGCAGATATACCTTGGATAAAATATTCATACGTGTATTTGCTGAGGGCGGATCGACCTGGGACAGTCCCCTGCATAGTGATCAATCTCTGAAAACCGGTATTGGGAGCGAGATTCGCTTCGCTTTCAACAGCTATTACCTGTTCCCGCTAAAGCTATTTATCAGTACCGCTTATGGTTTTAATAAATTTGATGTTACTTTACCTGATGAGTTCATCACAGAAACCCCCACAGGCAAGGTAAGCTACGGTAGAGAACTCCTACTTCACTTTGGCTTAACTTTTGATTTTAATGTCCTCAATAATGAATAGTCTGCGCTTCTACATACTGCTTTTTGCTATCCTATTGCCTGTTATGGCTATAGCGCAGCCAGTCAAATCTACTGTTTTCTCTGAAAATAATAGAAAGCCGTTGACCATGGCTGATTTTAAATATGAGAGTAGTAGCGCGTTGCAGCAATCCGGTTCCATGCTGAACCCGGTACGCAGCAAGCCCGGTTTGGCTTTATTGAGTTCGGCCATAGTACCCGGCACGGGACAGGCTGCAAACAATAAGTGGCTGCGTGCCGGTGCCTACCTCGCTGCAGAAGCTGTTTTCTTCACGGTTCATCTAACCCGTTTAAACGATGCCAAGCAACAGGAGCGTCAATACGAGCAGTTTGCCAATAACAACTGGAGCGTAGTCACTTATGCCAAATGGCTGGTTAATTACTACGAGCAGAACAACCTCAGTAACAGTGCCATAGATGAACTGCGCAATCAGGTCACGGGTTTAAGCGCATCCTACAATACCGATATAGACTGGAACGTTGTTGATATCGAATTACTGAGGATGGTTGAACGAAACACTCCTTTTATCTATCCGGACCGGTCGGGAAATAATTTTTCCCACGTAATGCCCGATTACGGATCACAGCAGTACTATGAACTGATCAGCAAGTATTATCAATACGGGCCGGGCTGGAGAGATTTTGGAAGTAATCAAAATGGCGGGAGCCTGGATAATCCCTATAAATTGAATTGGGACGGTACGGATATGCCATTCAACTTTTTCAGAGGATCCTCACTTGCAGAACGTTTCAACGATAATTACCGGCTCGCCGGGAACATGCTCTCATTAATTGTACTAAACCATATAGTATCTGCTTTTGATGCGTTTTTAACCGTTAAAATTAAAAATAACCGTATTAACGCAGAAGCAAATCCCCTAAAACTTCAGAGCTTTTCGGTAAAATATCACTTTTAAGAAAAGCTAAAAGTGCCGTATTTTTAGATATATGATTGAAAAAATTAGAGACTTACTTACCAGCAAAAAATTCTATGCTTCTGTCAGCACGCTGATTGCCGCAGGAGCCCTCTTAATTCTATTACTGGATTATGTATTGATGCCGGCTTACACCAATTACGACGAGGGCGTCACTGTACCGGATGTTACCAAGTTATCTCTTAACGAAGCCGACAGCCTCCTGACCACCTATGGACTCCGTTTTGAAGTGTCCGAACGCCGTTCTAACTCGGCTTATCCCGCCGACTATGTGATTGATCAAACACCTTCGGCCTCTGAGATTGTCAAACCCAACAGGAAAATTTACCTGACGGTCAATACGGTTTCCACACCAAAAGTTGAGGTTCCTAAAGTGGTCAATCTCTCCCTTAGAAATGCAAAAATTCAACTGCAGAACTATGGCTTGGAAGTAGGTACGGTCAGTTATGAATCTTCTAGATTCAAGAATAGTGTACTTCGCCAGTCAATTCCGGCCGGCAAAACGGTTAATAAGGGTACCGTTGTCAATTTAGCCGTTAGCGACGGTCTCGGTGAGAAAATGGTAGCAGTACCCAATATCATTGGGGCAAGGCTGGCAGAAGCGCAGCAGATGCTTAGGACAGCCGGTCTACGTGTCGGAGAGATACGTTTCCAACCAAACAGACAATATCCGCCAAATACGATTCTTGACTTTACGCCCAAGCAGGAAAAGGTAATCGAAGGGGAAACTCTTAAACTGATTGTATCCGAGCGGTTTGATGTCAGAGAAGAGAGTGAGTCAGGTGCCGTACTGGATACTTCTTTTGTTGCCGACCCCGATAGCTCGCAAATTCAAAACTGATTCTTATTATGGACTTCGAACTTCCCATTTTAGCTCCCTCCATCCTAGCCTCCGACTATACAAAACTCGGTGAAGAGATCACTACCTGCACTGATGCCGGGGTTAAATGGATTCATTGCGATGTCATGGACGGACATTTTGTTCCCAATATCAGTTATGGTCCGGCTATCGTGGAAGCCGCAGGAAGAGCAAGTGATGCCTTTTTGGATGTCCACCTAATGATCGAAAATCCCGATCAGTATATCGAAGCTTTTGCCGATGCCGGCGCCGATCAGCTTACCGTCCACCAGGAAGCCTGTCCACATTTACACCGTACCATTCAAAGCATCAAACAGCAAGATATGATGGCCGGCATAGCGGTTAATCCTGCAACATCTCTGACTACTATTGAACCCATTCTGGAATATGTTGATTTGGTACTCATAATGAGCGTAAATCCCGGTTTTGGGGGACAGTCGTTCATTGAGAATACCTACCAAAGACTAAAGGATATGAGCATCATTCGTGAAAACAAACAGCTCGGATTCCTTATTGAAGTTGACGGGGGAGTAGGAATCGATAATATTGAAAAGGTAACCCGTTCCGGTGCCGATGTACTGGTGGCCGGTAGCAGCGTTTTTAAGGCAAAAAATATTACCAAAAGTATTGAAGATCTGACCAAGAGAGCACGCATGGGCAAGGGAACGCTGGTTTAAAACCGAAGTGTTTCGATTTGTAGGTTTCTATTAGTTTTACAATACCAACCAGTTATTAAACTTTTTCTGAGACTTTCCTTATTTTATAGGTTTATTAACTTGAACTAAACATTTTGAGGATCGCTTATCACTGAGCAACAAAACCTTGAAATTGAATCCATACAGTTAGAGAAGGTAGAGCCGGTCATCGTACTTGGATTCGGCGATGAACATTTATCCACCCTTGAAGAAGCCTACCCGGAAACCGTAATTACTGCGAGAGGCAACAACATTAAGCTCAAAGGACCTGAAAAAGATCTGAAAGAGCTTCGGGAGATTTTTGGCGAGCTTGAAAATATGGCCAAGCGAAACGGTGACCTGACAGAGCGTGATGTTGAAACCGTTTTGGCACTGACCAAAGGAGACCGGGAGCCTGAAGAGACTAATCCCCTGCGAGATAAAAGCATCACCGGTGATTTCATACTCAATACCCACGACGGTAAAGCCGTAAAAGCCAAAACCCCCGGTCAGAAAGAAATTCTGGAAGCATCGGCTAAAAATGACATTGTCTTTTCTATTGGGCCTGCAGGTACCGGAAAAACCTATACCTCTGTAGCCCTGGCCGTTAAGGCACTGAAAGAACGAAAAGTCAATAAAATAGTCCTGGCTCGACCCGCTGTGGAGGCCGGTGAAACACTTGGTTTTCTTCCCGGAGATCTTCGTGAAAAAATCGACCCATATCTGCGGCCACTGTATGATGCCCTGGAAGAAATGATAGAATACGATCGTCTGGAGCTTCATATTGCCAAAGGGACCATCGAAATTGCCCCACTTGCCTACATGCGCGGGCGAACCCTGAACAATTCGTTTGTCATACTGGATGAGGCCCAGAATGCCACAAACATGCAAATGAAGATGTTTCTAACCCGAATTGGGTTTAACAGTCGGGCGATCATCACCGGGGATATTACACAAACCGACCTGTCCCGAAAAGAAGAGTCGGGACTCATTTCTATTCAGAATATTCTCAAGGATATTGAAGGTATCTCTTTTGTTTACCTCGATGAAAAAGACGTTGTCAGGCATAAGCTGGTCAGAGATATCATAGACGCCTACGAGCGCTTCGAGAACGATAATACATAGAACCCGGTAAACGCAGGTTTGACGGATTCAAATTAATTTTTCTCTGATCAAAGAATATCAGATTGATCTTAGTTTTTTAGATAGAATATTTCATGAAAGAAAATGACATCATTTGCCACCCGCTATATGAAGGCACTTTTTCGGTGGGACTCGACAAAAAGTTCAATCGTATTGACAGAGATGATCCTCCTGCTAAGGGAGCCTTAAAAATTTCTCTCAATCCCTTTCTGATCACCGGTCAAAATCGAAACTATCTCTTTGATGTAGGAATAGGTGACTTCGGAGAAGACACAAATACCGATACCATCAAGGAAAACCTTGCTAAATTCGGATTAACAGAGTACGATATCACCGATATTTTTGCCAGTCACCTGCATTACGATCATATTGGTGGCCTGGCGGGCAAAGGATCCGGCTACTGGGAATTGACCTTCCCAGAGGCAAAATTATGGGTTTCGGGCAACGGCTGGCAGAAAGTGTTGAATCAGGATGAATATTATGATGAAGAGAAATCTGAATTCATTCATTTCCTAGATGCCAAAGCTGATATTGAATTTCTTGAAGATACCGACCATCCGTATGATGACGTCAGCATAAACAAAATCGGGGGGCATACCGAGTTTTCGCAGGTACTGTTGTATGACGACGGTGAGCACAAATATTTGATGGCGGGAGACGTGCTGGCTACACGCGGTGAGGTTAACCGCAATTTCGCAGCAAAATATGATTTTGATGCAAAAGAGAGTATGAAAATGAGAAAAGAGCTAACCCGTAAAGCCTATGAGGAAGATTTTACTATTCTTGGTTATCACGATAGCCACCATCCCCTCTTCCAGCTCACAGATCATGACAAGGAAAAAGGATACAGCATAAAAAATATTGATAGCAATGTCCCTGCCTGAATTTATTGACGAGTCTGTAGCATACCTGAAAGAACAAGATATACCGGAGAACCCGGAAGCTGCCGTCATTCTGGGCTCAGGATTGGGGAGTTTTGGGAAGAGCATAAGTGATCCGCTGTTTATAAACTACGAAGATATACCGCATTTCCCTTCAACATCTGTAAAAGGCCACGACGGACGTTTGATCTCGGGAACTGTAAATGGAAAAAACATCATTGCCTTTTCAGGACGTTTCCATCACTATGAAGGCTATGACTTCGAGGAGACTGCCATTCCCGTCTATATTGCTAAAGCATTAGGAGTAAATAAACTGATAATTTCTAATGCAGCGGGGGCCATCAATACCGATTTTGAAGTGGGGGATCTTATGGTGATTGACTCAGTGATGAGGCATAATAAGAGTATTTCTCCTATGGGATACCCGCAGCACCGCTACAACCACTACCCATTAGCTGACAAAGCTCGAAAGCTGGCAGCCGGACTTGGTCTTGCGGTACAGAGAGGAACCTACATCTATGTGACCGGCCCCAACTATGAAAGCAAGGCAGAAATAAGAGCATTTCGCAAAATGGGGGCTGATGCTGTGGGCATGTCGACCGCTCCCGAACTATTCGAAGCAGCCCGCCTGAGGTTAAAATCGGTGGCTATTTCCCTGATCAGTAATATGGCATCAGGTGTCACCCGTGACAAGCTTGATCATGAAGAGGTGAAGATTGCAGCAGAGTCCCGTAAGGAAGATTTTGCCAAATTGGTCAGTAAATTGATATTGGAACTTTAGCCGCGGATCTACTCAGTATTATTAAATAATTTTCCTCACAAAATACGATTCGCCATAGTCATTAGAGTGTTTAGAGCGGTTAAACAAACCGCCCTACGTATCCTTAAATCCGTGCAAATCTGCGGCAAAATCACACGTCTAAAGTCTGCTGGTTTCCGTATTTCTTCAGATATTGTTTTAGCTTCACTTTCTTTCGGGTACTATCACTAGTCATGTATCGGGTTTTTCCGAATATAGGCCGTTCCTGCCAGGCCCGGTCGAAGCGTCCGAAGCACCAGAATATGCCCGAATAACTATTCGGATCCCTTCCGTCTATGGCATAAAGATTATTCAGCTCTATGAGATAGTCGAGTGCGGTTCGGGGATCAGGGGTCCACTGCATTACTTTCTTTCCCCATAGCATACGGAGGTAGTTGTGAATGATTCCTTCTTCCCTTAACTGGGTCTGGGCGGCATTCCAGATTTCATCATGCGTTTTCGACTGTTCCAGTTCTTCAAAACTATAGACGTAATCACGTGGATCCGAGGCATGTTTTTTGAGCGTCTCCAATGCCCAATCCGGCAGTGATTCAAATTCAGCATAATCCGGACGGTGATGCGCAAAATGAAATCCGACTTCCCGCCAGGTAATGACTTCATCCAGAAACCCGTCGATATTGGGGTCCCCATTAAAAAAGCCCCCGGTTGAACCGTTGTTATAGCTGATACTGTCTAAGTCCCAACCCTTGGGTTGATGATCCAGGACGGCGTTGACAATTTCGTATTCCGATATTTTTCCAAAGTGTAACCAGGGACTCAGACCACTGGTTTTGTTCTCATCCGGATCGTTTCGCTTCTCATCGTAATCCAAGAGACCGTAATTGATAAACTGTCCGAGCTTACCCAGCGCGGATTGCCTTGTACCCTGAATCTCAAGGACTGAAATATCATGGCGTATCGGCAAATTACTGATAAAGGATTTCTTGTTTTTGAGCGGTTTTTCAGCAGACGGATACTTTTTTAGAAAATCCTCAGTCAATTGAATCGAGTTATTATTCTCTAGATCACGTAAAGGATCTTTTTTGGGCGGGTGTGTATAACATTCCAGAAAGTTCTTCTGCATGATTTTTCGAAAAAAGTAGGCGCTGTATGGATCTTTTTCCGTTAATCCGAGCGGGATAATGCCATTTGAATCAACAGTAATATAGGGAATATCCACCTTCTGACTTACCCTCTCATTGTGCTCCCGCATGATAAATACGGGGTACTCATCCGTGATCAGACAGCTGGCATTCTCAACCAGCTGATAGAGTAACCCCTTCCCTGCTCCCTTAGCATCTTCCAGATACGAGTGGTAGTTCAGCTGCTTTTTACGGGCAATTTCCAGGTTCTCTTGCATACCTTGCATCATAAAGTGATGGACACGGTCGGAAGCCCAGGGGTATTCACAATTCAATCCTTCATAGATCAGAAGCGGTTTGTTTAATTTATTAGCCCAGCCAACCGCGTACTCCAGCGCATAGTTATATTGAAATCGCCGGTTTATTTGCATCCAATAGAGTACATACTCCCCTTCGGTGTTAGGTTCTTTCTTATTGCGTTTAAATACACGATTGCTGTTGACGTTTTGCATGTAAGTTTAGTATTCAGAAGTCAGGAGTCAGAAGACAGAATTGCCTTTCGTTATGCATATAATATTTGCTGACCTCTTCTAAATTAAGGTTAATTGATCTAAAAAATTGGTGTCATTCCGAGCTTACCGAGGGATCTCAACCGCTAAAATTCAGGCACTAATGTCGACATGGATGAGATTCCTCCACTACGGTCGGAATGACAAGTAAATAGGATCTTAATCGGAATCTTACTCCGGTGGCGCCATGAAAGCCGGGGCAATCGGATCTTCAACGATTTCTTCAACAATAGATTCGATTTCTTCAATCTGCTTGTCTGTGAGTTTCCATCCGGCTACTTCATCGAAGGTAACCTGTTCCGGTCGACGTGCTCCCCATATAGCCGAATCAACGCCTTTATCCAGAATCCAGCGAACTGCAAGATTAAGTACGGTCTGGTCAAGTTCCTCAGAAGCATATTCTTTCAGTTTGTCAACGGCCCGCAGGTGTTTTTTAAAGGTCTCTCCCTGGAACTTGGGATCGGTATTTTTGCGAAGATCTCCTTTTTTGAATTCCCAATCCTCGTCCATTTTTCCGCTCAATAATCCCCGACACAGTGCGCCGTAGGTGAGCAGTGATATATTATTTTTATTGCAATATGGAAGGACATCTTTTTCGATTCCGCGTTCAAAAAGATTATAGGGCGGCTGGGCAATATGGATAGGTGCATATTTTTGAAACTCTTCCATCTGCTCTACCGAAAAATTGGAAGCACCTATTGCTTTTATTTTCCCTCTGTCCAGCAGCTGCAGCATGGTGGATGCTGTCTCTTTAAAATCGTTCTTCAGATCCGGCCAGTGAATTTGATATATATCAATATAGTCGGTCTGCAGCCTTCTCAGTGAATCTTCGAACTCTTTCAAAATGCGTTCCCGCGAGGTGTTCCTCTCCACATTTTCATTCTCATCCCACTCGAGGCCGAGTTTTGTGGCAATCTGAATCTCATCGCGGTTGCCATATTCTTTGACAGCTTTTCCGACTAGCTCTTCGCTTTTTCCAAATCCATAAATAGGAGCCGTATCAATAGTAGTAACTCCCATGTTCAGGGCTTTTAAAATGGTATCAATCGATTCCTGTTCGTTGGTACCGCCCCATTGCCATCCGCCGATGGCCCAGGTACCCAGTGTAACACGCGAAATATTAAAGTCAAGATCGCTTACTTGTGTAAATTCCATCCGTCTCTGTTTTATGACTGTTACTATGAGTTCTTATAACGTTTTAGCTGCTCAAGAAAGTTCTCTGTTGAGTTCCTTATGGCTTCCTTGTTCTCTTCCGATTTCTTTTCATACATATTTACCATGAAGCTGTTTCGCCCGCTCTCTTCGAAGGCATCACGCTGTTCGTCTACAAAATTCCAGTACAAGTAATTAAAGGGACAGGCGTCCTCACCCGTTTTTTTGCTGATGCTGTATTCGCAACTTTTACAGTAGTCGCTCATTTTATTGATATAATTACCGCTGGAAACATACGGTTTTGATGCCAGCACACCTCCATCTGCAAAAGTGCTCATGCCCAGCACATTAGGCAAAACTACCCACTCGTGTGCATCCACATAGGCAAATCTAAACCACTCATTGAGCTCTCGAGGATCTGTTTTAGTCAGATTGCTAAAGTTGCTCAATACCATCAGTCGCTGGATGTGATGGGAATATCCCTGTTCAATAACCGGTTTGAGGCTTTGTTTCATGCAGTGCATTCGCGTTTCGCCGGACCAATACATCTTTGGCAGTGATTCATTGAAATTCATGAAGTTGGTATCCCTCACCTCCGGCATCATGGCTTCGTAGTAGATATGCACAAATTCACGCCAGCCCAATATTTGCCTTACCAGTCCCTCCACAGAATTTATGGGTATCTCATCGTTCTCCCGGTACGCCTCAATAGCCCTTTCACAAATCTCCCAGGGCAATAATAACCCGTTATTCATATAGGGTGACAGCCCCGAGTGAAAAAGCAGCGGTTCGTCACTGGCCATTGCATCTTCGTAGGGACCAAAGTCATCAAGACGATTGTCAATAAACTCATCCAATAGCTCCATAGCCTGTTTACGGCTGGTAGCATAGTAGAAATGATCTGTCTTCCCGAAATGGTCAGGAAATTTTTCATCAACCATCTCCATTACTTCAAGCGTAATATCATCAGGTTGAAAACGGGTAGGTTCGGGGATATCATAGCCGGACGGGAGCGATTCCCGGTTGTTTTCATCGTAATTCCATTCCCCGCCTTCGGGCTCATCACCATTCATCAAATATCCGGTTTTCTTCCTCATATCCCGGTAAAAGTACTCCATCCGATAACCGGGCTCTATTTTCTGCTTCCAATCATCGGGATCCGCAAAAAAGAAGGTGTTGGATATTTTCGTAACACGGTTCTCGTATTTTTTTCTTAATTCCTGCAGTCTTTCCCTGCTATCCCATTCCGAAGGATTCATAAAGCTGAGTGCCAACTCCTTATTCCCGTCTAGGATATCTTTCAGAACTTTATCGTAGTGTTGGTCAGTCGATTGGTAATGCACGGGAAATCCATTACTCGAACACTCCACCGCAAAGTGACGCAGGGAGCTCAGCAGGTAAGTCAGCCTCTTTTTGTGATATGGAAGAGTCCGGTGAACAGGATAGGATTCAATTAATATAAGCAGCGGTTTTTCATCATGGATCCATTCCGGCCAAACATTCAGATTGATCTGGTCCGGCAATATTAAAACTGCTTTGTCATAATCCGCCGGATCAGCTTCCTCAATGACACCATCAATTTCTTTCAAATAATCTCTTTTCTCCATATTCTTCTACCGCAATTTGTATTTTACCTGTGCAATAGCTTTAGCATCATCAGAGTTCCAACCGATTAGAAAGAGATTCTATGGCAAAAACAATTATTGGTGTAATGGGTCCGGGTAATGAACCTGAAGAGAAGGACCTCCAGATTGCTTATGAGCTTGGCAAATTAATTGGACAAAGAAGCTGGGTACTGTTAACGGGTGGGCGGAATGTGGGTGTGATGGACGCAGCATCCCTGGGTGCATCGGAAAAAGACGGGTTGGTCGTGGGCGTTCTGCCCGATAAGGATCGCAGCAGGATGTCCCTGCACGTGGATATCCCAATTGTAACAGGAATGGGAAGTGCCCGGAACAATATCAATGTGCTCTCTTCCGATGTGATCATTGCCTGTGGAACAGGTGCCGGTACCCTATCAGAGATTATGCTCGCTTTAAAAGCAGGAAAAGATGTGATTCTATTGAACCAGTCCAAAAATGCCCTTGACTTCTTGCAAAGCCTGGAATCTGATTTAGTGCATGAAGCCTCTTCCGCATACGAGGCTATAACTATGGCGGAACGATTACTATAGGCTGAAACTCACTTTGGAACAATTGAGTATGTGATTGCTGATTTTCCTTTGCAGAGTTACAACGAAGTATGCAAAAATTGAGAACCCTTTAGGGATCCGGGAAGAAGTTACCTTTGGTACAGGCTTTAGTTTAATACACGCTAATTAGCTTTAAGGTGTGGGCACCATGAGGTGGACTACACCGGACTCCCCCCTTAGGAGCGAAACCTACGAAGGCAGTTATCTAATAAAGCAACTTTCTGCTCATTTGTTCTATTTTTATCCAAAGAAGCATCCCTACGCTCTTCTAACCTCCAAACAAAACCACTTAGTATTCGTATATCAAACTGCCTGTCCCCTGTTAGTTCCAATTCAAATTTGACATTCAAACATTAATACTATTATATTAGTATTAACTAATTAGTTAAACTGAGAAAATAACATGAAAAAATCACTGACTCCGCTGGGCGAAACCGAAATGGAAGTGCTTCACCATGTATGGGAAATGGGTGAAGCTACCGTGAAAGATGTGAAGAAACGCATCATGAATGATCGACAGGTTGCCTACACCACCGTAATGACGGTTATGAAAAATCTAGCTGATAAAGGATACCTGAAATACCGAAAAGATGGTGTCACTTATGTCTATAGTCCGGCACAGGAACCTGAATCCGTCCGCTTCAACCTGGTGAAAGAGCTGGTCAAAAAAGTATTTAAGGGATCCCCTACCGAACTCGTTCAGACCCTGGTGGAAGGTGAAGAGCTCTCTGATACCGACCGTTCAGAAATTTTGAAGCTGATCAATAACATGAAGGAGGAATGACATGGATATAATCAATACACTACAAAATCTTGGTTCAACAGGTTTTGATTTACTGCTTCTTCCGATCGTTCTATGGACCGCAATGAGTCTTCTGGCTTTGGCAATGATGAGATATTCGGAGAACCTAAATGCGATCTTCCGGTATCACGGACACATTGCTTTGATTCTGGCTCTTCCTATCGGACTTTTGGCTGCGCTGATGAATCATTGGCTACACACTTTTGGAGAAACAGCCGGATCCTTTGCTACTAAGTTCATCGTCATTCAGAACCCAATTGTGATACCGGCTGCTGCTAAAATGCAGGAAACATCCTTCTATATGGATCCTGCATTCTGGGGTGGCGCTGCTATACTCGCTCTTGGGACAGTCGCACTTATTCTACTGTTAAAACTGGCAGCTGATTTTATCTCTCTCAGTATTTTTGCCAAAAGTACCCCCAAAAGACCCATCGAGTCTATTCTAGAATTATCAACCAGCAATACACGCATCTGTAAAAAACTGTCATTACCGGTGTACCTATCCTTTTCCGATTCAGTGGACGTACCCTTTACATATGGGTGGAAAAAGCCGGTGATTGTAATACCGGATCACCTTAAAGATCAGTCATCCGAGAAGCTGAATCTGGCTATACGGCATGAACTGATGCACATCAGACACCATGATTATGCCTTGAATGCTGTATTAATGACTATAAAAGCTCTCTTCTGGTTCCATCCCATCATTCATAAACTTTATGCCGGGTTTAAGGAATACCGGGAAATATCCTGTGACAGTGAGGTACTTTCGGACGATACAATTTCAAGAAAATCCTATGCCCAACTGTTGTTTGAGTTGGCAGGAAAACAAACGTTCAGCAAAACTCCGGCTGTAAGCATGGCTGTACCAACATCAACTCTCAAAAAGCGAATTCAAATTATGAGTAACCAAAATCATAAACATACGATGTTTAAAACAAGCTTCTATATCACGCTATTTTCTGCACTCTTCATGACAGGAATCATGGCATGTACCGACATACAAGACAGCGGTATCCGAAACAGTGATATCGAAAATGCCCAAGCTAAGATTTCAGCATCTCAGGACGGAATGAGTCCATTGTATGTATTGGACGGTGAAATCATTGAAGATGAAGTAACCAGAAATAAGCTGTCCGCCGTAAAAACGAAGTACATTGAATCGCTGAATGTGTTGAAAGGCGAAAAAGCCATCGAAGAATATGGACCCAAAGCCCAAAACGGGGTCATTGAATTTAAATTACTCGACAGAGAAACAGCCTTCAACGACCTGAAAGCACCACCGGCTCCGGGAACCAAAACCGAGAGTTCTTCAGCAAAAGATGATCACTTCGTGGTTGTCGAACAAATGCCCGAGCTCAAAGGTGGAATGCAAAGTTTGATGAGCAACATAACGTATCCCGAAGAGGCCCGTAAAGCGGGAATTGAAGGCCGTGTTATCGTACAATTCATCGTAAATAAAGAGGGTCAGGTTGAAAACCCCCAGATCATCAAAGGCATCGGCGGCGGTGCTGATGAGGAAGCACTGAGAGTGGTTAAAGAAGCGGAATTCACGCCCGGTTATCAAAAGGGACAACCTGTACGCGTGCAATACTCCCTGCCCGTAGTCTTTAAGCTCCAGAAAGACGACGCCTAACAGCTGATTCTTTTTCAATATTTTAAAAGCGGAACTTCGAAGGTTCCGCTTTTTTTATTTTATTGAAACAATAAATAACGGGATAACGAATAATCCAGAAAACACAGCGTGAAAATTCCGGCTTATGGAGTTCATTTATTTACAGCTTTAGGTGCCGCTCTAGGCTTGTGGGCTATCCTTTTAACCTTTGATGGTTTCTATAAGGAAGCCATATGGGTGCTTGGTGCCGCAGTTTTTGTTGACGCCGTAGACGGTTCACTGGCACGTTATTTCGATGTAAAGGATTATGCCCCGAAAATCGACGGGGCACTGATGGACAATATCATCGACTTTATTACCTGGACTATTGCACCTTTTGTCTGGATCTATGCTACCATGCAGATACCCATTTGGGTACTAATTATTTGTGCTATTTCCAGTGCTTTCGGTTTTTCAAATATTCAAGCCAAAACTTCCGACAATTATTTTCTTGGTTTTCCTTCGTATTGGAATATTGTCGTTTTCTACATTTTCATGCTCAATCTGCCGGTTGAATTTGCATCGGCTATTATGTTGATCTTCGCTGTCACTACTTTTTTACCTATCAAGTTTATATATCCAAGCCGGACTTCGTTTCTAAAGAAGTTTACCCTCGTATTGGGATCGATCTTTGCGCTGCAGTTGATTGCCTTGATGATATTGTTCCAGGAATCCCCGCTGTACCTGATTTATAGCTCCTTCATTTTCCCAATTTATTACTTCAGTCTGTCCTTTTACCTTAATTTCAAATCAGTTGAAACAACTTGACTGAGTTCACGTAAGGTATAGATGATAAACGAAAATCCCGTAAATAAACCTGATTATGAGTGCAAGATTAAAGAAATCCAGAACTGACAGAATGATTTCCGGAGTGTGCGGCGGTATTGCCGAATATCTCGGGTGGGATCCGACTATTGTCAGAATCATATTTGTCATCTTGACTTTCCTCGGCTGGGGCAGCCCGGTATTGCTATACTTTATTTTGGCACTCGTAATGCCGGAATAATACAAGAGATCCTTTTTACCTGAGACGAGTCATGAATCATGGCTCGTCTTTTTTATTTAGTTTTCCTTCCTTTGTTGATATTAATGGGTAGATTCGCAATTATTGCAATCCACTATTACCCAATATCTTAACTATGAAAATAGGAATCGTCGGACCTGCTGATAGGGCTGTAGCCTGGGAAGAGCACCTTCGTCCACATCGCAGCGTAAAAGAAGTTGTCATTACAGCACATATCAAGGATATCGGTGACGTGGATGCCTGCCTGATTCTTGAAGACAGCGATGACAAGGTAAACATCCTGCTGAAGGCCATTCGCATGGGATATCATTCGTTTATGGTTTCTAGTCTTCCCACCTCACAGTCCGATATTGAGAAGATATATCATACAGCAGAAGAAGCTAATGTATTGCTTCAGTTTGCCCATTGGCCAACCTTTGCCCCCGCTTCTCAATGGATGAGTCAGAAAGTTTCCAAGCCTACCTTCCTTAACATAGTCAGGGAGATAAGCTACACGCAATTCCTGGAAAACAATCACTCACTTGATTATTACTGGATAGATGAACTGGCATACAGTCTGAAATGGATCAATGGAAATGTACATCATATTGATGTAAATACCGTTAATCTTCAGGCAGGAAAAGACCGTGCTATTCATCTATTGCTTCGTTTCGACAGCGGTGCTACTGCCAATATATTTGTTAATTCCTGCTCTTCGACGAACCGGCACCAGCGATTTGCTGCCGATCAGACTTTTTTGCTCGACTGCGATGTCCATTCCCAATCGGTGCGCCTTGGTAAGAATAATGACCAACAGCATCTATTTTTCGAAAAGCAGTCGTTTGATGCTACTCGTGCCGCTGAAATCGCGTCAACCCAGTTCCTGAAGTCCATTCAACTGAATAAAGCCACCCAGTTTAACGGGTATGATTTGTTGAAACTGGCTAACGAGGTTTCAAGAATTAAAGATCGCCTGCTCTAGCCACTCGATAGGTAAAAACACCTACCCTCCGCACAGATTTGTTAACATTAAGTTAACATTGGAGTATATTTAACAAAGCTATGAGTACCTTTAACAAATCATAAGTAATTGATATTAAATGGTTTATGCCTTGTTAACAATTCCTTAACATTAGAAGAAACAAATGCCTAAATTCTTAGTTATTAAAGATGGATGCAATATATTAATAAACAATAGTTTACACATTAACCTCTTTTGATCTGCCACATTCAGGAGGTGTCTTTATGAAGGACAAGTTATATGAGCAATATTACAAGAGGGGATTTGACCACTTCATATTCAAAAAAGTGCTCAACCTGAAAAGCCCTAAAAAAGAAGCAAAGCTCTTCTACATATCTGTCATCTCTTTGATCTTGTTATTGGCCCTGCTCTTCAGCTAAAACGTCTAAAGCTTTTAGAATTTCAAAAGTAAAGTTACTACTTCTTCTCCCCACCGGGCTTCATCGCATTAAAAAATTGTTTGAGCTTTTCTCTTGGAGCCAACTGGTCAATAAAGTTAAACTGCCCGGCAGTAAGGCGTTCCCCGCCATCGATGGTAATACAATCACCTGTGAGGTAAGGCGACATATCTGACATCAAAAAAGCTGCAAGATTTGCCAATTCCTCCGGCTCTCCATATCTGCCGGCGGGAATCTTGGATAGAAATTTCTCTTCAAAACTTTCATCAGGTACCAGTCTGGTCCATGCACCTTCTGTTGGAAATGGTCCGGGAGCAATGGCATTCAGCCGAATACCATAGGTAGCCCACTCATAAGCTAGAGAGCGGGTCATAGTCAATACTCCCGATTTGGCACATGCCGATGGAAGCACAAACGCAGATCCCGTATTCTCAGCATAGGTGGTTACAATGCTAAGGATATTGCCTTTGCGGTCATTATCAATCAAATAATTACCGAAACAGTGAGTACAGTTAAAGGAGCCGTGAAGCACAATGTCAATAATGGCTTTAAAACCGCCGGGTGTCAGATCCTCCGAAGCCGCCAAAAAATTCCCTGCCGCATTATTGACCAAGCCGTCCATACCACCGAAATCTTCGGTAATCTCACCGATCATTTCTTTTACTCGTTCATAGTCCCTTACATCGCAAACATAGGTTTCTACTTGTCCCTCTCCTTTTTCTTCAATCTCTTTAGCGGCATTCATCAGTTTTGATTCGGTTCGTCCGCAAATAGCAATTCCTGCTCCAAGGGAAGCAAATTTTTTGGCCATTTCCAGCCCCAATCCACTGCCGCCGCCGGTTACCAGTATCGTTTTATCCTGTAAGGTGTCTTCTTTGAACATATGTAAATTGCCTTTGGTGAGATTAAAGGTTTAGAAAACTTCTAAAGTGTCTTAAATCTCAATGAAATAATCAGTTTAAATTCTCAAATATACCGGCAGCGCCCATACCGCCTCCCACACACATGGTTACCATGCCGTAGGCTGAACCGCGCCGTTTCATCTCATACAGTATCTGTGTAGTGAGTTTGGCACCTGTGCATCCCAGCGGATGTCCCATGGCAATGGCACCTCCATTGACGTTTACAATCTCTTCATCCAAATCAAGCTCATGGATAACGGCCAGCGATTGAGCTGCGAATGCTTCGTTTAATTCTATCAGGTCAATGTCTTCCTGAGAAATACCGGTTTGCTTTAAGACTTTGGGAATAGCTTCTACCGGTCCGATACCCATAATCTCAGGTGGTACACCGGCAACTGAGAAGCCTACATATCTGGCCATCGGCTCCAGTCCGAGTTCATCAGCTTTCTCTTTACTCATAACGAGCACCGCCGCTGCAGCATCATTCATTTGTGAGGAATTGCCTGCGGTAACGCTTCCGCCCTGCTTAAATACCGGTCTCAATTTAGCCAGTACTTCCTTGGAAGTATCCTTTCTGGGACCCTCATCCTGCTCAAAAGTAAAGCTCTCCTCCTCTATTTCACCGGAGGAGGTCACCCTTTTCTCCTTAACTTCAATAGGTGTGATTTGGCCTTCAAACAGGTCATTTTCCCAGGCATCAATTGCCCGCATATGGCTTCGATAAGCGAATGCATCCTGGTCTTCCCTGCTGATATCATACTTGTCGGCTACATTTTCAGCTGTTAGACCCATATTGATATAAATTTCCGGGTAGTTATCTACCAGCTTTGGGTTAGGATGCACTACATAACCGCCCATAGGTACTTGTGACATCGATTCCACACCTCCGGCTATGATGACATCGGCACTTCCCGAGAGTATGCGTTCGGAAGCCTGAGCAATGGTTTGCAGCCCTGACGAACAGAATCGATTTACCGTTGCTGCAGGCACTGAAGGAGGCAATCCGCCCAGCAAGGCGCACTGTCGGGCAATATTCAATCCCTGGGAAGCCTCGGGAAAGGCACAGCCCATAATTACATCATCAACCATTTCCGGTTGCAGAGAAGGAGCTCTTTGTAGCAGGTCTTTGATAACTTCTCCGCCCAGCGTATCGGGATGAGTAAAGCGAAGAGATCCTTTATTAGCTTTTCCGGTCGGTGTTCGCGCCGCAGCAACAATTACAGCTTCAGTCATAATAGTAGAGAGTAATTAGTAATGAGTAAAAATGAAACACAGATGACACGGATCAGAGATAATGATTTCATAAATCAATAAAATCCGCTAAATCTGCGTCATCCGTGTTCTATTTAGTTCTAATTTCTTAGCGGTTTACCTTTTTTGAGCATATGCTCAATTCTAGCCTGAGTACGTTCATCTTCCAACAATTCCATAAATACTTCTCTTTCCAGCTTGAGCAGGTACTCTTCAGGGACATCCTGTGGTTCACTCAGTTCACCCCCGCTCATCACCCAGGCCACTTTACCGGCAACCACTTTGTCATAATCGGTAATAAATTCAGCCTCATGCATGATATAGAGCATCAGTTTTAAAGAGCTCAATCCTTTATTACCCATAACTTTAATGTCAGGCCTGGCCGGGGGCTGATATCCTACAACGGCCAAGGTTCTTGCCTCTTCTTTGGCCGCTGCAATCAACAGATCTCTGTTCATCACAATTACATCAGAATCCCTGAGATACCCTAAATTTCTTGCCTTCTGAGCACTTTCAGAAACCTTCGCCATTCCAATGGTTTTGAAAATCTCTTTAATGTTGGGAATAGGATCCACCTGCTCGTCCTCTACAAGACTGTCCATAGTTCTTTTGAGCATCTCTTTGGTTCCGCCACCCGCAGGTATCAAGCCCACGCCGACTTCAACAAGTCCGGCATAGAGTTCATGATGAGCCACTACTTTGTCGGCATGAAGCATAAACTCGACTCCTCCTCCTAAGGCCCGGCCAAATGGTGCAACGACCACCGGAAAAGGCTGGTAGCGCAGCCCGACTGCCGTATCCTGGAAATTCTTGGCTGCCTGCTTTACCTGGTCTTTTTGTCCCTGCTGCCAGGCTCCCATTGCCTCCATGAGATTGGCGCCGTATGAGAAATTATCACCGTCATGACTTATTACTAGTGCATCAAAATCCTGCTTTACTTTTTCACAGGCTTCCTGAAGGGTCTGCACAAGCTCAAAGCCCAGGGTATACTGTTTGGTTCTGAACTCAAATAGAGCCACTCCGTCACCCAGATCATAAAGACCGGCGCTGTCATTGCCCATAACTTCTTTGCCTTCTGCTTTTAGTGAGGATACCGTAACGGCACCATGGGCAGGAGGACTTAGGGATTCTACTTCGCCGGTAGCCAGGTTAAAGACTGTACCTTTATCTTTATCATAGAACTGTTTTCTACCCGAATCCAGCATCTCCAGAACTGGTTTGGGTACGTCTCTGCCTTCTTCCTGCATGCGTTTCACAGATTCCTGCACACCAATAGCATCCCAACGCTCAAAGGGTCCCAACTCCCAATTGAATCCCCACTTCATCGCGCGATCAATGGATTCCAAAGAGTCAGTTATCTCCGGTATGCGATTAGCCGAATATAGCAGAAGGTCACAATGAATGTCCCATAGAAAACGGCCTGCTTTGTCATCCTGATGGACCATATATTTCAAGCGTCCTCCCGAAGTGCGATGTTCCTTTTTAGCTTTTTTTGCACTTTCGAATTCCGGTTCTATTTGCGACTCATAGTCAAAGCTTGCCGGATCGATAACTTTATATTCTTTACCTGATTCGGTCTGTACTTTCTTGTAGAAGCCTTCACCCGCCTTATTACCATGCTTCCCTTGCTTTACCATCTTCTGAAAAGCCTCCGGAAGTTTGAATACTTCCCGGCGTTCATCGCCAGGAATGGCAGGATAGAGGTTTGAGGCTACGTGACTGATGACATCCAATCCGGACATATCGGCCGTGCGAAATGTTGCCGCCTTGGAATATCCGGTCAGTGTTCCGGTCAGAAAATCGATCTCTTCCGCCCTGAAACTTCCATCAAAGAAATAAGGCATAATACTCGCCATGGAGAAGATACCGATGCGATTGGCAATGAAGTTTGGAGTGTCTTTACACTTTACGACTCCCTTGCCCAATGTTTTTTCACAAAAACGGGACATGAAGTCTACTACTTCAGCTGAGGTCTTATCGGTAGGTATAACCTCTAACAGCTTCATATATCTTGGAGGATTAAAGAAGTGGGTCCCTAAAAAATGTCTCTGAAACTCTTCGCTGCAATCTTCCCCGATATCTCCGATGGGCAAGCCGGAAGTATTGGAACTGATGATGGTACCCTTATTCATAGACTCCTGAATACGGGACATCATATTTTTCTTGATGTCCATTTTTTCAATGATGGCTTCACAAACCCAGTCGGCATTCGCTACGGCATCCTCCAGATCATCTTCAAAGTTACCCGGTTTAATGCGATGGGCATATTCCGGCAGTCCCAGAGGATCGGGATTCATCTTGGTCAGTTTCTTGATGTTCTCCTCGACGGTTTTGTTTGGCTTGTCACCGTCGTTCTTAAGATCCAAAAGTGTCACCTCAAGACCTGCATTGACACAGTGAGCAGCAATCTGGCTCCCCATCGTTCCTGATCCCAATACAGCAACCTTGCGAATAGAATATGGATTCTTTGACATAAAACTCTTTTTTGGGCCACAGATAACACAGACTTTGGTTATTTGTCTAGGTCAACCAAATACCAAAATTTATCAAATGATGCATTTACCACTTATAAAAAATCTGTGTAAATCAGTGGCTATTATAAATTCAGCTTATTGCGTTTTACTATTCCTCTTCATACATAGAATCAATCTGTTCCTGGTAGCGTTCTTTTACGACCGAACGCTTGACTTTCAAGGTAGGTGTCAGCTCCCCTGAATCAATTGAAAATGGTTTATCCAGCAGAACAAATTTCTTTACCGTTTCCCAGGGTGAGAGCTCCCTGTTGACCTTATCCACTTCCTTCTGTATACGCACTCTTACCTTATCATCCTCATTGATATTATCAGGTACAGAAAAGCCTTTATCTTTTAGACGTTTTTCGATATTTCCGAAATCAGGTACGATAAGGGCTGAGCAGAATTTCCGTTTGTACCCTACCACCATAGCCTGATCGATGTAACCACTGTTTGTCAGCTTATTTTCTATAACCTGAGGGGCCACATACTTACCCGTTGAAAGCTTAAAGACCGATTTCTTACGATCGGTAATGAAGAGATAGCCATCCTCCAGTTTGCCGATGTCGCCGGTTTTAAACCAGCCGTCATCGGTCATCACCTCTTTGGTTTTTTCCTCATTATTGTAGTAGCCCTGCATAACGTGCGGTCCTTTGGTAAGGATCTCACCATCTTCACCAATCTTGACTTCCACATTCGATAACGGTGTCCCGGAGCTCCCTATCCTCATGTGATCAGAATCCGTCACGGAGATAACCGGTGATGTTTCGGTAAGACCATATCCTTGTCCGCAATAGAGTCCCAGTGCATTGAAGAATTTGAAAATTTCAGGTGAAAGTGCCGCACCCCCGCTGATAAAACCAAGTAGTCTCCCACCAAATAGTTCTCGAATCTTTGAGTAGACCAGTTTGTCAGCAATTTTGTGGGGAACTGCAGCAAGACCCGATGGCGGATTTTCAGGGTCATAATCCAGGGCACGATTAATGGCCCAATAGTAGAGCTGCTTCTTGACGCCGCTCATTTCCTGTCCTTTGACCTTAATACCGGTATGAATTTTTTCCAGCAGTCGCGGTACCGTCGCAATAAAAAAGGGCTTCACATAACTGAAGTCATCCCTGATTTCGTCGATACCCTCGATATAATAGATCGGGTAACCCAGGGAGAGGTACATATAGGAAATCAGCCTCTCGAAGACATGTGATAAAGGAAGGTAAGAGAGCATTTGTTCGCCCTCTTTAACGTCATCATCAAAAGGTACTCTCTCCAAGGATGCCAGCAAATTCGAGCCAATGTTGTTATGAGTTAGCATTACCCCTTTTGGATCTCCGGTGGTGCCGGATGTGTAAATCAGGGTAGCGAGATCATCAGGACTTATCTCACTTTTAAGTTCTTCAAAAAGATTTGGCGATTCCTCATGCTTCTTTCGACCCATTTCAAGGATCGATTCAAAAGTCTTCAGCTTTTTGTGCTTGGAACCGAATAGGGTGATGACAGCCTCAACATTCTCAATGCTTTTCATCAGTGGCTTGGAATCCGCAAACAGTTCATCATTGGATACTATATGAACCTTAGAACCTGAATTTTCAAGTATATATTTGATCTGTTCACCGGGTTGCGTGGTATAAATGGGGACATTAGCCGCACCCAGTGATAAAATTGCCTGATCGCAGATTACCCATTCTGCTGAGTTCTCTGAATGAATACTTACCCTGTCACCCCTGCGAACTCCCAGTTCGTACAAACCCAGCGCAAAATTCCTAACCTTTTCCTTGAACTCATCTATTCCTGTCTTATACCACTCCCCATTCCGTTTGGTAAAAATAAAATTATCTCCCTCATAGCGCTCAAGACCTTTGTCAATCTCAGCAATTATCGTTGTTGGATCGTAAACCATAGCTCACTTAAGTTATGTTGATAATTGATACAGGTAAGTTAAAGGAATGTTAAACTTTTAAAAGTCTATTCAAAATATTAATTACTTTCTGCCATTCATTTAGCCATAAATAGCCAAATAGACCACTATGTACGTACAAGAAAAAATCAGGGATAAAGTGGATCGCTTCATGGATGTCTCCCAAAAGAACATGGGCGATGCTCTTGGTATAAAGTTTCTATCATTTAAAGAAGATGAGGTCAAGGGATCCATGCCCGTCAATGAAAATACCGTTCAGCCTTTCGGAATCCTGCATGGCGGGGCTTCAGTGGCTCTTGCCGAGACCCTGGCTTCTATCGGTGCATGGCTTCATGCCGGGGAATCTGAGACGGCAGTAGGTGTTGAAATCAATGCAAATCATATACGGGCTATAAAAAAAGGAGAAAAGGTGATCGGTACCGCGGTGCCTGTTAAAACCGGCAGAAAAGTCCATGTCTGGGAGGTCAAGATACACACCGAAGAGGGCAAACTGGTCTGCGTCTCGCGGTGTACGTTGATGATTATTAGTCGTGAGTCATGAGTCTTGAGTCTTGAGTCTTGAGACTTGAGTCTTAAGAATGTATTTATCACCTGATTGTAAGGATTTGCTTTCTGGACGGTCTTACAATTAGGCATTGATAATCGAAAAATGAATAGATTCAAAAACTTACATATTTGGAAACGTTCTATTGCTTTGGCGACTGAAATTTATGGGATAACATCTAAGTTTCCACCCGATGAGAAATTTGGGTTGTGTGCCCAAATAAGAAGATGTGTTGTATCAATTAGCTCAAATATTGCAGAAGGTGCAGGTAGAAATACCAAGAAAGACTTCAATCGATTCCTTAGCATTGCTTACGGATCGTTATATGAGCTCGAAACACAGCTGACTATTGCTGCTAATTTAGATTACTTGAATAATTCTGAGAAAGAAATTCTTAGCGACGAAATAACCGAACTTCAAAAAATGGTGTACTCGTTTTCAAAGACTTTACACTAAGAGTTTTACCTACAACTCAAGACTCACGACTCAAGACTATTCATACAACTGCTTAATGAGCTTACGCTTTACGACAGGCAGTACCGTTTCGTTGAATGGGAAATCCAGGTCGGTTTGGAAGGCGTAGGTCGCCGGGTTCGGGAGTTTTTTGAATTCGTTGATCAGATCGAGTTTGATGGAATTCGGGGATCTCATGGCCCGTCCCTGTCCCAGGGCTTTTAAAAATTGCGTTTTAAGTGAACGATACTGATCCTTGGCACTCTGGAAGATGGAGACCTCATATTCAAAAAGGAGCAGCTTTGCCTCTTCATTATCCGGCACAAAAAAGTAACCCTCATCAATATAATTGGGAATGATGCCAACCTCCTCAAGGAAAATCTTTTCATTCACAAATTCGTAAATTGTTTTACCTTCCTCGATTTTGGCTTTGATATGTGGCAGTGCCCATTCTATCAGTTCCTCCACCTTTTGAAGGTCGGATCCGTCCACAAAAACAATCTCATGTTCGATCTCCTGGTTGACAAAATCGACTTTTTTGATGCGTTTTGGGAATTCACTGCGAAGGTCGTTGAGTCGCTTTCGGATATCTTCAAGCGTATGATAGAGCTCTGCCAGGTTGCTTAGGTGCGGGTAAATTTTATTATGCTGGAAGTCTTCAGAAATGCGTTTGAGAGCGGATAGCACCTTATACTGCCGTTTTTCGTAGTCTGATTGTACCTGGGTGAAAAGATCAAGTGTAAGTAGAGGACTGTTCATAAGAACCACCTTAGATGATTTGGATGCCGTTCTGAGACCTTTTTGCTGTAAATGTTTTTATAACTTTATAGAATAACGAAGAATGGTGCAAGTTTTATTGTGAAAACCGGATGCTGGATGCTGGATGCTGGATGCTGGAACAAGCTGATCTTTTATCTTACCCCTTCCAAGGTTGTTTTGGTTGATTTTTGAGGAATCTCCCCTCTCATGTCAAAAAAATTCTGATTTTTGAATTCTGAATTCTGGATTCCACCCCTGCCTTCTGCCTTCTCACTTTTCACTTTTCACTACTCACTCCCCTCCTTCCGAAACTGCGTCTCCTTCCATTCCTCAAAATGATGGGCAACATTCCTTCTCTGGTACTTTCCTGTGGATGTCACCGGTATTTCATCTCCGAAGACTACTACTTTCGGGGCCTTGGAAAAGGGCAAATGGTCCCTGCAGAATTCCAGGATGGCTTCTTCATCTTTTTTAGCGCCTTCCTTTAGCTGTACATAGGCTCCTACCTCCTCCCCATACCAATCGTTTTCAAAACCCACAGCGATGCCAGCCTTAACTCCGGGAGCCTTATTGATTACTTCATCAATTTCCAGAGGGGCCAGGTTAACCCCTCCGCGTATGATCAGTTCCTTGATGCGTCCGGTAATAAAGAAGTAGGGGCGATCTTCATCGTCCTTAACGTAGAACCCCTCATCCCCGCTTCTGAACCATCCGTACTTAAAGGCCTTTTCATTAGCTTCCTTGTTGTTGTAATAGCCAAGCATCACATTCACACCCCGAATGACGATCTCGCCCCGCTCGTTTTCCCCCACCGGATTCCCTTCGGTATCATGAATCTCCATCTCATTTGCCGGGATGGGCACTCCTATACTCGGATAACCAAAGTCACTGCGCCACTTCTTATGTTCTCTATCCTGAATATCCAACGGCAAAAAACAGGAGTAGCAGGTAGTTTCCGAGAGACCATACCCGTGAATAATTCGAATACCAAAGCGTTCTTCAAAGGTCTCTGCTACCTTAACCGTTAACGGACCGGCACCGCAGATTACGTGTCGCAGACTAGCGCATGTTTTATAGTCTTGCTCAGCATAGTGGCTGTTTAAATATTGCAGCAGAGTTGGTACCATACTTACAATATGCACCTCCTCTTGCCTGATGGTTGGGAAAAAAGCTTTTACCCGAAATCGCTGGTTGAGAACCGCAGATCCACCGGCCAGAAAAGGAGTCAGCAAGGTTACCACCGTCCCGTTCACATGGTGAATTGGCAGCACGCACATCATTCTTGTATCAGCATCAATATCATGCCATTCGGCAATAGAACGAGCATCTTCCAGGAGATTGCGTTGACTCAGCACCACTCCTTTCGGCGGACCGGTAGTTCCGGAAGTATATACGATGAGCGCTTCAGATTCGGCAAGGCTGCCGTCTTCCAGTTTAAGCTCACCCTCTTTATCCCAATAATTGTACACAGTCTCTTCGCACAAAATGGTCTCGACATTCTTCAGCGCATCGTTATCCCGGAATATATTGCTGATACGCCCGCGGTATTCCTTTCGTATAAACGCCAGTTCCACCTTGGCATTTTCCAGGATGTAGGCAATTCTTTCGTCATCCTCCCCCAGATTAACCGGAACAACCACCAGCCCCAATAGCCAGGATGCAAAATATTGTACAACCGTTTGCCAGTGATTATGGGAAATCGTAGCTACCCGGTCGCCCCGTCTCAGACCGTGTTTTTGAAGATGCCTGGCAACACCATACACTTTGTCACAAAATTGCCTGTAGGTAAATTCTCTGCGGTTGTCATTCTCATCGATATATACCAGGTACGATTCAGACTCCGTCATTCTCTTTTCCAACAGCTCCCTGAAATCAACATAGGGTAGCTCGGGTAGAGAATCGTGACTTAAACTACGGGCGTGATCAATTTTCTGCTGAAGTTCATTATAATCCATAAAAAAGCCTATTTCTTGAAACTGTTTTATGTTACTTCTTGCGCATCGAAAAGGCAAGCAAACCAATGAAACGTTGAACTAATAGATCCACCACTTTGTTTTTATGAGTACAAGATAAATCGGCTAATGGCTATGAATATTTATACCGGTATAATTACTATCGTTTCCGCAGTACTTGCTGTTTTTCTAAGTGCTATTCCCAACTTTCGACCTATAGAAGCAGCAAAACGATATAAACTGAATAACAAGGTGACTGCTGCAATGCAAGATACCATAGAATGGGAAAAACCACGATTTTCCGAGCGGCGTGAAGAACGTTACCAAATGGTAAAAAGAGCCATAAAAGGGCGAGGAGTAACCGATAAAGCCACTCTTGAAGCCATGAGGCAGGTCCCTCGACACTTGTTTGTCCCTGAAGACAGAAGGAGTAATGCCTACGAAAACAGGCCACTTCCCATTGGATATCAACAGACCATTTCCCAGCCCTATATTGTGGGCTATATGACCCAGCTGCTTGAGCTTGATGAAGGGGAAAAGGTGCTTGAAATCGGTACAGGCAGCGGTTACCAGGCAGCCATACTTTCGGAACTAACTCCCTATGTATTTACTATAGAAATCGTAGAAGAACTCGGCAAGCAGGCAAGAGAACGCTTTGAGTCCCTCGGATATCATACCATTGAAACTAAAATTGGAGACGGTTACAAAGGATGGCCCGAGCATGCTCCCTTTGATGCCATTATTCTGACAGCAGCGGCAGATGATATTCCCGAACCGCTGATTGAACAGCTTAAACCGGGCGGAGTCATGGTGCTCCCTGTTGGTGACTCAGGACTTACCCAGAGACTGCTGAGAGTTCGCAAAACAGAAGACGGGAAGATCGAAACAGAACGTAAATTACCGGTACGTTTTGTACCCATGACCGGTATAGATCAGAAAAACTAGCAATAACGGTTTCTCGTCAAACCTACAAGTTCAGAAGCCTGCAGGATTAGCTTAAATCAATACAATATACCTGACCTAATAGTACTTTATTTCTATGATAGTAAAATGATTCACTCATTAATCGCGTTACTTTAATCAATGTTAATTTTTTGTGTTTGTAGATAATGGTTAGATTTTGTGCCATAATAGAGAGATACACATAACCAAATAACGAATTAAATGAAGCTGCCTCATCGCACTGTTCTTTCAGTATGCCTATTATTTTTGATCCCCTTTTTATCCAGCGCCCAGTCATCAACGGATACAGCAAATTCAGCGCTACTGGATACACTTCTAAAGAAGATCCCATTTGAAAGCAGGCTACAACGTGCTCCTAAGGATATTGAAATGCAGTTTGCTCAAAATCCCTTAGGATTACCGGCTGAAAAAAACGAAAAAATGATAGCGCTTTTTGCGGAAGGCTTCGTAATCGATTCACTTATGTATGATGTGAAAAAGGTGTTTGAGGAGCGTTACCAAAATCCGTATTCCGATGAGTTCCAACAATGGCTGAGTCGTCCCTCCACTCAAAAAGTGCATGAGGCTGAAGAGGCTACCAATACTCTGCAGGGAGCACGTCGAAGGGTGGTGCGAATGTATGAGTTGGAACAGGAACCGCCATCTGAAGAACGGGAAGAGGTCATCCTATCCCTCATGAATTCCACCTCTACGGTTGACAATGCCATTCAGTCCCAAACTATTTTATTCCGTTCTATTGTATCTGCTTTCAGTATTCTCAGTGACCAGCGCACCTTCAGCGATTCACAGATAGATGGTATTGTAAGCAATTATCGCATGGAGATAGAAAATCAAATTCAGGATGACCTGAAGCAGCAATACCTGATTATGTATTTTGATTTGGATAGTGAGGCCTTAAGAGAATATACCTCCTTCTATGAAAGTGACGCCGGTTCGTGGCTCGATTCAACCGCAACGGAAGCAGTGACCACAGCCTATCAAAATGCTACAGATCGGTTCATTGAAGCTATTGAGAATATTCAATAAGACATTCCTACACCCTTACTCTGAAACCCTGAGTTTTAACTTATGATCAAGCGAATATTATTATCACTCATTCTTGCCGTTACAATTTACGGCTGTTCCACTACCGAACAGGCAATGCCAACCGAACAGAAGCCGCAGCCTAAAGAGGTAGATTTTTCTACACTGCTGGAACCGCCCAAAGACTGGCATCACCTTGATGAAGAGCAAACACAGTTCAGGGGAATCAGCAGCCGGCTCGCTTATGAAACCATCCTGCAAAATCGATCAAGTGAAAAAGAGATAATCGTGGCAGTGATCGACGGTGGGATTGATGCCGATCATGAGGACCTCATAGACAATATGTGGATAAATGAAGATGAAATTGCCGGTAATGGCCTTGATGATGATCAGAACGGTTATATCGATGATATCCACGGCTGGAATTTTATAGGCGGACCGGATGGAGAGAATGTCGATCATGACACTTTTGAGCTGACACGTATCTACCGGAAACTAGAACCGAAATATGCTGATATTGATACCACGCAATTAAGCCAAAAAGAACGGGAAGAATATGCCTACTTCAGGGAAATCCATTCGGATTATGAAGACCGGGTAATGGAACAAGTCACCCAGTATGAAAATATTCGATCGCTGGAAGAAAGTATGGCCCAGGCTAAGCAAATTTTAAGTGACTATTACAGTGACAGTACCTATACCTATGAGGATCTACAGGAATTGCAGCCCCAAAACCAGCAGCAACAGTTTGCACAGAATGTCATGCTGTATGTGATGGAAAATGACATCGACTCTACACTCATTGCCGAGCAAAAAAAGCAAGTCTATGAGTTTGCCAAATACGGTTACAATCCGGATTTCCATACAAGACAGATTGTTGGTGATAACTATGAGGATACATCCGAACGATTCTATGGCAACAATGATGTAGCAGGTCCTGATCCAACTCACGGAACGCATGTAGCAGGCATTATCGCAGCAGTCAGAAATAATGACATCGGAATAAACGGGGTCTCCAACAACACCAAAATTATGGGCATACGCGCCGTACCCAATGGTGATGAGCGAGACAAAGATGTTGCCAATGCCATTCGCTATGCTGTGGATAACGGGGCCCATGTTATTAATATGAGTTTTGGAAAGGGATATTCCCCGTATAAAGAAACCGTAGATGCTGCGGTAAAATACGCTGAAGAAAACGGGGTGTTGTTGGTCCACGGTGCCGGTAATGATGGAGCTGATACCGACACTAAACCGAGTTTCCCGACTGATAAATATGGAGACGGCTTTTCGGATGAAGGTGCTTCCGAGCTGTGGATCAGTGTCGGGGCCAGTTCATGGAAACCGAACGAAGATTTTGTAGCAAGTTTCAGCAATTACGGCGATGAATCCGTTGATATTTTTGCCCCGGGTGTTGACATCTATTCTACCATGCCGGATGATTCCTATGAATTTCAGGATGGAACCAGCATGGCCTCCCCGGTGGTTGCCGGTGTGGCTGCCCTGATTATGGCCTATTACCCCAACCTCAGTGCCCGGCAAGTGAAAGATGTGATTTTACAAAGCGCCGTGAAGTATACCGATCAACAGGTAGTACTGCCTAATCAGCAGAGTCCTGATGAGTCCATGGTACCTTTCGGGACCCTCTCAGTAAGCGGTGGCGTCGTAAATGTTGAGCGGGCACTGCAAGAGGCCCAAAGAATAAGCCAGTAATTAAAAACAGAAAGACATGCCAGGTTTTAGAAACTTGGCATGTCTTTTAGGATACGTTTCTAAATTTTTCTACCCGTAACGATGACAAACTCACCGGGGATATCAAAATGACCTTCCCCATCATGATAGGGTTCAATGGATTCCAGGTACTCTTCATGGGCTTCTCTCTTGGTAGACTCGTCGAACTTCCGGTAGGCCAAAGCAACAGCACCTCCCAGAAAAGCACCAATAATAGCTTCTTCGTCCGAATCGTAGTGAAGTGTTACATCAAAACGATCCGTCGTCACTTCACTGAATCCTGCTTTTTCAAATGACCTTTGCAGGTTTCCACCTGTACCTAACTGGAAAAACAAGGGGCATACATCTGTCTTAACGCGCCGGTCAACAATAGGAAATATCTCTGCCCAACCGCAGGCTTTTCTTCGGCCCCATACCAACGCTGCTGCTCTACCCCCGGCCCTCAGAACCCGAAACATTTCCAAATTCGCTGTGTCTGGATCGGGGTAATACATCAATCCCAGTGAATTGATAGCCAGATCAAAAGACTCATCCGCAAAGTCGAGCTCCTCAGCATCCATAGCTTGGAAATTAACACCGGTGATATTTCTCTCTTTGGCAATTTTTCCGGCTTTTTCAATCATGCCTTCCGAAAGATCTATAGCAGTGACAGAACCTTCAACACCTACCGTTTCGGCAATAGGAAAAGTCACCAGCCCCGTGCCACAGGAGATGTCCAGCACCTCTTCTCCTGAACATATATTAGCTGCCTCCAACAGACGTGCCTGTGCCGGCCAAAGCTGCCGCTGCCAGCCGGACTCATAATACGGCGAGGAATAATCCCAACCGTACTTTTGTACCCTTCGTTGTAATTCCGGTTTCATGTCCACTCCTTTATCGAAGATTTTATGGTAAGTTCTCTCTGTATGGGAATTGCTCTTTGAAAATCATCACGCACCGGACTGTACTTGTCAGCCTTTTCAACCAGCCTTTTGATTTCTTCTTCGGATGCCGGACTCTCAATCGTCACTGAATACCGGATCGATTTAAAGCCGGGGGGAATATCTGCAACTCCGAACTGTCCCCTTGCATCAAATTCGGTTTCTACATCCACCTTTATATCGTCGATTGGAATCTCCAGATACGCAGCCCAGGTAGCGTAGCCAATGGCAAGACAGCTTCCTAATGCTGCTCTCTCAAGTATACCCGGTCCGGGACCGGCATCATTTCCACCGGCATCCTTCCCCACATCAACGGTTAAGCGCTTTGATCCGCTTACGATTTCACAGGTAGTACCGTCGACAACATGAACATGGGTCAATGCAGTACTCTGACCTATAGAAGGCCGTAGTTTGAGCGCCTTTACATTTCTTTTGAATACATTCTTAATAGTATTTGGATCGGCCATAAGATAACCTCCATTCTCTTAGTTATTAATACCTGCAACTGGCTGAAGAGAATCGTTTCAATATTATCAGCACAGTGACGGAAGAGGCAGGTTCCATCAAAATAGTTCAGTCAGTTATTGAGTCATTTTCCCATCTAGAACCAGTAAGTTCAGTGAACAAAACTTTCTATCTCTGTTTGCTCTATCTTTCTAAATATTAGAGACTTAAATAAAATGTAGTAAGATTTATCTTTAAGAACTAGACGGATTTTTCAAACAGAGCATTTTTTAGCGTGAACCGGTGCTCAACCTTTTTATTTCAGACCCGGAAAAAATTTAGGCACGCGTTCCCTATAGTCCTCGTACTTCTCTCCGAACCGACGTAGCATTGCTTTCTCCTCAAAGTAGACACCTATAAATATATACGTCGTCATTCCTGCTGAGAAAATCAGTTGCCCTACAGTCATTCTCGGTACGGACCAGAAGGCTATCAAAAAGCCCAGCATTAGCGGATGGCGTACATACTTGTAAAAACCAGGTTCCATAAATTTCGGTGGCTGTAGCTCTTCCCCTTTCCAGTAGCTCCACGCTTGTCGAAGTCCAAAGAGTCTGAAGTGATCGATCATATACGTTGAGAGAAACAGCACCAACCAACCCAGCCAGAAACCCCAACTGAGTATCAGTGATACCCAGGTAGCATTCACTTCCCATACCGGTTCGTTTATCGGTTGCCACAACCAGAGAAGCAAAATAAGAGCAAAGGTTGAAAAGAGCACGTAGGTACTTCGCTCAACAGGCCATGCCACATATTGGGTCCACCACTTTTTGAATGACTTCCTTGCCATGATGGAGTGTTGCAAGCCGAAAAGAGCGATGAGCCCCAGATTAATCAGCACGGCAGGCATCAATGCTATCTCGTCCCCGCTGTTAACGGTTTTTGGTAGTAGTTCAGAGTAATTTCCCAGGAAAAGAATCATGTAAAGGAATGTGGCAAAAAATAACAGGTAAGCTATTACGGCATAAAGTAGAACTAAAAAACGTTTCATAGTGATCATTGTTTTTGGTATGACTTTATTTTTCAGGCTTCAACCATTCTTAGCAGCGACAATACAGTGCGATTCCAATTGCAGCGTATTGCCTTCAAAATCCAGTTCGGGATCTAAGGATACCTGTTCATTGGTAACGATGAATCCATTTTCGGATAGTATTTCTTTCCACTCTTCAGCTGCATAAAGGTTAAATCCAAACTCAACAAAAGGAAAAACCAGCATGCTCTCTCGGGAACGTATACCGGTATAGAATTTGCCGCCGGGTTTAAGCACCCGATGAACTTCTGATAGATGTTTTCCCGGTTGATCCCAGAAGTAAACGACCATATTGCAGTAGACTTTGTCGAATGTGGAATCAGAAAACGGCAAATCATCACTTTCTCCCCATTTCACATTTAGCAAGCCTTCATCAATAACCTTCTTATTATTTGATTGGGCTAATTTCACCATCTCCTCAGAGAAGTCAATTCCGCTCACCTTTAGATCATCGGCATACTTGAAAAGATCCTTGAAAAAGGCACCGGTGCCAAAACCAATCTCAAGCAGCCGTTCCGTACCCTGCAGCTGCATAGTTTCCACTGTCAGATCAAATAGCGGTTTGTTTACCCGGTTCATTTTCATACCAACTTCTTCGGCAAAATCGCCTGATGGTTTTTTAAGCTGGGCTGCGATGAATTCCGGATCAGTTTGATTGTTTTGCTCAGTCATAAGTATCTCAATTTTAAATTATACTTACTTCCATCTGATTTATAAGCTGAAACCAGCGGGCAAAAAGTATCCTTAAGTGACACACATGAACACCCAATGCGTCTGTTGAAAAGCTAATCTGCAATATAGGCAAAGGCAATGTGAATTAGGTCAACAATAGGTAAACAATAAAGCGGCATAGCTGTTTATGACCCCTGACACATTTAGTATTTCAATTTTAAAAGGTAATACCTACTATACTTGTGAGAACGGATCTTTCGGTAAGGCATACCCCCAATTCAATACGACATGACAGATGCTAAGAAGGCTACTCTTTCCCCTGGTGCTGATAGTATGTTTCGCTATTCCATTTCAAAGTTCTGCCCAAATCAGTTTTAAAGATTGGCTGGAACGACGCAAGGGAGGATATGTGCTAATTACGGGACTAGACATGCTTCCCGGCCAATCAACAGCTTCTCCCAGGCTTTGGGTGGTAAACGGTTTTCAATTTAACCGGAAGGTATCAGCCGGCCTGGGTGTGGGTTTCACCTATTATGATGACCCGTTGAGCCTGCTGCCCCTGTTTATCGATTTCAAGTATCAGTTTCAGGCGGATGATATCCGTCCCTTTTTCTTTCTCAAAAGCGGTTACAATATAAGCTTACTAACCGATAAAGAAGATACGGTGAATTCTCATTCGGGCGGACTTATGCTCAACCCGGGACTGGGTCTGCAGTTCGAAACTTCCGGGAAGTTGGCCTGGCATGTCAGCGTCGCGTTCAATCTCGATCGGGCTACCTATTTTGAGCCCGCTGATGCCTTCTCCTCCATCGAAAACAATCTAAGCTACGAGCGCTTTTCCCTGGGAGTTGGACTAAGCTTTTAAGTTGCATCCGGTTGGATTAATGTAGGATGAAGTTAATATTTAGTTACCCGTATTCTTATTATGTAGCAAAACAGCATCCTCATTCCACGACAGAGAAAACATTAGGCAACCTATTCATTCCGTAGCGAAGCGGCGGAATGAGAAAGAAATAACTTAGCATAGCTTAGGGGTTCTAAGTCATTTGCTTTCTCTTTTATAAAAGCAGTTCTTTTATTTCTTATTAAGACGGGGGTCCGGAGGTATTGCGGAAAAGTCATTATAAAATTTTGGGCGGCCAAAGAGCAAGGAATTTTGAATATCTATAGTTAGAACAACATCTCAATACACCCGGCGGCTTTTCCCATAGGGATGCCTTTGGCAAATATCCCATCAGATAATTACTCTACATAAAATGAATACTTACAGGGGAATAACCTTTTTGAGTATCAATGTATTAGAGAAATCTAGCCCACCTGCTCTTTCTCTACAGCCATCATAAAATCAGTCAGTTTCTCTTCGGTTTCCATCCCCAGCTTTTTGCGCAGGCGATAACGCGCCGTTTTAACACTATCGGGTCTGATGCCCAGTATGGTAGCGGTCTCTTTTATAGAGAGATTAAGTTTGGCCAGTGCTGAAAGGCGCAACTCGTTGGAAGTGAGGTCCGGATACTGTTCTTTCAGAGCCTCAAAAAAACCGGTGTGCACCTCTTCAAAATAGAGTTTGAACTCTTCCCAGTCTTCATCCAGGTTGAAACTATAGTCAACTTTATTTTGGAGTTTCTGTAGATCCCGACTGACTTCCCCGGCACTTTCTTCTTTCAGCAATTCGATCTCCTGTTTGAGTTCTCTCATGGCTTCATTCTTCTGAACCAGGTGCAGGGAGTGGGTAGTAAGTTGCCTATTCTTGAACTCCAGATCTTTTTCCAGCTGTTCTTCATGTAGACGTTTGTTTTCAAGCTCGGTTCTGTTCTTCTTGATTTTCAGACGCTGCCGGTTGTAGATCAGAAAACCAATTATTCCGATGAGAACAAGTCCTGCCAGAAATGCATTGCGCAACATGGCCTCCTGTTCCTTTTCTTGTTCCAATAGTGCTATCTCCTGCTCTTTTTGCCTGGTTTCGTATTTGGTCTGTAGCTCACTGATCTGCTTGCTTTTCTCTGCATTCAGAATACTGTCTTTTACGACCATAAGCTTGCGCTGGTTTTCAAAAGCACGCTTGTAATTACCCAACTTGAGATAAATATCCGTGAGCAATTCATAACCCACTTTTACTCCGAGTTTACTACCATATTCACGTGATAAGTCCAGCGTCTGCTCTCCATGCACTCGGGCTGAATCCAATTTACCCATCGAGATATAGGTCTTAGTCATATTTTCATGAATAATTGAGCTGAGATCTTTGTCTTTTCCGTCATTTACCTGAAGAGCTCGATTAAGATACTTCATGGCCTTGTCGTGTTCACCTTTCTGCATATAAACCCGACCGATATTGTTCAGACTGTTGGCTATACTCAGGGTGTACCCCAGTTCTTGCCTGATAACCAGAGCTTTGAAATGAAAATCCAATGCTTCCTCATACCTGCCCTGATCCCCATGCAATAGACCCAAATTATTATAATTTGTGGCGAGTGAGTTTTTATTCTCCAACCGCTGATTGATTTCAAGTGCCCGCTTGTAAAACTCCATCGCCTTTTCATCCCGGTCCAGCTCAAAGTAAGCAAGGCCGATATTTCCTAAATTTGAACTGATGCCCCGCTCGAGCCCGATAGCCTCACACAGCTCTAGTGATTCAAAATAGTGCTCCAGTGCCGTATTATATTCACTCATGCTGCTGTAGGTCGATCCAAGATCATTTAGCTGTGCTATTAGTCCCATCGTATCTCTCAAAGCACGCAACAGCCTAATCCCTTTATCAAAATGATCTATCGCCCGGTCAAACTCACCCTTTCTGTTGAAGGAATACCCCAGCTCTCCGTGTGCTTCTGCAATACCTTTTGAATAATTCAGGGATTCAGAAAGTCTTTTTGCCCTTTTTGCAAATTTTATGGCGGTATCGGGATCGGAAAAAGAATATTCAAAACTGGAATCGATCAGGGAATGAACCAGTGCGGTATCTGAAATATGGGGATCCTGTGGGATAGGCATCTGCGCATGGAGTTCATACGCAGCACAGAAAACAAAAAACAGTGCTGCCAGATACCTCATCGCTATCCCGTTTTTTACGAATGGCAGTTAATACTTCAAATAAGAGCGGAATTCAGAGCAAAATCAAGTGATTTTCCTTGATCAGAACAATAAATCCATTAAAGATTACTTTTATACTAAAATTTTATCAAAGATTTGATGTACCGGATATATCAGTTCTCTTTGGTCACGATCAATTGAAGTTTTATTCGAGACCTTTCTGCTTCGCTGAGGCAGCTATTGCTGCACCGATAATTCCTGCGTGATTACGATTTTCTGCAGGAACCACTTCTGTATCGAGGTCAAGGAAATCTTTGAACTCATTAAAATACTTACTTACCCCGCCACCGATGATAACTATATCTGGCCAAAAGAGAGCTTGTATGACCTGAAGGTATTCATTTACCCGGCCTCCCCACTCTTCCCAGCTCAGCTCCTGTTTTTCGCGGATCGAATTTGCGGCATAATCTTCAGCCGCCATACCATGCATGGGTATGTGTCCCAACTCTGTATTGGGTACCAACTGCTGGTTGTGAAAGACAGCGGTTCCGATTCCGGTACCGAAAGCAGCCATAAAGATGGTCCCATACCGATCTTTCCCGGCACCGAATCCCACCTCAGCATACCCTGCTGCATCAACATCATTGACGAGCCAGGTCGGGCACCCTGTTCCTTTTTCTATCTGGGCAGAAGCATTTACACCAATCCAGGAATCATCAATGTTTGAGGCTGTTTTTACAATTTCATGTTTAACAGCAGCCGGAAATCCGCACCCGACGACACCTTGCCAGTCGAAATGATCAATTATGGCCTCAATGGTATTAATCACTGAGGATGGCGTTGCCGGTTTGGGAGTTGGAATTCGGTATCGTTCCGTTTTGAGTTCCCCTACCCGGGTATCTACAATAGCCCCTTTTATTCCAGAACCGCCTACATCTATTCCTAGTATCTCCATATCCAATGATAATAAAGAAGTCGGTCAATGAGAAGTCAATGAGAAGTTCGGGAATTAGTGCATTACTGAATAGCAGCGTATACCCCTAAAAGTATTCAGACTTTTCCAGGTATGCAGGGTGTCAGCTAAAATGTCGACTGTATAGATAGCATTATTAAACTACTCAATGTAGCTACGGTCTTTAATCTACAATAAAGGAATTTATAGGGAAAAGGCTTCAAAATAGAACCCTACCTAAAGGTTTGAAAGAGCATAGAATTTGAATTCCCGCATTTTTTTCTAAATTGGTAATAAATTGATTAAAAACAACTATTAGCATGCCTCTATTCATGGATTATCATATCGTTTCTGATATAAGCATTGATGCGGTCAAGAAGGGGCATATGGCAGATAAATCTGTTCAGGACAAATACGGTGTCAGGTATGTTCAATTTTGGGTAAATGAAGATGCCGGAACCATTTTCTGCCTTATTGAAGCACCTGATAAGGAGTCTTGTGAAAGAGTGCACCAGGAAGCTCACGGTAATATCGCATGCAAAATTATTAAAGTTGAAAGTGGCTTTTATAAATTATTCATGGGGGAATCCCAACGACTGGATCATGGTATCGTTTTAGGTAAAGACGGAGAGTTAGATAAAGCCTACCGCTTTGTAATAGCAATTGATATTTGGGGAATCACTAAAGCGACGAACTCCGATGATTTAAGGCATTTAGTCATTCCTGACAAGCCCAAAAAACTGATCCGGCAAATTATTCCTTCGTATGATGGTAGAGAGATTAATAATGATGACTATGACGGCTTTATCTGCGTTTTTACAGAAGCCGACGAAGCGTTGGACTGTGCCATGGAAATCCAGAGGGAATTTTTAAAAAGGATGGAGAACCCCAAAGATGAATCCTGGAATATTACCTTCAAAATTGGAGTCGGCGGTGGGCAGCCGGTAACTATGAACGACCACTTATTTGAATCGACCATACGTTTGGCACAACGGCTCAGCTTGATTGCGGAAAGCGGCGAAATTGTAGCATCAAATATGGTCCGGAAATTGAGTGCTTTAGAGGAGAAACCAACCAGCAGTGCAGCATTGAAGTCGATTCAATTGGCAGAAGAAGAGTTTCTTGAACAACTGTTTGACATCACCGAGGAGAATATCTCAGACCAAGAGTTTAACGTCGAAAAACTTTGCCGCGATATTGGTATTAGCCGTACCCAGCTCTACAGAAAAGTTAAATCCACAACCGGGAATTCACCGGTTGCTTTTATTCGGGATATGCGTCTGAATAAAGCACTCACATTGATCAAAGAGAACAAATACAATATATCTGAGATCGCTATGGAAATCGGGTACAGTAATCCTTCCTATTTTTCGAAATGCTTCAAAGACAAATATGGAGTTAAAGCGTCAAAAGTAGCGGTATAGTTTTAACAGTTATCTGTAAAATTTCAGAGAGAATTTAAAAGCATTAATACATATTGCTGATTTTGAGAAATAGATTAAAAAAAACCACGTATTAAAATACATTTGCAATGCCTTTATACATGGATTGTCACGATGTCCCGGGAATAAAAATTCAGGAAGCAGAAAAAGCGCACCTCAAAGATTTGGCCGTTCAGGAAAAGTATGATGTTAAATACCTGGCCTATTGGGTAAACGAAGACAGCGGTAAAGTTTTCTGTTTGATGAAAGCCCCGAATAAAGATGCTATCCAAAAGACGCACCTTTTGGCAAATGGAGTAACCGCCTGTAACATCGTAGAAGTAGAAGGTGGACTGTACTCGGCCTTTATGGGAAATGACCTGAGAGACAAAGATGATTTAGTTGTCGATAAAAACGGAGATGTTGATAGAGGATACAGATTTATTCTAAATCTGGACATTATCGCTGTCACACGTTTGTCGCATTTTATTGATTTTGATCAGCTAAAATTGCCTCATAAGCCTATTAAATATGCCGAACAATTGATTCTCAAAAATAATGGCACAGTTGTTAACCAATTATCTTTTGATAGACTTATTGCTGTTTTTAATACCCCGGAAAGCTGTTTGCTTTGTGCCAAAGAGATACAGGAAGAATTTCTCTCCCATAAAGAGAAGTATGCTTCCAATGAATGGAATTTCAGGTTTACGATGGGTTTGTGTATTGGGGAACCGGTTACTAATACGGATGACCGGATTTTTCAAAAAGCACTGAATCAAAGTATGTGGTATGGTAAAATTGCTGAAAATGGGAAAATTGCACTGCCGGTTGAGTTCCAGGAGATAAGCGTTTTATGCCGAACAGAAATGGATGGAAAAGGCATCACGGTTATCGATAAATCCGACCAGGTATTTATTCAGCAGTTATTCGATCACATAAACATGAATATTTCAAAGGTTAACTTTACTATTGCCAAGCTAAGTAAAGAAATCGGATTGAGCCGGGCACAGTTGTATCGCAAACTAAATTCTATGTCAAACACCTCTCCGGTACAGTTTTTAAGGGATGTCAGACTCAGATACGCACTTAACCTCATTAAGGAAAGAGAGTTGACAATATCTGAAATCGCATATGAGCTGGGATTCTCGAACCCCTCCTATTTTGCCAAGTGTTTCAAAGAGAAATACGGTATCTCCCCTTCCAAAATAAAAGTAGAAGTGTAGTCAGCGCAGTAAACACCCGGCTAAAGTCACTTCTATCCCAACCCTGATCTTGTCTAGAACCCCATGCAACAAATGTTGCATTTTTTGGAACATATGAGGTGGAAGAGAAACGAAGTCGGCTGTATTTATAAACTGACACAAATATTTAACCACTCATAAAGAGATGATTATGAAAAAATTACTTAAAGTTTCTCTGGCATATATCCTCATTTTCGGTTGGGGATTTTCAACACTGTTAGCTCAAAACGGGAGTGGCCTTATGGCTGAATACCCGGAAGAAAAAGAAGAAATCAAGCAGACCATGAATGAAATTGTTGAGAGTGTCAAAGCCGGCAACATTGATAAATTGATCTCCTTCCACGCTTACGGGCCTAAGTTTACGGAGTTTAAGCAAGGTGCCCCCCGTAACGGTGGAGAGGAAAACGAAGCTTTTGAGAGAGAGGTGTTCGGAAGCGTCAAAGAAGCGGTTAAAATGGATGCCAAAGATATGAAAATTGCCGTCTACCACGGAAATGTAGCGGTGGTAACCTTCCATTCCGACTTTCACTTAAAGTTTGAAGAAAACGTGGCCGTTGTCAATGATCAGATCAGCCTGGTGTTTGCTAAGAATGGCAATGGGGAATGGAAAATCGTGCATGAACATCACTCACCCCTGAGCCTAGCTGAATAAACATATCTTTGCATTGAAATAGAACTGACAGAAGCTTTGAAGTCTCTCTGTCAGTTCTATTTCAATGAGCCGTATTAAACGTCAATATCTATCTTCCGGAGTCAATATGTATAGTATAAATTCAATAAAGAATCTGAGAGAAAATATACAGGGAGAAGTCATCCTTCCTAAAGATGAAAACTATGAAGAAGAGCGTACCATTTACAATGCCATGATCGATAAGCATCCTGCTTTAATTGTAAAATGCAGGGATGAACAAGATGTAAAAAAAGCTATTCAGTTTGCTAGAAAAGAAGAAATCGAAGTAGCCGTTCGCGGGGGCGGTCATAATGGTGCCGGACTCGCCTTGGTCGATGACGGTATGGTCGTCGATTTGTCTTTAATGAAGGACATCCAGATTGATCCGGCAAAGCAAACTGCCAGAGTACAGGCGGGTTGTCTGTTGAAAGAAGTGGATGAGGCTACCCATGAGCATGGCCTGGCACTGCCGAGTGGTATTGTCGGTACCACGGGGGTAAGCGGATTAACTCTGGGTGGCGGGATAGGTTATCTATCCCGAAAAGGGGGATTAACCATTGATCGCCTAAAGGAAGCTGAGGTAGTACTTGCGTCAGGTGACTTAGTCACGGTTAGTGAAACAAGTAATCCGGATCTGTTTTGGGCCATTCGCGGAGGGGGTGGTAATTTTGGTGTGGTTACTTCATTTACATTTAACCTTCTACCCATTAAGAATGTATATGCAGGACCGATGTTTTGGCCATTAGAACAGGCTCATGAAGCCATGAAGTTTTATGATGAAATAACTAAAAATGCTTCGAATGACCTGTATGGATTCTTTGCCTTCCTGATTGTACCGCCCGGGGACCCTTTTCCCGAACATTTACGTTCCAAGAATGTCTGTGGCATAGTTTGGTGTTATACCGGACCGATCGAAAAAGCCGAAGAGGTATTCAAACCAATCCGGGAGTTTGGCCCACCCATTCTCGATTTTGTGGATGAGATCCCGATGCCTGATTTGAATGGGATGTTCGATGACCTGTATCCTCCTGGAATGCATTGGTATTGGAGAGCCCATTTTGTTAATGAATTGACAGATGATGCCATTCGAGAGAATATAAAATATGGGTCTCAGATCCCGTCAGTGCATTCAACTACACACTTTTATCCAATAGACGGAGCCGTTCATGATACGGAAACAAACCAGACTGCCTGGGCTAAACGATCATCTCGTTGGTCTCAGGTAATCGTTGGCGTAGACCCGGATCCCGATAATGCAGAAGAGGTTACAGCCTGGTGCAAGAATTATTACGATGACATCGCCCCTTATGCCGACGGTGGTGCATACGTAAACTTTATGATGGAAGAAGGGGAAAGCAGGATTAAGGCTTCCTATGGAAATAACTATGAGCGACTGGCTGAAATAAAAGCTAAATACGATCCGGATAACTTTTTCCATATCAATCAGAATATTGAGCCTGCTGCTGTTACATAAAATGACACATGAGTAAGACTATCATCTAATAAGTCTTAAAAAAATAGTTATCCCCTTCGCCATCGTTCTGCGGTGACGTAGCCCTTCACTACTCTGCGGTAATGCTAAATTTGCCACTGAAAAAATCTTCTATGCCTATTGAACTGAACAAAATATTCAAGACGAAAAAAATGTTATAACCTCCTATTTTTTGTCAATTTTAAAAGTGATAATATTATAACCAGACGAAAATTCAATAGTGAACGCATGCTAGCCATTCCGGCTTCGTTCAAGATCAGATTTCCGATATAAAGACAACAAAAAGCAGAATTCAATTAACACCATCAATCTATTTAAGATTAGGGCTTTAACTAAGTCCTGTATCCGCAAGTCAATGGTTAGTTTATAATATCAATAAATCATCCGGTTGAACTTGAATACACCGATTATTTCAATGACCCGTAAGATTGTCCCGGTAGGTCCGGTTCTCTTGGGTATATGGTTTACTATTGCGCTTGTAATAAGTGCTTCAGGCTTACTTTATGAGGTTCCTGCTCCGGTCATGGGAGCAATAAACGGACTGCTAATTACAGTATCACTCCTAACCATCTATTTCGTGCAGCCCATTCGCAGCTGGGTCATGAATTTGGATCTTCGGTGGCTGATACTATATCATTTCGTTCGATTTGTAGGTATCGCCTTTCTTGTACTTCACGCCCAAGGAATAATCCCCTCGGAATTTGCCATTATTGCCGGCTGGGGTGACGTAGCCGTGGCCGTAACGGCAATTGCGACAGTAGGGTTTGCCTTACCAATTACCACGGTGCCACGTTGGTGGATGGTACTGCTATGGAACCTATTTGGATTAACGGATATCCTCTATGTTTTGAAAACGGGAATTGGTTTAGGATTAAATAATCCGGAACAGATGATATGGATTACAACATTTCCTTTTAGCCTGCTCCCTACCTTTATCGTACCTCTAATCATAGTTACACACATCCTGATATTTATACGCCTGTGGCAGCTGCGGTTACCACTAAGAACTCATGATTTGTTAGCATCGCAATAAGCCCATTTCATGCAATCTTTGTTAAACGTGGCATATCCTGCTCCTTTTTAAATCTTACCTAAACAGAGATCATAGTTTTAGTTTACATTTCAATTATATAAAACTCCCATCCTACAGCCCTAAACCTTCTTATTTGTCGATTCATTTAGACCCTTGGGGCAAATCCCATTTGATTCCGGTCACTAAACGGATTCTTTGCTAAAGTTTCTCTTGATAAAATGGAAACCCGGAACGGTTGGTAAGGTATATTTTTTATTGGATCAACTATTTAAAATCTGGATTGGGTAAATATTCGAGGTATAAAAATTTTTCGAAAGACTAGTCATTCCATGATTTTCTAGTGTACAAGACATGAGTTAGTTATTCCAAATACATAAATAAACCGAGGTATGCTATGAGAGTTATACATTCAATACTGCTATTTGCGGGCTTGTTATTTGCCATTTCAGCCTGTAACGACGTTACCAATACTGACGCTGTTGAAAACGACAGCTGGCTGCAGGAAACTAAAGCCAAGGGAAATGCCATGAGCGGTCCTAACAGTGAAGAGGATTCCATTCTGGAAATCGCTGCATCCAGTGAAGATTTTTCAACTCTGGCCGCTGCTGTAGAGTTTGCCGGTCTTCAGGACGCTTTGAACGGCAAGAGACAATTTACAGTTTTCGCACCGACCAACGAGGCATTTGATGCCTTATTAGCTGAACTGGACCTGACCGCTGAAGAGCTGCTGGTTGAAGAGAACAAGGAGCTGGTTACCAATATCCTGCTCTACCATGTGGCCCCCGGATCGAGGGATGCGGAAGATGTCACTGAGTCCGATCAGGTAAATACCCTGCTCAAGAAGTTTATCACCGTTCAGGAAGATGACGGTGCTTTCCTGGTTGGCAATGAAGAAAATGGTTTTGCCCAGATTATTGCTACGGACATCTTTGCTTCCAACGGCGTAGTCCATGCCATTGACAGCGTCATGCTTCCACCTACCGGAAAAAATGCCGGCGATGGAGAAGATGATGATGAGGGTGAAGATGAAGATCGTGAAGATCTGGATACCATCCTGGAAATCGCTTCCTCCAGTGAAGATTTTTCAACACTGGCGGCCGCTGTAGAATTTGCCGGTCTTAGTGAGGCTCTTGGCGGCAAGAGACAATATACAGTCTTTGCTCCCAACAACGAGGCTTTTGACGCCCTATTAGCTGAGCTGGGTCTGACGGCCGAAGAGCTGCTGGTTGAAGAAAATAAAGAGCTTGTGACCAATATCCTGCTCTATCACGTAGCTCCAGGTGCCAGAGATGCGGAAGACGTCACTGAGTCCGATCAGGTAAATACCTTACTTGAAAAATATATCTCCGTTCAGGAAGATGATGGTGCTTTCTTTGTCGGCAATGAGGAAAATGGTTTTGCACAAATCATTGCAACGGACATCTTTGCCTCCAATGGTGTAATCCATGCGATCGATAACGTAATGCTTCCTCCCTCAGATAAAAATGACGGTGACGAGGGGGATGACGACGATGAAGATGATGGAGACGACGATTAATTCAAGTTTATACCAAGCTCTCTGAGTTGGGTACACCCTGCATATAAAGGTTCCACTTTGTCTAAGTATAAGGTGGAACCTTTTTTGTTTCATTCTATAATTATTCCAAGCTCTTATATTTGTTACGAAGGCTTTCATCCCTCCTGTCAGCCAAGATGTGCAACACTATTCCAGGCAGGTATTAGTCCGGTATATATCTATCAACTTTACTTTTAAATCAAATATTTAAAATAAGATAGTTGTAAAATATCAATAAAAGGTATTATTTGTTTACAGAACCGGGATTCTTTACTGCCTATTTCAATCAACATCATTTATCTGAGCTGCAACTCTTTGGGGGAGTCAGAACGTACATATGGCAAGCCATGGAACCATACATCCGATTTTTTCCCTGACATTATCTGTCATAATGAGTTTATGGTTGATTGCTTCCTGTCAATCAGTAACAGATGAAAATTCAGAAGCAGTTCTAACCTCTGTCGACACAGTTTCAGCCCCTGAAATTATCACTGCAGGAAAATTTAAGGTCAATACTCTCGATACCCTTCCTTCACCTCACATTATAGCGCTCTCAGAACAAACGCCGCCTATAGAGACCACTGCCGATTTTTATGTAACCATGCAAAACTTTAATACGGATGAGGGTCTGGCTTTGAGCAGTATTAACGACAGTTATAAGGATAGAGCCGGTAATATCTGGTTTGGTACCTCAGGCAACGGGGTGAGCATGTATAATGGCAAGTCGTTCACCAATTACTCCTCCGCTCACGGATTGATTCATAATTTAATATCAACCATAGCAGAGGATTGCAATGGAAATATCTGGTTTGGCACATATGGAGGAGCTAGCAGATATAACGGAATTGTATTTGAAAACTTCACGACGGAACAGGGTCTGATAAATAATGATGTCCGTAAAATATTTATAGACAGCAAAGAAAATATTTGGCTGGCCACCGAAAGCGGGGTAAGCAGGTACAACCCTGCCGCGGAAGACAGCACAAATAGGTTGTTTATCAACTTCACAACCGAGGACGGCTTAATTGAAGGTTCCATATTTGATATTATCGAAGATAAAAATGGATTTCTCTGGTTTGGAGGGGCCGGCGGTGTAAGCATATATGATCCCAAAGCAGAGAATGAGGGCGAAAACCCGTTTGTGGACTTTTCGAAGCAAATAGGACTTCAGAACGAAGTTGTATATACCCTGTTGGAAGATAAAGAGGGAATTATTTGGTATGGCACCGATTATTTCCTGGGAAGGTATGATCCCACAATGGAAGAACTGCCTAAAAAAGCGTATACCCATTTTACTGTTTCAGACGGTCTTGCAGGTAATTTTGTCATCAGCAGTTTGGAAGACCGCGATGACAACCTGTGGTTTGGTACCAAAAGCGGTCTTTCTAAATATGATAAGTCTAATGGCTCCTTCCTGAACTTTACCACGGAGCAAGGCCTTGCAGATAATCAAATTGAAAGCATTACGGAAGATGATTCGGGAAGTCTCTGGTTTAGCACCTATGGAGGCGGGATCAATAAGTATGACGGAAGCAGTGTGGTTGAATATTCCAACGAGCAGGGCCTGCCGGGTAAAGCCATCTATGCAATCACCGAAGATAATAAGGGCACCCTCTGGTTTGCACCGCTGGATGGTGGATTAGTAGCTTACCGAAGAAACGACAAGGATAATTATAAAGGATCCTTCACAAACTATACTGCCGAACAAGGTTTCATCGAGAATACGGCATATACCTCTGTCACGGATCAAGACGGGAACCTGTGGTTTGGTACCGCTTCGGGTTTGTTTAAGTATGACGGAAACCGGTTTACCATCTACACCACAGAGCAGGGCTTACCGGACAATTATATCAATGCGTTACGTATTGACCGAAATGGTAATCTATGGATCGGTACGTTTGACGGAGGAGTTAGCAAATTTGACGGGAAATCATTCACAAACTTCTCGACAGACCAAGGCCTGGTTCATAAAACAGTATGGAATTTTCTTGAGGATAACAACGGGATTATCTGGATAGCAACCCGGGGCGGATTAAGCAGGTTTGACGGCCAGCAGTTCATGAATTTTACCACAGCCCAGGGCCTGCCGGATAATAAGCTCTCTACCATAATGCAAGACTCAAAGGGGAACATAATTACAGCCGGCTGGGGCGGTGGCGTATCTATTATAAAAAAACATAATGTTGAAAGACTGGCGCAGTCTGATGTCGATCAAATCACAACTAATATTTTCGAACACTTTTCTACGGCCGAAGGATTGGCAAACGATATAGTATATAATGTACTGGAAGATCCCGAAAAGAACCTCATAATCGGCACCAGTTACGGCTTTACCATCCTTAGGGAAGGTATAAGTAGTGATAGTGGAAAAATTGCTAAAAACAGTATTGAAATTTATAACGAGAAAACCGGCTACCCCATAAAAGATGTAAGTCATATATATAGTCTGTTTGAAGACAGCCGTGGAATTGTTTGGGCCGGTACCGGGAATAAACTGGTACGGTTCGATTATAGCGAGGTAAAAAGAAGTGATAAAGCGCCGCAGATGTTCATCCAGCGTGTAAAAATAAATAATGAATCTGTCAGCTGGCGCACTCTCGATCATTTAAGGATAAAAGATGAGGAGACCGGACTAACTGATAATGTAGTTCAGCCTTATGTCATTGACGAGCTGCTGACATTTGGACGCCAGCTAAATGTGAGTGAGCGCGACACCATGGTGAACCGGTTCAGTGCAGTTCAATTTGACGGTGTAAGCCCTTTTACCGGAATACCTCAAAACCTCGCGCTTCCTTACAGTAAAAACAATATCAGTTTCGATTTTATCGGTGTGGAAACGGCGAGACCTCACCTGGTGCGTTACCGCTATAGACTGGATAATGACGCAAAAGAATGGTCGCCGGTTACCGATAAGGCAACAGCGAGCTTTGGAAATATATTTGAAGGAAGCTATACCTTCCTAGTACAAGCAAGAAGTCCTGCCGGTGTCTGGAGCGAGCCCCTGCGTTACAGCTTTACCGTATTACCTCCATGGTACCGTTCCTTGTATGCCTATTTATTTTATGTCCTGGTCTTCATGGGGGGAGTTTACTCGGTGCACCGCGTGCAGAAGGCACGTACCATTCGCAATGAAAGAGAAAAAACACAACAACGTGAACTGCAGCAGGCCCGAAAAATTGAAAAAGCCTACCAAAAATTAAAAGCAGCTCGCAAAAAGGAGATGGCCCAGAGCAAGGAAATAGAAGTAGCATATCACAAAATGGAGGTCGCCCATAAAAATCTTCAATCCGCCCAGGAGCAATTGGTGCAACAGGAAAAACTGGCCTCACTCGGACAGCTTACAGCGGGGATTGCTCATGAAATAAAAAATCCGCTGAATTTTGTGAATAATTTTTCAGAAGTAAGTGTAGAGTTAATTGAAGAGGCAAAAGAAGAAATCAAGAATCGAAACTCAAATGGCAAAACAGAGAGTTTAGAGATCCTGAACCTGCTGGATACTATTAAATTGAATGTGAGTAAGATTTATGAACACGGTAGGCGCGCCGATTCCATCGTGAAATCCATGCTGGAACACAGCCGCGGGGGAAGCGGGAAAATGGAACCGACACCGTTAAACAGCCTGGTGAAGGAGTTTGTAAACCTGGCCTTCCATGGCATGCGAGCTCGCAAGAATTCCATTAAAGTTGATATCGAGCTCAATCTGGATGAATCTGTTGGAGAAGTACCGCTAATTGGTGAAGACTTTTCACGGGTGATTATCAATCTGTGTAATAACGCCTTCGATGCGATGAGAGAAAAAACAGGTGTCAGCAATAATGGAACCTGCAAGAAGGCAGAAGCATATTCGCCCAAACTCACGGTCCGTACCAAAAGAGATCCTCAGAATGTGATCATTGAGATCGAAGATAACGGGCCCGGAATTTCCGATGAGCTGAGAGATAAGATAATGCAGCCGTTTTTCACTACGAAGAAAGGTACCGAAGGAACAGGACTCGGATTGTCTATAACCTGTGATATCATAAAAGCGCATGGCGGCAGCATGAGCCTGGATTCTAAGCCCGGGAAAACCGTATTCAAAATCAATATCGCGAGATAATATTCTGCTGAAATGCTTTCGCTTCATCCAGAAAAGCACATCTAGCGGGATCATATTTGATTACAACAAAGTTAGCTGTCTTAGTGAAGCCTATTATCTAGAAGGATCGAGTTTACTGAATTCTTGGACGCAGTGACTTAAAACTTGTGTCCTTGCTACCCACCCCGTACACCAACTTGCGGACACCCCTCCCGGGGGGGGACTTTTTTGTCTTAGGTGTAGTCCATCCAACATCCAAATTCCAACCTCTAACTTCCAGCATCCTATCTCCCTTTATCAAAAATTCACTCACCTTCCCTATATTGGGGCTCATTCACATAACTATTAAGCCTGTAGATATAAAATTAATGCTTGTACTGGTCATCAACTGCGGCAGTTCATCTGTAAAATACAATCTTATTGAAACCTCTGATCAAAAAGAGATTTGCTCCGGTATGGTGGAGCGTATCGGTGCGGTCACCTCTATTGTTAAACATGAGCCCGCCGGATTCAAACCACATAAAGATACCCGCAAAATTGACGATCACGTTCAGGCATTAAAGGAAATTATGAATTTCCTGATGGATTCCGACAACACGGCCATCTCATCGACGGATGATATTGAGGCTGTCGGCCACCGGGTGGTTCACGGCGGTGAAATGTTCAAGGATTCGGTGCTTATTGACGAGGATGTGAAGGATGCCATCCGACAAGCCTTTGACCTGGCCCCTCTACACAATCCTCCAAATCTGAAAGGTATAGAAGCCGCTATGAAATACCTGCCCGATATACCACATGTGGCGGTATTTGATACGGCTTTCCACCACTCGCTCCCACCGGAAGCCTATCTCTACGGCATCCCGAACCGGCTGTATCGCCGGTACAAAATTCGTAAATACGGTTTCCACGGAACCTCACACTACTATGTGAGCCGTCAATATTACAAGCTTACCGACAAGCCCGTGGAAGAAACCAGGGTGATTACCTGTCACCTGGGAAATGGAGCTTCTGTTACGGCCATTGAAGGAGGCAAGTCGATCGATACCTCAATGGGCTTTACTCCCCTTTCGGGTATGGTCATGGGTACCCGTTCGGGTGACATTGACCCGTCGATTCTCTTTTACCTTGTTGAAAAAGAAGAATTGTCACTCAATAACCTGCACGCGCTGCTGAACAAGCACAGCGGCTTACTGGGCCTAAGCGGCTACGCCGCGGATATGAGAGAACTCATTGCCGAAGCCAAAAAGGGCGACCGTCGTTGCCAGCAGGCAATTGATGTATTCTGCTACGACTTGAAGAAATATATCGGTTCGTACATTGCCTCTTTAAACGGATGTGATGCTATTATCTTTACAGCAGGTATCGGGGAAAACTCAGCACTGGTGCGGCAACAATCTCTTGAGAACATGGAATCACTGGGCATCGAAGTGGATCCGGAGAAAAATGAAAATGCCGAAGCAGGAAAGAATCAGAAAATTAGCAGTGAGTCGTCGAAAACCGAGGTCTGGGTGATCCCTACCAACGAAGAACTTGTCATTGCTATCGACACGGCAAAAATTGCACAGGCCTCTGATCAGTCGCCATGGGTGTAGTTTCTTTTTTTCACCACCGATTGTTCCAAGCGTGGACGCTTGGAACAGCATTCTTTAATTGATGTGATGGACGCGGAGCGTCCAAAGCAACGTCAACCGCAGAGCGATAGAGGAATAAGCAACACTCCGAGGAGGGGACTTTACTCTAGAAATCTAGACCATCTAACTTCTAACTTCTAGCTTCTAACTTCCAATACCCCTGCCCTATTCCTCGGCCTCTACTTTCTTCTGCACATCTTCATTCCATGAGTAGGGATAGCTGTCGTCATCCAGCTTCTTGGCTTCGGTGGTAAGGTGCAGCGGGTAGAAGGTGTCGATCATTACCGCGTATTCGTCGGTGCCTTCCTTGCCGATGCTCTCCTCGTACTTGCCGGGATGCGGACCGTGCGGGATACCGCCCGGATGCTGGGTGATACTTCCCTCATCCACGCCCTTGCGGCTCATAAAGTCGCCTTCTACATAGTAGAGTACCTCGTCGGAGTCTACATTGCTATGCGCGTAGGGCGCCGGGATGGACTGCGGGTGGTAATCGTACTTTCGCGGGCAGAATGAGCAGACCACGTAATTGGGCGCCTTAAAAGTCTGGTGCACGGGCGGCGGCTGGTGAACGCGTCCGGTGATAGGCTCGAAGTCCTTGATGTTGAAGATCCACGGGTAGAGGTAGCCGTCCCAGCCGACCACATCAAAGGGATGGTGCTCGTACCAGTAGGAGGTGATCTGTCCCTGCTTCTTGATCTTCACTTCAAATTCGCCTTCCTCATCGTAGAAAAGCTGTCCTTCAGGACGGCGGATGTCACGCTCGCAGAAGGGACTATTCTCCAGGAATTGCCCTTTATCTGAGAGGTAGCGGTCCGGGATATCTATGGGTCCGGTAGAGTCGACGGTCAGAATTTTGTTCTTTTCGGTTTCGAACACCATTTGGTAGATGGTGCCGCGCGGGATGAACACATAATCCCCGTAATGAAAATCGAGGCGGCCGAACATGGTCTGCACGTAGCCCTCCCCTTCGTGGATAAAGATCAGCTCGTCGTGCTCGCCGTTTTTGTAAAAATAATCCATGGACTCGGTAGGCCGCGCCGCACCGATCTGCACGTCTTTATTGAACAGCAGGACCTTGCGTCCCATGACCGGGTCGCCTCCCTCCTCCATATTGGCGGTTCGCAGGTGGTGATGACGCAGCACGCCCTCCTCCCACTTTTCGATCTCAACCTTCGGTCCCTGCGCTACCTTGAAGGTACGCGTCGGCGGGTTATTGTGATAGAGCAGCGAAGATACCCCGTGAAACCCTTCGGCTCCGAACAGGTGCTCCTGGTAGAGCTCTCCATCAGGACGGCGAAATTGCGTGTGTCGCTTGTGAGGGACTTTCCCGAGTTGGTGATAAATCATAATGACCTCTTTGTTAGTCTTGAGTCGTGAGTCATGAGTCATGAGCGCTCAATACTCACAACTCAAGACTCATGACTGCTTTTATAAATTGCCTCTTAATTCCTGCTCGCGTTCAATAGCCTCGAACAGGGCTTTGAAATTGCCTTTCCCGAATCCGCGGGCGCCTTTGCGCTGGATGATCTCAAAAAAGAGCGTCGGACGGTCGACTACCGGCTTGGTGAATACCTGCAACAGGTAGCCTTCGTCATCGCGATCAACGAGAATACCCAGCTCTTCCAGCTTCTCTACCGGCTCATCGATGGTACCTACGCGCCCTTCCAGTTCCTCGTAATAGGTAGTGGGCACGTGCAGGAATTCCAATCCACGATCCTTCAGCTTGCTCACCGTTTTGATGATATCGCCGGTCAGCAGCGCCACGTGCTGCACGCCGGGACCTTCATAAAAATCGAGGTACTCTTCAATCTGCGACTTCCGCTTGCCCTGCGCCGGTTCGTTGATGGGAAACTTGATCATGCCCCGTCCCCCGGCCATCACCTTGCTCATCAGCGCCGAGTACTCTGTGGAAATATCTTTGTCGTCGAAGTGGATATACTGCGTGAAGCCCATCACGTCGCGGTAGAAGTCTACCCACTCGTTCATTTTGCCTTCTTCCACGTTGCCCACGCAGTGATCCACAAACTCGATGCCTACCGGGTCAATATCTTCCAGGGTGGATTCCTTCTCGATGAAACCCGGCATAAACACCCCGTCGTAATTCACGCGGCTCACCAGCGAGTGGATGGTGTCGCCGTAGGTGGCGATGGCCGCCTTGCGCAGGGTGCCGTGCTCGTCGCTCAGGTCATGCGGCTCCTCCACCGGTTTCGCCCCGCGCTTTACGGTCTCCTTGAAGGCCCGGTCCACATCCTCTACATGCATGGCGATGTCGCGGATGCCGTCGCCGTGTTTAGACACGTGCCGGGCCACGGCCGAATCGCTCTTCAGGCAGGAGGTCAGCACAAAGCGGATATTGTTCTGCTCCAGGTAGTAAGAGACCGTCTCCCGGTTGCCGGTTTCCAGTCCGCTGTAGGCCTTAAGCTCAAAGCCGAACACCGTCTGGTAAAAGTGGCAGGCCTGGCGGGCATTGCCCACGTAATGCTCAACGTAATCGACATCCTGCAGGCCCAGGTGATCGTCGAATTGCTCTTCTACGGGTCGATTCAGGGTGGCGGAATCTTTGGCGGCGGTACTCATAGTCTCAATCCTCGCTAATTTCTTGATTGGCTTCTTTTTAAAGGCAGTACGGTAATATAGTATTCCGCGCATAGGTACTCAAATAGTAAATGGTATAATGGAACGCTGATACACGCGGAGGTTACGGATTAAGGCGAAGATTATTGGTTAGTAATTGGTTTAGAGGCGATAATTTACGCTTAGTAGAAATGATCTGGGTATGAGATTGTATCGAGTGGAAGTAAACATAAGCCCGTTCAGAGAGTTTGATACGAAATACTTGTTATTCAGAAGGTTTCTGGCTTCGGCAGTAAGCTTCAGTTTGTTTGGTTTTACCTGCAAATGCATATAGGCATCCATGAGGTATGTAGTACTCTTAATGCCTTGTTGATTTGCTGCTTCTCTTTCAGCTACAAACTGAAATTTTAGAGTCCGACTAGGTTCAAAGTAGAGATCAGAATAAAGAGAGCCTTTTGTTCGAACTTCAGATGAGCTAATATTCAGGTTTTGGTGCAGCCAAGATGCTCCAAGAGTGTAATTGAAAAGTCCATCAAAGACAGACCGAAAACTGAGTCCATAAGCTTTAATTGAGGTACGAATAGTGTAGAACTCATTATTATATAGTGACTCAAAATTGGTCGATGTTATACTGCCAGATAGCTTAAGGTTATTTTTGAGACTTGGTAGTAATATATCAGCGGAAATGTTGGCCAGATAAAGCTCACGATCTGTATCTAATGTATTTTGTAATAAACTGTAGGTAGGGGTAACGGTCACATCATTGGTTATTACCCGGTTGTTCCTGTTATACAATAGGGTGGTGTGTACCATATTCCTGCGTAACCAGCCACCATATGTATAGTTAAACAGGGCATTATGTCCTCTAAAAAAGTGAAAATCCCCCAATCCCCTTTTAACAGTTCTACGATCATCAATATAAAAACCATCCAGTATCTCCCTGATTTCTGATAGTGAAGCATCGTATATATAGGAAAGTTGAAACTTGCTTTGTCCTATTGACCAATCCGAACCGATCTTTGGCTTAATTAAAAAAAACTCCGGGGTTGGCTTGGATTCAGGATTAACCTTATATGTAGGAATTAAATAAGATCCTTGAATCCCTGAAAATAAATTAAATATACCAAGCCGATATCGACCCAAAACCCCAAAACTATTATTTAAGATTGTCAGTCGATTGTTGTAGGAAAATATAAAATGTTCATTATTTAAAGCAGGTGATTCAAAGTCCAAATTACTCTTTATAACTGCATAGGATACACCAGTATCTATTTCTAAAAAACTTAGATTACCGGTTCTTATAAGCCACAAAGCCTTTAAAGACGAGGAGGTCATCTCAAATTCTTCTTCTTGCTGCCCTTCTAAAGTTCCTGTTGAAGAATCAAAAAAGTCGCCCAAAAACAGAGGGTCTGAAACATAGTTATCATTATGATGTTGACGACTGTACTTCGCATGGATTACCAAGGCCTGATTCTCGTCAATCCGGTTCGTGTAATTCAAATTATGAGTAGTCTCCCAAATTCCAGTGCTATAATTATCAAATAAATTCTCATTGTTTATTATCACTGTAGATGTAGCACTGCTTTTGGCTCGCTGCAGCAATCCTTGATATTCAAACCTACTTGATATATTCGGTTTTAGAACAGATTCAACTTTAATTAACCCTGCATCAATGCGATCGGTCAGATTTAGGGTTTCAAGATCCCTGGAAATTACCTCTTCCGTGAGGAACTTAGTTTCAATCTGACGTTTCAGCTCATCCTCATCATATCTTGCTAAACTAATTATCTTAAACTCAAAATCACTATTGGGTTTAAAAATAGAATTGTAAGATGCCAAGCCTGAGTTATTGAAACGCATTCGCCTTGGGCTCAAAGGCAGTAGTGATCTCGAAAAATAGTTACGCGGAGCCAATTCCAGATCAACCATATTTCCTTGTGAGAAAACTGAATTATCAGAGTCAGCTAATTCATTAAGTTCTCCGACCAGGTCTTTTCCCAAAGAATTACTATTAAGAAATATATACTGCTTGATTTTTTTATTGAGAGAGGTAAGTACCATTCGTGCTTCATGCCTCTCAAGAGTATTCATGCCCAGAGATACGTTACCAAATAGCTCAAAGCTGATTTCTTCTTTTAGACTTAAATTCAAGGCAATATCATCGCTCTTCTCCAACCCTCTCAGTTCTGCCAGTTCGGTATAATTTTGAAGCACTTCAACATCTTCAAGCACATTGGCATCCAAATTTTTTGTCACCATTCGATACCCTTTTCCAAAGAGATCAGATCCTTCTATCATAACTTTGGTAATCTGTTTACCTGCGAAACGAATAGTACCATCACCATCAACATCAAATCCCGGTAGCACTTTCAAGACGTCTTCAACAACCTCCTCATCCCCCCTTCGGAAATCATCCACCTTCATAGATATAGTATCCCCGCTTACCCGAATAGATCGTTCTGATTGCACTACTATTTCATCCAGAACCAAGGACAAAGGTTCAAGAGTAACATCCAAAACTTTTACACTGTCTTCGGACAGTATTTGAATCGGAATGCTTATCGGTTTGTGTGATAGAATATTAAAAGCCAAATTGTAAAAACCCGGCTCTATAGCAATTATGCTGTATTCCCCTACAGAGTCAGCCTGCGTGAAGTCAATAATTTTGGTGTTTGTGCTATCGTATAAAATGATCTGGACATGAGGGATAGCATTGCCGGCAGAATCTGTAACTGTTCCTGTAAGAAGTATACTCTGACCCTGAACATTCTTTATTTGAAATAAAGTCATTATGAGTAAAATCCACAGGACCACTTTACACATAGGTTTGCTCTCCCTGAGAAGACTGGAATCAATTATCTACATACTTTTTAATACTCTCTCTCGATTGATTTGACTAATTTTTTAACACTTATTTCAGGTTGGATACCTCTTGGTAATTTAGCTTTTAATGTTTTTACAAATTCTTCTGAAAAATTACTTTGATAGCTAGCATATTCTTCGATTTGTATATGCTTACCTTCATTTGGAGGCAAGATTTTTTCTTTTACATCGTATGGAATCTCAATTGAACTAAATAAAAATTGCACTCCCATTTCTTCATCTTTTACTTCCAAAATCAAGCCAGGCAAACCATGAAATTTCCATGGACCTATTGAAATTGGAATATCTGGTGTGAACCATACCTCATAATTTCTACCTCTAAACGAGGTAGTTGCTTTTTTAACATTAAATTTACCAATCTGTTTGAATTCATTTATGATGTTCCAATTAATTGTGCCAGAATTTTCAATGACAACGCAGGGATATGTTTTCCAGTTTTCAAAAATACTTGTTTGACTAATAATAGATTTATCTAGTTGATTATAATACACTTGGTATTTGAATGGGCTCTTAGGTGTAAAATCAAGTTGATAATCTATGCTTGATTCATCGACGAGTTGGATCTCATCTCCTGTATATTTATTCTCTAATCTACTTTTCATATCAACGAAGAAAAACGACTCAGCATCCTTAAAATAAAGAGTTGATTCTAACCCAATAAAATCTTCGTTTTCCAATATTGTAATGTAGCCAACTCTCCCACCAACTTGACCAAAAGAAAGAAATGGTGCTACTGATATTAATATTGTCAGTAATATTTTATTTTTTTTCATTTTTTCCCTCTTCAATTTTTGATCAGTCAAAATTGGTGAGACACAATTAGAAATAAAACTTCAAATCGTGACTCACCATTTTTCCGTTTATTTTAAAAAGTGTCTTGGAACCACTTTCCTATCTTTATTAAAGCACAGCGAAATCTTGTTACATCGTGAAATGTAACTTCCAATTCAACACCATCTGCAATTACTTTGATAGTACAATCAACTAGTCTACTATCTGTAGAGAATTGATTGTTATTATTTATGCTTGCCTTTTGTTGAATCTCAAAATTTTTAAGCGAATTATGTTCATTGAAATTCAATGGTCCGCTTACATTCAGAAAAAACAATAAGTAAATAGGTATAGTCATCCTTTTAATTCTGTTCATAGCATTCACCCTATTATTCTTTTTTCATTAACTCCTTAATTAATTCTGTACATGTCATACCCTCAATTACAATGATTAATTCAACTTCTTTACCATCATAGATTCCCTTTACGGTCAAAGTACATTTTTTTACCTCTGGATCTTTGTAGGTTTCAATTGCCTCAACTTTAAACCCCAAATCCTCCAAGGCATTGATTATCGCCTCTAAATCATATTGGCTTGTAGTTATAGAGTTAGAGACTGTAAGATCCAGGACATCTGCAATTGGTCTCGCTTCCACCGAATAAACAGAAATGAAACATGTGAAGAACAGGAATAAATATATCTTTTTCATAGCATTTACCTCTCTTTAAATTACTGTTTTTATTTTATTTATACTCATAAAAGAGCACAAATAAACATACTACTGAAAACCCTCTTTACAACTACCTGTTTATATCCTTTAGGTGTTTATCCTAGCCATTTTTTTATTGAATTATCCACTTCCTTTTGACTATTGAGTGATTGAAAGTGCTTAAGTAAAACATCATAACGGATTTCGGAATAGGTGGTATTGAAATGCCTTTTTAAAAATTTGAAGAGACCTTGTTCGTCATGCAGACCGGTAGAACGGGCAACCGAATAGCTGGTTGCATTCGGATCGCTTTCTATGATCTCACAAATTTTGATAAAACGAATCTCTTTAAGCAATTGCTTGGCATTCAATCCAAAATGGATTTTAATTAAGTCATTCAGAATAGGCTGACTACACCCTATTTTGTCAGCCCAATCTTTTACATAGCGTATACTTGCGATATCTTCCGCCAATACCTGCAAAGCCCGTTCCGCCTTCAATTTTTTAACCTCCTCTCTATTCTGTACCCAGTTGCCATTCGCTTTGTTCATGTTACCCCCCCCATAAGTGTTGTTTTTACTATATCTTATAAGACCCGTTCGGAGGCCATTCTTTACAAATTATTTTTACTTTTTTTCTCTTTACTTCTTTTCCACTTTATCAAGGAGAGAGGCATTTTAAATCACTACTGATATAATGTGTCTGATTCTTAGCGGATGAGATCCCTCGACAGGCTCGGGATGACATCACAGGAGGACATAGTTTGGAAATGTGGACGTTTAAAATGACACAACCTAAATATTTGTGCCTAGTATGAATCGGTTGGCAAATGCTCTCATCACAGTATGTAGTTACTGATTTCTATTACTATCTGCAGACAGGCTCCCGTCATGGAATGCACACCTTGTAAATTCGGTTGATTAATGCGATTTTGAAGGGCAGGCAGCCCAAACCCTGAATGCTGAAACAGCCCGGGGTGTTATGATAACAGCCTTGCAACAAACCTTTTAACAGACTTTACCTATTATGGCCGAGCAACAAGACGACCCCAAGAAACTGGAGGAATTTCAGGAGCGCATCGACAACGGCGAGACCATCGAGCCCAAAGACTGGATGCCCTCCCGCTACCGCAGCCAGCTGATCCGCATGATGAGCCAGCACGCCCACTCGGAGGTGGTCGGCATGCTGCCCGAAGGCAACTGGATCACCCGCGCCCCTTCCCTGCGCCGCAAATTGATCTTGCTGTCGAAGGTGCAGGACGAAGCCGGACACGGGCTCTACCTCTACAGTGCCACCGAAACCCTGGGCGCCAGCCGGGAGGAAGTGCTTCAGCAGCTGCTTGAGGGCAAGGCCAAGTATTCAAGTATTTTCAATTACCCTACCCTCTCCTGGGCCGACGTGATGGTGATCGGCTGGCTGGTCGACGGCGCCGCCATTATCAACCAGACCATGCTGGCGCGCAGCAGCTACGGTCCCTATTCACGTGCCATGGTGCGCATCTGCAAGGAAGAGAGTTTCCACAAGAAGCAGGGTTACGAAATGGTGGCAACCATGGCGCAGGGCACGCCCGAACAGCAGGAGATGGTGCAGGACGCCGTAAACCGCTGGTGGTGGCCTACAATGATGATGTTCGGTCCCCACGACGACGACTCTCCCAACAGCGCCGAGCTGATCAAATGGGGCGTGAAGTCGAAGACCAACGATGAGCTGCGGCAGAGCTTTGTAGACCGCCACGTGGAAGAGGCCAAAGCCGTGGGCATCGAAATTCCCGATCCCGAGCTGGAGTTCAACGAAGAGACCGGCCATTACGAGTTCGGAGAGATCGACTGGGACGAGTTCTGGAACGTGGTGAAAGGCAACGGACCGATGAACCGCGAGCGCATGAAAGCCAAGCAAGAAGCCCATGAGAATGGAAAGTGGGTCCGCGAAGCCGCCGAAGAGTATGCCCGGAAGAAAAGATTGCAAAAGGAAAAAGCATCATAATTAGTCGTGAGTAGTGAGTCTTGAGACGTGAGATAAATTCACTGCTCATGACTCATGACTCATGACTCAAGACTATAAACAAATGAGCAACAACGAAGACTCAAACGACACCCAATGGCCCCTGTGGGAGGTATTTACCCAGCCGCGGGACGGGAAGCCTCATGAGCATGCCGGCAGCCTGCACGCGCCGGACGCCGAGATGGCCCTCCAGAATGCACGGGACGTCTATGCGCGCCGCAATGAAGGGGTAAGCATCTGGGTAGTGCCCAGTAATCAAATCACCGCATCCACCCCGGAGGATATGGGTCCCTTTTTCGACCCGGCCAATGACAAGCCGTACCGGCACCCGAAATTTTACAGCGTACCCAGGGCGGTGAAGAAAAGATCTTAGGTATAGGTGATGAAGTGATTGGGTAATTAGGTGATTGGGTTAAATATGAACCCAAATTGAATCAACCATCACCTCATCACTTAATCACCTAATTACCTAATCACCCTTATTCTGATATTGACATTCAATTTGAAGCCAAAACCATGAGTCCCAAAAGCAAAACCGACATACCCGGCGCCGAACACAGTGCCACGCAGACCCTGACAGAGAAGGAGGCCTTTTTTGAATACCTGATTCGCCTCGCCGACGACCGGCTGATATTGGGACACCGCCTAAGTGAGTGGTGTGGACACGGGCCCATCCTCGAAGAAGACATTGCTCTGGCCAATGTGGCCCTTGATGATATCGGGCACTCCGCGGCCCTATATGAATATGCCGCCGAGGTGGAAGGCGAAGGGCGCCATCGCGACGACATTGTCTATTTTCGCGACGATGTGGACTACCGCAACGTGAAGATGGTGGAGCTGCCCAAAGGTGATTTCGGGTTTACTATTGCCCGGCAGCTGCTATTCAGTGCCTTCAGCTACTTTCTGTACGAGCGGCTGAAAGATGCCGAGGATGAGCAGTTTAGCGGGATGATCGACAAACACCTCAAAGAGATTAAGTACCACCTGCGCCACAGCCGCGAATGGACCCTGCGCCTTGGCGACGGCACCGAGGAGAGCCACGATCGCATTCAGGCTGCTTTTAACGAGCTATGGACCTACACTGATGCCCTGTTCTACATGGATGAAGTCGATGAACTACTCATAGAAAAAGGTATTGCCGTAGATTTAAATGATTTTAAAGATGAGTGGAAACAGCTGGTTACCGATGTGCTGGAAGAGGCTACTCTGGAGGTCCCCGACTTCGACCAGTTCATGCAGAGCGGGGGACGCAAAGGCCTGCATACCGAGCACCTGGGTCACCTGCTGGCCGAGATGCAGCACTTGCGAAGATCGTACCCGGACGCAACTTGGGAGTAGAAGGGATTGATTTACTGATTTATTGAGTTTTAGATTAAAGAGTAACGAGTGATGAGTGAGGAGTAATAGAATATGGGATTTACTCGTTACTCATTACTCTATACTCGTTGCTTGAAAACAGCGTGACAAAATATTGACTACAGCAACAACACATACCGAAGATGAAATCTGGTCCTGGCTGAAAGAAGTCACGGATCCGGAGATCCCTGTGCTCAACATCGTGGAGATGGGTATTGCGCGGAAGGTGGAGATCGATGGCGATAAGGTGCTGGTCAAGATTACCCCTACCTATTCCGGCTGTCCGGCGATGTCGGCCATTGAAAAGGAAGTGAAGCTTAAGCTGGCGGAGAAGGGAATCGAAAAATTTGAAGTGAAAAAAGACTTTTCCGAGACCTGGACTACCGACTGGATGACCGAGGATGCCAAGGCACGATTAAAAGACTACGGAATCGCCCCACCCGAAAAGACCACCGGCGACGATGATTTCCTAAAGAGCTTGAAAAGCACCAAGGTAGTCCCCTGCCCCTATTGCGACTCCTTGGATACCGAGCTACAAAGCGAGTTCGGCTCCACCGCCTGCAAGGCCCAATACTACTGCAAAGAGTGCGACGAGCCCTTCGAGCATTTTAAGTGTATATAGTTTGGGCCACGAATGTGCGCTGTTTTCTACTGTAATGTTTAGCCACAGGTCTCCACAGATTTTATATATTTATCCTCTCTTATAATTATATCCTTAACAGTGAAAATCAGTGGCTTTACAATATGGGATCTTTGATAACGAGCAAGCTGGAAGAGAACGTGCTAACCCTTACCCTCAACCGTCCTGAGAAGTACAACAGCTTTACCGAGCCGATGGCTGAAGAGCTGCAGGAGGCTTTGGATGATGCGGCCCAGAATGACAAGGTGCGCTGCGTAATGCTGACCGGAGAAGGCAAGGCTTTTTGCGCAGGACAGGATCTTCCCGAGGTTGTCGACAAGGGGGAGGATTATGAACTGGGCGTGACGGTCCGGGGAAGCTATAATCCTATCATCAAAGCCATCCGCAAACTTGAGAAACCGGTGGTATGTGCTGTCAACGGGACAGCCGCAGGCGCCGGAGCGAATATCGCTTTTGCCTGCGATATTGTATTGGCTTCTGTTCAGGCCGTATTTGTGCAGTCCTTCAGTAAAATTGGACTCATTCCGGACAGCGGCGGCACCTTTATGCTGCCTCGACTAGTGGGCCTTCAGCGAGCCAATATGATGTATATGCTGGACGAAAAAATCTCCCCGGAACAAGCGGTGGAAATGGGATTGATATATAAGGCTATTGAACACAATGATCTTATGAAAGAGGCCCGTGAAGTTTGCACTAAGCTCGCATCCATGCCCACCAAAGGTTTCGGACTCTACAAACGAGCCATCAACAAATCGCTCAACAACAGTTTGGATGAACAGCTTGAATTGGAAGCCGACCTGCAGACCGAGGCAGGTAATACCCACGATTATCATGAAGGTGTGCAATCATTCCTTGAAAAACGAAAACCCAACTTCAAAGGGAAATGATAGAACGCGGAATACACAGATACGGCGGGTTTACAAAAAATATTATTTATCTGTGCAAATCAGCTAAACCAGCGTCATCCGTGTTCCATGCCCGGTTGGTTTTGGCCTATTATTCATTATTTTCAGACACACGCTAAACGACAGAATATAAACAGTTTTTTGGTTATGGATCAGTCAGCCACGGTAGGAGTAATCGGAGCGGGAACCATGGGCACGGGCATTGCGCAGGTAGCCTCTACATACGGGCATGAAGTACTCGTCTATGATGCCTATGCCGAGCAGCTGGAATCTGCTGAAGAAGGATTGCGCAGCATCCTGCAGCGGCAGGTGGAGAAAGAGCGCATGACACAGGAGGAAGTGGACGGCATCCTCGATCGTATCTCTTTTGTGGAAGATATTACCGGCTTCGGGGAGTGCGGACTGGTCATTGAGGCCGTCGTGGAAGACCTGGAAATTAAGAAAGATGTCTTCCAGCGTCTTGAGGGGATCGTATCTAGAGACTGCATTATTGCCACCAACACCTCCTCCCTTTCTATTGCTTCCATATCATCAGCTTTCAAGCGACCAGGACGTTTCCTGGGCATCCACTTTTTCAATCCCGCGCCACTGATGCCATTGGTTGAAATTGTCCCCGGTATTCCAACCAAAGAGGATACGGTCAAAACAGCCCGAAAGCTTATTGATGACTGGGGAAAAACCACCGTATTGGCAAAAGACACCCCCGGCTTTATTGTAAACCGGGTAGCCCGCCCCTTTTACAGCGAAGCCATCCGTTTGTATGAAGAAGGTTATGCTGATGTACCGACCATTGACTGGGCGATGAAAGAGATCGGGGGATTCCGGATGGGTCCATTTGAGCTGATGGATTTTATCGGCCATGATGTCAACTATAAAGTGACGGAAACCGTTTTTGAGGAGTTTTTCTACGACCCGCGTTTCAAGCCCTCTTTCACCCAGAAACGAATGGTGGAAGCCGGTTACCTGGGAAAGAAATCAGGCAAAGGTTTTTATGAATACGGAGATCATGCCGATAACGCGGAACCGACTAAAGACGAGGAACTGGGCCAAAAGATTGTGAATCGTATTTTGACCATGCTTATCAACGAGGCCTGTGATGCCGTCTTTATGAATGTGGCAACGATTGAAGATGTAGACCTCGCCATGACCGAGGGGGTAAACTATCCCAAAGGTCTGCTAAAATGGGCAGACGAAATCGGCCTGCAGGAAGTGCTGGATCGAATCTCCAGGCTCCAGACGGAATACCGTGAGGATAGGTATCGGCCGAATCCTTTACTGAAAAAGATGGTTAGGGAGAATAAGACGTTTTATTAAAAGCAAGGAACTCAGAATTCAGGAGTCAGAATTCAGAATAAACCCTTCTGGCTTCTGAGTTCTGACTCCTGAATTCTCTAAAAATGGATAAACAAGAACTAGCTAAAAAAGTCGTCCAAAAAATGCTGGAGGAAGATGCCTTCAGCCGATGGCTGGGTATTGAAGTTCTGGAGGTGAAACCCGGCTTTGCAAAGATACAAATGACCGTACGACCCGAAATGAATAACGGTTTTAGCATCACTCATGGCGGGATCACCTACTCGCTGGCCGACAGCGCTTTTGCCTTTGCATCCAACAGTCACGGACGGGTTGCAGTGGCTATGGAAACGAATATATCATATTTGAAAAAAGTAACCACCGGCAATGTGCTCACAGCCACAGCTGAAGAGCTGAGCCTGGGCAATACCGTCGGCGTGTATAATGTTGATATATTGAACCAAAATGACGAAAAAGTGGCCCGGTTTAGAGGCACCGTTTTTCGTACTAAGGAATCACATTTTTAATTTAGTCATGAGTCTTGAGTTTTGAGTAGTGAGAGATTTAATTCATTCACTATGTACTAAACTCAAGACTCATGACTCAAAACTCAAGACTAAACACATGTCAGAAGCTTATATCATTGACGCCATTCGAACGCCCATCGGTAAGCTGCGGGGAGCACTCTCGCCAATTCGGGCCGATGACCTGGCAGCCCTACCTATTAAAGAGCTCTTAAAACGTAACGAACAGATAGATCCCGAACGCATTGAGGATGTCATCTTGGGCTGTGCCAACCAGGCCGGTGAGGACAACCGGAATGTGGCTCGCATGGCTTCTTTGCTGGCAGGTCTACCGATTTCGGTACCTGGCGAAACCATCAACCGCTTATGCGCATCAGGTATGAGTAGCGCTGTCAATGCCTACCGGGCTATTAAAGTGGGTGAAGGCGACTTATTTATTACCGGCGGTATCGAACACATGACCCGCGGACCCATGGTTCTTGGCAAAGGATCCCGACCCTATTCCGGAACCAACGAAATGTATGATACCACCTTCGGATGGCGGTTTGTAAATCCGAAAATGGACAAGCAGTTCGGATCAGAAGCTATGGGAGAAACGGCAGAGAATATTGTGGAACAGTATAAGGTAAGCCGAGAGGACCAGGATCGCTTCGCTGCACAATCCCAACAGAAGGCTGCCAAGGCAACCGAAAACGGACGTTTTGCAAAAGAGATCATGCCGGTGGAAATCCCGCAGCGAAAGAGTGATCCCATCATTTTTAAGAAGGATGAATTTATTCGTCCCGATACAACGGTAGAGGTTTTAAGCAAACTGCCGGCAGTATTCCGGGAAAACGGAACGGTTACCCCGGGTAACGCCAGCGGACTCAATGACGGGGCCGCGGCGATGCTCATTGCCGGCGACTCGGCTATTCAGGATTTTGACCTAAAGCCCAAGGCACGCATCGTTGCCTCCGCCGTGGTTGGTGTGGAACCGCGCATTATGGGGATGGGTCCGGTAGATGCTACAAAAAAAGTTTTCGAACGAACCCCGCTTTCCCTGGATGATATGGATATCATTGAACTGAACGAGGCCTTCGCTGCTCAAAGCCTCGCCGTTCTTCGCGAGTTAGGCATTGATGACGATGACGAGAGAGTCAATCCAAATGGTGGAGCCATTGCCCTCGGACACCCGCTGGGCATGACCGGTGCTCGTTTGCTGCAAACCGCTACCGTAGAACTGCATGAACGGGAAAACGCCAATTATGCCCTCTGTACCCTCTGCGTAGGTGTCGGGCAAGGCATGGCAGTAATTTTAGAAAAAATCTAATAGAACACGGATTACACAGATTGAACAAATAAATGTAATTTGTTCCGTGAAGATCTGTTTAAACCGTGTCATCAGCGTTCTATTATGGCAATTTACGAGTTTGACGGATACAAACCGGTAGTCGACGAAAGCGCCTATGTGCACCCGCAGGCAGCCGTGACCGGTAATGTCGTTATCGGCAAGGATGTGTACATCGCACCAGGCGCTGCCATCCGTGGAGACTGGGGCAAGATTGTCATCAAAGACGGTTGCAATGTGCAAGAGAACTGTACCATTCATATGTTCCCGGGTGTCACCGTAGTGCTCGAAGAGAGTGCACATATCGGTCACGGGGCCATCATTCACGGCGCCCACATAGGTAGGAATTGCCTGGTTGGGATGAATGCCGTTATCATGGACCGCGTAGAACTCGGAGAAGAGTGTATAGTTGGTGCCCTGGCTTTTGTGCCGGAAGGAATGGAAATTGGCCGAAGAAAGCTGGTAGTAGGTGACCCGGCTAAAATCGTTAAGGATGTCAGCGACGAAATGATTGATTGGAAGACCAAAGGTACCAAGCTTTATCAGCAGTTACCCGGTCAGCTGCACAACACCCTGAAAGAGTGTGAACCACTCAGAGAAGAACCGGAAGGAAGGCAGAGTCAGTCAATTAACTATGAAACTTGGGGTAAAACTAAGAATACAGAATCCAGAACTCAGGACTCAGAATGATTCTCTTCTTAATTTTGACTCCTGAGTTCTGAATTCCTCTCAAACCATGGCAAAACATTTTAATTCGAAAATCATGAAAGTACTCAGTTATACCGAAGGCCAATGGCATAAAGAAGGTAAAGAGACCGACCTCGTCAGCGCTGTGACCGGTGACCCGGTTGCTCAAATGGTGGAAGCCGATCTTGATTACAAAGCCGCTTGCGAATATGCCCGTCAGACTGGAGGCCCGGTTCTCCGTGAGATGTCCATCCACGAACGGGCTTTCAAGATCAAGTTTATGGGGCAGTACTTGATGGAGCGCAAAAAGAAATATTATGAGCTTTCCACCCACACCGGTGCCACCAAAAAGGATTCCTGGATTGATATTGACGGCGGTATCATTACCGCTTTTCTGATCTCCAGTAAATCCCGGAGAAACCTAACCGATCGCCCCTACCATGTAGAAGGAGATCACGAACGCATGTCACGTAAGGGTACTTTTGTAGGTCAGCATGTTTGTGTTCCGCGACATGGAGTAGCCGTACATATCAATGCTTTCAATTTCCCGGTCTGGGGTATGCTCGAGAAGATGGCCCCGGCAATCATCGCCGGAATGCCGGTCATCGTGAAGCCTTCGCCGACAGGATCTTTCCTGGCTTATGAGGTATTCAAAGATATTATAGAATCGGGTTTACTACCGGAAGGCTCCGTTCAATTTATTGCAGCCGATAAACCGGGAGACCTGCTCGATCACCTGATTAGCCAGGATGTGGTAGCCTTTACGGGTTCAGCAACTACCGGAAAAAAACTGAAAGCCCATCCCAATATCATTGCCAATAATGTTCGCTTCAACCTGGAAGCCGATTCTCTTAACGCCTCTATACTCGGATCTGATGTCACTCCCGTTATGCCCGAATTCGACCTGTTTATCGATGAAGTAGCCGAAGAAATGACGGTAAAAACAGGTCAGAAATGTACGGCTATCCGGCGAACCATCGTCCCTAAGGAACTCACGGAGGAAGTAATTGAAGCATTAAAACAAAGGCTGGAAAAGACTTCGGTAGGTGATCCTTCTAAGAAAGAGACTCAAATGGGTCCGCTGGCCAGCTCTCTTCAGGCTGAGCGCTTTAACGAACAGCTACAGCAGCTTACCGAAGTAACCGATACCGCCTATGCACCGACCAACGGACACGGCGATGCCTTTTCAGCACCTCGCCTCTTGGTCTGCCATAAACCGATGCAAGTAGATGAAGTTCATAAACTGGAAGCATTCGGACCCATGACCACGGTCATGCCTTATGAGTCAACGAAAGAGGCCATTGCACTGGCTAATAAGGCTGACGGTTCCCTTGTCGGATCCCTATTTACTGCCGACGATAGTCTGGCGAGAGAAATCACCATGGGATGCGCGCCCTATCACGGCCGCTTCATGGTGATCAATCGTAATAGTGCTGAAGAATCAACAGGCCACGGGTCTCCTATCGGCTCGCTGGTTCACGGCGGTCCGGGTCATGCAGGCGGAGGCGAAGAGCTGGGAGGTGCCCGGGCCGTGCTTCACAATATGCAACGTGTGGCACTACAAGGATCCCCTACCACCCTGACCAATATTACAAAACAGTATATTAAAGGAGCCGAAACCAGAGAATCGGAAAAACACCCCTTCCAAAAATATTTTGAAGACCTGGAACCGGGGGAATCGCTAACAACTGATAAGCGTACAGTTAACGAACAGGATATTGAAGACTTCGCAGAGCTGAGCGGTGACCATTTCTACGCCCATACCGATCCGAAAGCTGCGGCACGTTCGCTCTTCGGTAAGATAGTAGCACATGGTTATTTTGTGCTTTCGGCAACGGCCGGACTTTTTGTTCATCCGGATGAAGGACCGGTTATGCTAAATTACGGATTAGAGAATTTGCGTTTTCTTGCACCCGTAGCTCCCGGTGATACCATCCAGGCCAAGCTGATTGTGAAGAGGAAGAATGTCCGCCAGAAAAAGGCCGACGATAAGTTTCCTTTTGGAGTGGTTTACTGGGATGTAGAAGTCACTAATCAAAACGAAGAGATGGTAGCTGAGTATACCATTCTAACTCTGGTAAAAAGACGAAACAGACTCGATATCGATATATTTGAGGAGGAAGAGAACTAAGCTATAACAAGTTTGTAAGTTTTATGCTTTCTAGTGGTCTTACTGATAATGGGCTTTTGAATACAGAATTCAGGAGTCAGAATTCAGAATAAAACCACCAGGATAATGAGGAAACCGGCAACAACTTTTCAAGATCTTATAGTATGGCAAAGAGCACATGAATTTGTTCTTGATGTATATTTATTTACAAATTCTTTTCCAAAATCAGAATTATATGGATTGACCTCACAATTTAGAAGAGCAGCAATTTCAATTGCGGCAAATATTGCTGAAGGGTTTAAAAAAACAGGCAAGAAAGACAAAGTAAGATTTCTAAATATTTCACAAGGTTCATTAGAGGAATGCCGGTATTATATAATACTATCAAAGGATCTTAGCTACGGAGTAGAAAAAGAACTAGATAAAAAACTGCAGGAAGTCAGCAAGCTATTAGATGCTTATTCAAAGGCTATTCTGAGTTCTGAATTCTGACTCCTGAATTCTTAATTCCTATTTGTAAAAGCTGAGCACTAGAATTAATCAAAGATCATATAAAACTTAAATCACGGATACCAAATAACAATGTCAGAAAACGGAGCTATTACGGTTGAAATAAAGAACAACATCGGAACCATTGAATTTCATCATCCCAAAGGCAATTCGCTGCCGAGTGACCTGCTAAGAGAACTGGCGAATAAAATTACCGAGGTAGGAAACAATGCCAACGCTCATGTTATCGTATTGAGAAGCAAGGGCGACGGGGCTTTCTGCGGGGGGGCTTCCTTCGATGAGCTGGTGGCCATTGATAATGCCGATGAAGGAAAGCGATTCTTCATGGGCTTTGCCCTCGTCCTCAACGCCATGCGAAACTGCCCCAAGCTTATCATCGTACGAGTGCAAGGCAAAGCAGTTGGCGGCGCTGTTGGCGTAGCGGCTGCCGGGGATTATACCATTGCCCATGAGTCCTCTTCAGTAAAACTCAGCGAACTGGCACTGGGCATCGGTCCTTTTGTTGTAGGTCCTGCCGTACAGAGAAAAATCGGATCTTCAGCCTTCAGTACACTCTCCATAGATGCCAGCAACTGGTATAGTGCGGAGTGGGCACGTGAAAAAGGTCTCTATGCTAAAGTGTTGAATACGCAAGAAGAACTGGATCGTTCGGTAGATGAACTGGCCCATAATCTGGCCAACAGCAGTCCCACAGCCATGAAAGAGTTGAAAACTGTTTTATGGAAAAGCACCGACCACTGGGACTCACAGCTGGAACAGCGAGCTGAAATAAGCGGTAAGCTGGTACTATCCGATTACACCAAAAACTTTATAGCAGAGTTCAAAAACAAATAAATCTATACAGGTAGCCGATAACCGGTTTGGCAAAGTGTAGGATCAGACCGGTAATTTCTCATAGGGTTTCTCTTGCTCGAAGATGATGGTAAAAATTGTACCCTCTCCATTACTTTGAATGTCAAGATCTCCATGCAGCTGTAGAGTCAGTGTTTCCACAAGGGTGATTCCCAGTGAATCCTTTTTCTTTTCATCAATATCATCCGGTAAACCGCATCCATCATCAGCTACGCTGAAGAATATCTTTGGTCCCGCTTTCTTAAACTCTACAAGTATATCTCCCTCTTTGCGCCCGTTAAATGCGTGCTCAAAAGCATTGGATACCAGTTCATTAAGAATGAGTCCGCATGGAATAGATTGATCGATCGTCAGATTGATATCATCAATATTCTTGCTGATATCAATTTTTTTATTTTGGATGTTGAATGAGTAGCTCAGAATTTCCAGCAATTCTTCCACATATTTCCGGAAGTCAATTTCCGAAAGGCGATCGTTCTGATAGAGTTTTTCATGAATCATGGCGATCGACTGTACCCTTCGCTGACTCTCTTTCAAAGTACGCGTGGAATACTCATCCTCGCTGTACTCCATCTGCAATTCCAACAATCCGGTGATGACAGCCAGATTATTCTTTACACGATGGTGAATCTCAGAAAGCAATGTTTCTTTTTCCTTTAAAGCAATCTGCAAATCTTCCGTCTGTTCATCTACCAGCTGCTTTAGTTTGCTCTTTTCGAGAGACTGAAGTCGGAACCTGGTATAGAAGTATCCTGCTCCCAATACCGTCGCGGTCACCAGCAGGTAAAACCAGTAGCTTTGCCAATAGGGATAATCTATGGAAAAGCTATAACCGGCTTCACGAGTGCTCCACTGTCCGTTACCGGTCCCGGCTTCCACTTTGAATGTATAATCACCGGGTGGAATATTAGTGTAGGTAGCGGTTCGTGCTTCAGTAGCCGGCATCCACTCCTCTTCAAATCCTTCCAGTTTATAGCGATATTCCAAATCTTTGGTGTGTCCAAAACTGAGACCGCTATACGCGAAGGTAAGAGACTGATTGCTATAGGGAAAAGTAACTTTAGGAAATTTTGGCACTCCAAGTTCAAAGGATAAAGTGTCTGCGTGATCGCCCCAATCAACCAGTTTTGAGTTCTCCAAAATGTTAGTCAAGTATACATCAGGAGCTTTTTCATTTTTGACCAGTGCCCTTGGATCAAAATCAAGAAGCCCGTTCATAGTACCCATATACGCTTTTCCATCTTCACCGGGCAATATCGCCTTGTGGTTAGTCTCTACGCCAATTCCTTCATTGACCAAAGCATAATGTGTTATGGCCATTTCACCGCCTTGGAGGTAGGCTGACACATTAAGCAGCTGGAGACCTGCATTGGTACCCTGCCAGAGATCTCCGCTCTCATCAAACCAGAGAAATTGGGTATCAAACAGTTTCATACCATCCTCACGGCCGAAATTGACAATGTGTGCCTCCTCACCGATCTCTCCGTCCTGTAAGAGCGTTACACCTCCCCCCGTTCCCAGCCAGACGTTTCCTGCATTATCTTCCGTGATATAGTTAATTTCGCTATGAGATAGTCCGTCGCCAAGTCTTAAGTTCCGGAATTCATTCCCATCATAAACACTCAGGCCGTTATAGGTAGCTATCCAAAGATTACCGTCAGAACCCTTATGCATGCTTCGAATTACATTCGATACCAATCCATCTGCAGGTTTGTAATGCCTGTAACCGCTATCCAATACTTCAATAAGTCCCTCATCGGTACCGATCCACAAATGGTTATTATATACGAATAGATCAAAAGTGTACCACGTTTCAAGCCGCATTCTTTTTGTGTAGCTGCTGAAGGTGGTACCGTCAAATTCGTAAATGGCGTTATCGGGCATCAAAAAAAGCAGATGTCCATTAGGTAGCTCTGCAATATCCCAAATCTCTGGTGATTCACTATATTCATCAAATGACCCGTGCCTCCTGAATCTTTTCCCATCGTAGGAAAATATTCCCTCGTAGGTACCCAGCCAGAGTGTATTATCGGATGCCCTGTGCAAGCTTAACACCTCTTCTGATTCGAGCCCACTCTCTTTGCCATAAAACCGGTATGAGTCACCCTGAAATATATTCACCCCATTTTCGTCGGTTGCCACCCATATATTCCCATCCCTGTCTTCAAATATGGAATAAATGTGGTCGCTGCTCAGTCCGTATTGTTTGGTGATGTGCCGGTAATTCCCGTTATCGTGAATAAAGACCCCTTCATGCTCCGTGCCTATCCACATCCTACCGTCAGATGATTTTTTAATGTAGTATACAAAGTTCAGGTCCACATCCTGAATAGTATGTACGGTATCAAAAGAACTGCCATCCCAAATGGTTATACCGTCGCTGGTTGCCAGCCAGAACTTACCCTCATCATCCTCTTCAATTCTAAAAACTCTTTCACCGCTCAATCCATCAGATTGCCGGTAATTTGTAAACCGTTCACCGTCGTAAACTGATAGCCCATCGTGTGTGGCAATCAGAATAGTACCGTCTTCTCTTTCCCACATATCCCAAACGGTCTGATGAGGCAAGCCGTCATCGACACTAAGCCTTCGTAGCTTATCTCCATCGTAAATCCATATTCCCGATCGGTAGGTGGCAAACCATAGATCTCCATTCGACAATTCTTTGATATTCAGTACTACGGTATTTTGAAGGGAATCGCCCGGAAAGGCCTCCACAAAGCGGTTGCCTTCGAATCTGAACAGACCGCCCGCTTCGGTTGAAGCCCACAATCGCTGCCTTGAATCCTGGTGTACTACTTCAACTAGATCACTGTTGAGCCCGTCTTTAACGGAGTAGGTTACAAAATTGGTCCCGTCAAACCTGGATAAGCCGCCTCCCAGTGTAGCCAGCCATATAAAGCCGTCATGCGTCTGTTCGATATCATGAACCTGCCCGTGAGGAAGGCCGTTATTGACCGAATAGACCTTAAAGTTAAATTTTTGTGCTATGATTGTGCCTGCAAAACAGGGTGCCAGGCTAAGCAATACAATAGCGAAAGCCGTTTTTAATCTCATATGGATAGATGATACCTGTTCATCTTACATCATAGATACTTAGTATCTTATGCCTGGAAAATTAATCCCTAAATAACCACTGTTATTTATTGAATTCAATTAGAATTTAGAAACCCGACAACCAATTTTTATGTAGCAGTAGATTACTTCATTACCCACTTCAAACGGGGTTACACCACTTCCTCGACTTCAAAATTGACCTCAAAAATTGCCCCATTCTCATTCTTCATATTTATCTCACCGTTTAGCTGCTGGGTCAATGTATTGATCAGAGTCATACCGAGGGAATTAGCCTCCTCCAGATCAAAATCCTCAGGCAACCCAATACCGTTATCTTTAACATAGAGATGAATGGTATCATCGTTTTTGCGTGTCTTCACATAAATATTCCCGCCGACTCCTGTATCAAAAGCGTGTTTATAGGCGTTGACAATAAGTTCATTCAAGAGCAGGGAGCAGGGTATCGCCTGGTTGATATTCAGTATAATATCTTCCAGTTCTGTTTCAATATTAACTGATAAGTGGGTATCCACGTAGGTACTGCTGATGGCCTGAAGCAGGTCTCTTATGTAGTAATCAAACTGAATGTAGGACAGGTTTTCAGATTGATATAGTTTTTCATGCACCAGGGCGATGGACTGTACCCGCAGCTGACTGTCTTTTAGAGCGGTTTCTGCTGCATGGTCATCTGTTTCCCAGATCTGCATCTGTAAAAGTCCCGAGATAACGGCCAGGTTATTCTTTACCCTGTGATGAATCTCTGAAAGCAGTATCTCTTTCTCTTTCAGTGATTTTGTGATCTGCTCTTCTGCCTCTTTTCGCTTTGTAATATCACTGGCCACACTTACAATGCCCTGTTTATTCCCTTCAGCATCGTGAATAGTACCCAGTGAGAGGCTGATAGGAATTATGCCCCCATCCTTTTTAATATATTTCGTCTCGCTATTTTCAACCTGGTTAGAAGAATCCAAATAACGAGATATCAGGTTGTTATCTGAAAACAGATTGGAAAGCGGCTGACCTTTCAGTTCTTCTTCCTCATAGCCCAGCATCTCAAGTGTTGACGAGTTGACCCGCTGAATGGTACCTGATTCATTGGTCACGACCAGTGAATCAGCCATGGATTCAATAATATCATCCATGAAGTTGCGTGATACCGTAGTTTTACTCAGATTTTCAGCCATTCGGTTAAACTCTTCGGCAAGTTTTCCGAGCTCATCTCTGCTTTTTACTTCGATGCGTTCATCCAGGTTACCGGAGCCGATATTTTTAGCAGCCAATGCTAAGTCCTTAAGAGGATAGGCAACGGAAGAGTATAGAAAGTATGCCAAAAAGATAGATCCCAGAAAGGCAACTGCGGTGGCCAAAAATAGAAAGGTACTGGAATTGCTAAGTTGAGCATTCAGCTTGTCGATCTCCTGATCGAGGTTGTTCTGGGTCTGAACCCTCAAATTATCGACAAGCGGTAACAAAGTGCCTCTGAAATAGGGCTCGATAGTTACGGTGAAGAATTCCTTGCCGTCATCATAGTCCTTTCTAGTTAGCACCAGCAATTCCTTGACAAGGGAGCTATAGATCGAAAATTTCTGCTTCAAATTGTTAACAGCATCAACAGTAGCCTGCCTGGTCTTCGCATCACCTTGCGAGGGCTTATCATTAGAATGCAGAACCTGCTCAAATCGATCTATATCATCCTGAAAATTTCCAAGAGCACCTTCCACCCTCTTCTGCGCTCTCTGGGTATTCAGATCGACTTCTTCCGTATTTTCGTTAATGCTTTTTCTATATCGATCTTCGAGGAAATATTGGGTATTGATAAGGCTCTTATACAAGTCGAAGCCCATGTTTCCGGATAGCTGCAGCTCTTGAATGGCTTCCTGACTCTCCTGTACAACCTGATTGCGAACCTGGTTATTCAGGTATTGCGACGTAAAACCAATGGCCAGCAGCAAAAGGGTAGCCCCAGTGAAACTTACTATTATTTTAGTGCTAAATTTCATTTAGGTCTTCGGTAAAGCCGGTGATGTCTGTAGATGTCTCTTAAAATACTACTTAATAGTATGTTATGTCGAAGCTTAGGGAAAATCTAAAATTCATTACCAAAAATTAATATTGTACCCGAATATTAAAATGTGGACATCCCTAAACCCTAAAAAAATCTGTAGATGTATTTCTGATAAAGGCTTGATCAAATATCGAAAAGTACCTTTAAAGCCTCTTAGACTAATTATCTTACATTAGGCTATACGCTATTATACAAGCTATCCTGCATATTACAAATAAATTGTGGCTCTAACCTATAATATTTGAATTAATTCGAAATTTAGAATCTAACCAGCTTTTGCATCGCATCTGCAATATCATCTGTGCCCGGTAGGACGGAATTCATCAATCCTACATTATATGGGACAGGTATATCCGGCATGGTAAGTCTCTCAATGGGAGCGTCTAGATATCGAAAGGCTTCTTCGGAAAGTACGGCACTAATTTCAGCGCCGAAACCGGCAGTCCGTGAATCTTCATGAACAATCAGGCAACGGTTGGTTTTCTTGATAGATTCCAAAACAGCACCTTTGTCCCAGGGCATCAGTGTTCGAAGATCAATGATATCTGCAGAGATACCTGTTTGCTCTGCTGCTTCTTCGGATCGTTCACACATGGCACCCCAGGTGACAAGGGATATCTGATCTCCTTCCTGCAATTTCTTTGCTTTTCCAAAGGGTACCACAAACTCATCTCCCGGGTAAGGCTTCCTGGCATATTTGGCATCAAGCAGGTTGCGATGCTCAAAGAAAATGGTGGGATTGTTGCTTCGCATGGCAGATCTTAGGAGACCGACCGCGTCCTCAGCATTGCTGGGAAATGCCAGCTGCCAGCCAATGGCATGGGTGAAGAACACTTCATTGCACATGCTGTGCCATGGATCACCGCATTTCGCAAACCCGCCCGGCATGCGAACTACTATAGGCGCTGCAAACTTGTTGGCGGTTCGCCAGCGTATGGTACCGCAATTATTTAGCTGTTCAGTCGCCGGATCGGCATATTTTCTGAATTGTATTTCGGCTACAGGTACCAGGCCGGTGTAGGCCAGGCCTACAGATCTTCCGATGATGCCTTCTTCCGAAAGGCTCGTATCAAAAACCCGTTGATCTCCGAATGAGGTCTGAAGCCCCATGGTGGCAGCATGAACCCCACCCTTGGCACCTACATCTTCGCCGAAGACCATCAATTTTTTATTTGTCTCCAGCTCATATTCCAGTGTTCTTCTCACCGCTTCTACAATATTGATGCGGTGCTTTTCAGGCTTGGGATCCATAGAAGATTCAGGAAATTCATGACCTTCAGGTGCAACACCACCAATCATCTGGAGATCGGGCGATCCATCTTCCTTCATCTCTTCGAAGGCATATCGTTCTGTTTTTGAGACATCAGGCTCAGGTCGGTCTAAGGCGGCCTGTGCAACTTCTTCAATCTCTTCCCGGGCATCCTTTTCCATATCATCCCAGGATGCATCGTCCATGTAATCCGGAACCAGAAATGATTTGAGATGCTTTAAGGGATCTTTCTTCTTCTCTTTTTCAAGCAGCTCCTGTTCTTTATACGACTGATTGTCCTGGTATGAGTGCCCGTTAAGACGCGGCACTGTTAAATGAATCAGCGCTGGCCCTTTTCTATCTCTCACATAATTAACTGAATCATGCAGAAGTTCAGCGGCTTCCAGCGGTTGGGTACCGTCACCGTCAAATATGCGGAGATTCTTAAATGAGTAAAGATTCTTGGCGATATTTCCGCCGGGCGTCTGGAATTCGGACGGGACCGATATTCCGTATTCGTTATCCTCGATATAGAACAACACGGGCAGGTTTTGAGTGGTGGCTATGGTCAATGCCGACCAGAAGCCGTTGGTGGCAACTGAGCCGTCTCCTCCCAGTATGACTGAAATAGCCTTTTCATATTCTTCTTCACCGAGCACATTTTTCCGATACTCAATCCCCTGCGCCCATCCTATGGCAGGTGTATACTGAGAACCGACATCTCCTGCCATGGGTAACACGGTTGGTCCGTCCACTCCGGGACGGTTGCAAACTACCCCGATGTCTCGACCGTCACTGTATCCACCCGACTTGCCCATCGGTCCGGCCATAGCATCCTCAAGACTCAAGCCCAGTGATAGCAACAGCGGTCTGGATCGGTAATAGGCACTGGCGGCATCATGCTTGTGGTTAAGCAGTGATCCAAGAATAACCTGTCCCAATTCATGACCTCTTGCTGAAAACTGGTAAAGCACCTCTTTAGCGGGAACAAGATCATTCTCTTCCTTATCATCCATTGCCCGCGATTGCAGTATGATACTTGCCAGTTTTTTCCAGTCAAAGAGTTCTGCTACGGTATCTGCTTCTTGTTCCTTCTGTTTCGTGGATGGCATATCTGATTGAATGACTTTAACTACGTTTAAAGGTTTAAAACTTCCCCGGCGCTGGTTGTGAAATGATCCATTTCCTGTTCAGTACCTATGGTAATGCGAATACAGTGAGGCAATCCAAATGCATGGATCCGTCGCAAGATAACCCCACGCTCCAGCATGGATTGGGTGAAATCAATGGCCTCATCTTCGGTATCCATAATCATCATGACTGAGTTAGAAATGGATGGCGCATACCGGATATCATGATCTTCAAAAAATTCATACAGCCGCTCTTTCTGCTTGTTTACCATAGTAACACTGCGTTTGAGAAAATCCTCATCCTGAAGAGCTGTTTCTGCTGCAACCTGGGCCAGTGTGGTAGGCTCGAAAGTAAGCTTAGTCTTCATCATGTTGCTGATCAGGTCTTTGTGGGCTATACCATATCCTATACGGAATCCCGCCAATCCATATGCTTTTGAAAAGGTCCTTAGGGTGATGACGTTGTCAAACTTATAGTCCAGCGAATCCGGATAGTCATCAACTTCACTGGCATATTCATAATAGGCTTCATCCATAATTACCAGCACATCATCCGGTACCCTGCTCATGAACTCTTCGAATTCCGTCTTAGTGATATAGGTACCGGTAGGATTATTCGGATTGGCGATGTAGATCATCTTGGTGTTCTCATCAATAACATCAGCCATAGCATCCAGGTCAAAACGGTATGCTTCAGACGGATCTATTTTCTTAAGAGAAATTCCCCGCACGTTGGCCTGAACAAAAAATCCCACAAATGTTGCCGAACAAGTGATAGCTTCTTCGTGATCCAGAAAAAAGGTTCTGCAAAGGTTTGCAATGACGCTTTCAGAGCCGGCGGCAACTATGATATTCTCTGTGGATACCCCATACTTATCCGCCAGCATAGTTCTGAGCTTTAGGGAGGCAGGATCAGGATAATCCTGAATTTCGTCCATAGCCTCTTTAACAGCATTCAATACATGAGGGCTGCAACCCAACCTGTTTTCATTGGAAGCTAATTTTGAAATTCGGTCGGGATGATAGGCTTCCTCAACTTCAGCGATTGTTTTGCCCGCAACATAGGGACTCATTTCTCTGATATTTTCGGGAACGAGTATCCGTTCTGAACGTTTAAACATAGCGCAGCACGTATTTAGAAAATGATGATTTCACAAAAAATAAACCGTGAATTTGAATACCGATATGTGATCCGATTAGCGGTTTAATATGGGTAAATTAAGACTTTTAAACAAAGCAAAGACCGTAAAACTTTAAGCCTCAAGTACCTGTTGGGAAAGGGCAATCATGTTGTTACCTTCAATCAAAAATCAGTTATATGAACAAAACGGCAATAGTAACAGGTGCAAGTCGAGGGATAGGCTACCAAACTTCTTTGGCACTTGCTGAAAAGGGTCATAATGTAATCGCCTCAGCAAGATCCAAAGAAGACCTGGTGCAACTTGCGGAACATTACCCTGACCTTATCAGGGCTTTTCCTGCCGACCTCACTTCAGAAGAGGATATTGAGCAGCTTACCGAAGCGGTTACCAACACTTATGGTAGTGTTGACATCCTTGTTAATAACGCCGGTGCCCTCATTAATAAATCCTTTGAAAAACTCACGAAGGATGATTGGTTGAAAATGATCAATGTAAATCTTCTTACGGCGGTAGATCTTACCCGTAGCTTGCTCTCCTGTTTCAATGAACATGCCCATATCGTAAATATTAGCAGTATGGGCGGCTATCAAGGAAGTGACAAGTTTCCCGGTCTTTCTGCTTATAGTGCTGCCAAGGGTGCCTTAAGTATTTTAAGTGAATGCCTGAGTGTTGAGTTAAATGATAGGAATATCAGATCTAACACCTTGTGCCTTGGAGCAGTACAAACAGAAATGCTGGAAGACGCTTTTCCCGGTTTTAATGCCCCTGTGTCTGCAGAAGAGATGGGGACCTATATTGCCGATTTCGCTCTTGCCGGTTCCAAATTTTATAATGGACAAGTACTGCCTGTAACACTTGGCAACCCTGAGTGAAACAATGGAAATCCATATAGCTATTCCCTACATTATCATCGAATTCAGAACAAAATATTCAGTGTCTTGACAAAATTATTGAAGGCATCTGCCATTATCTGCTGCCTGTTATTTTTAACCATCCCGCAAGAAGCTTCATCACAAACCATCAAATTGCTTGCCGGCAATACGTTGAATGGAGCCGTCACAGGCGTCAGCTTAGGTGGGGCGGTTATGGGTTTACAGAACTCCGATGATTTTGCTCCGGCAAGGGTCGGTGTCGGTGCAGGAACGCTATTCGGAATAGGGGTCGGTTTCTATGATGTATCGCAAGTGGCTAAAGGAGAGCAGTTTTATATTAGCGGAACCTTCAATGATGGAACAAACACCTCCATCATTGTACTACTGGATACGTTTTACGGAGCTGCAGCAGGAGCAATTGTTGCCAGTTCTATCACCCTGATAGCTAATAAGCCTATTGTCGATGCCTTACAGTACGGTTCCTCTGCAGGAGCGTGGGTAGGATTTGGATTCGGCCTGGTTGATGCTTTTGCCTTGTCAAAAGGACCAGGCGATTACACGGTCTCCGCTACAGGTAATTCCGGCAATCAAGCCGATGGTTTACTCAGCTACTCGAATAAGAGTAACAACCTTGGGATAGGCCTGGTCAATCCATCGCTGACTTCGGTTACAAATCTGAATCAAACAGACTTTTCCAAGAGAACCGCATTCAACCTGGAGCTGGTAAATCTTAGCCTGAATTTTTAATCCAGTTCCGCTTCCTCGTCAAAATCTTCCGGCTTTTCCAGGCTTGATCCCTCAACCTCCTTGGTTTGGGTCAGGTGCCTGATGAGTTCTCTAACCGTATTTACATGACCGGATAATGAGGGATGCAATCCGTCGCTCAGGTAATTCCAGGCTTCCACATCATCATCTTCACTCATCCGCGTACCCATCGGATCAACGATATACCCCTGCTTTCCTGTTAGGATCTCACGGATATTCTGCAGGTCTTCCTCAAAAATATCGAAATCAAAGAGGCGTATTTTCTGCAGCATTTCTGTGATAACCGGAGGAGGCGTAATCCAAACTATCGGGTTATCCGTTTCCTGCTTGACCACTTCTTCAATGGTCTTCGTATTCTCCCAGTAATCCGCAAGAGATACCAGCGGACGGTTGGGTTCGACGTGCAGTTTCTGGGCATCAAATGTACCGAGAGCTACGATCACCCAATCAGGCTCATGCGCCACCAGATCACGATTCAGTCTCTTCAAGGCATCTGTTGAGGTGTCATAGGAGACCCCGGAATTGACAAAGGTAAAATCGGCTTCCGGCACCGTAATATTGAGTAGATGCTCAAATATGCTGAACCATCCCTGAAGGTCATCGGTGATAGAGTCACCCAGAGCTACAATGGTGTCATCATTTTCAAAGGGGAGATCATCCAGCCAATCGCTCACTTCGTCTTCTTTGAGCAGCTCTAGGGCAGCTTCTTTGGCATTCGTTTTGAAACGATCACGCAATTTCAGAAACTCATCTTTCTCCAGACCCATCAGATGAGCCATAGCTTCCTTGTTTTCAATACCGGGAAGCAGAGGAAAACGCTTTTCAAGATTCAGGAATTGCAATAAATACTTTTCGAGAACTTCTTTTTCGTCTTTGCTAGCTTTGTAATCTGTCATAAATATTGTCTGTCTGCTCGCTTATACTGTAACTAAAATTAACTATTAGCGTGATTCTGTATCAATTGATCTACAAGTTTCGGAGTGCCTACAGCAGCCCGCTCTTCGAAATGTTCCCAGTCCGAATCATCATACAGCTCCGGTTTATTAGGATCTATAATAAATTTGGGAATTGAGGATCGTGCATAATCTGTGAGACTTGCGGCGGGATATACCACCAAAGAGGTTCCGATTACTATAAGTATTTCTGCCAGAGGAACTATCTGTACCGCCTTCTCCATATTGGGCACACCCTCGCCAAACCAAACTACATGTGGCCGAAGTTGAGCTCCGTCATCTGCTGTGTCTCCCAGTTCAATCGGGTCACCGCCAATATCGTAAATTAGTGATGCATCCTCGCTGCTTCTAGCTTTCGATAATTGACCATGCAGGTGTAATACATCAGAGGAACCTGCGCGTTCGTGCAGGCTGTCTACATTTTGTGTAATAATGGTCACATCGAATTTTTCTTCCAACCGGGCAAGCGCCTTATGACCTTCGTTGGGCTCGGCTTTATGAGCTTGTTGTCTCCTTGCATTATAGAATTTGAGAACCTTCTCAGGATCCTTCCGCCATGCTTGAGGAGTAGCTACCTTGCCGACATCATGTCCTTCCCATAATCCGCCGGATTCACGAAATGTTTTCAGCCCACTGTCGGCACTCATCCCGGCACCTGTAAGGACCACAACTTTTTTCATATTTAAGAAGGAATTAAAAAATTCCGCAGGAAATTGGATTTAAGCCTTAACGTAAGAGGGACTGAAGGCCTGATGCCAATCACTGCTCTCCTCATAGTTCTCAACAACGACAGCGTCATTGGCATAACTGAAGGAAGACATCATCCTTTGAACATCCCCTTTAAGCGTTTCAATGGTATTGGCAACCAGTTCCCGGTTGAATCCTTTTTCCCCGAGACGAATGGTAAATTCAAGAGAAATGAGCCTACTTAATACACGTCCAAGCTCAACCAGCTTATCCTGGGTCATCTTTAAATCAATCTCCATATTAAGTGTCTCTTTCAAATGATCGGAAGCATGCTTCGTGTATTTGTAGTCACTTAGAAAATCATACAGGTTATTGAGCTTCAGCTTCTTCATCAGCTTAATTACAGATTCGGAAATCTGCTGATATAGTATATCGTTAGATCCCTCAAAAATCTGAAACGGTCGGCTGTCGATAATAGATCTACCGGCGATATGATCAAGTCGATAACCTTTGGCCCCAGTCAGCTGCAACAACGATTGTGAGGCATTCTGCATCAAGTCGGTAGTCATCGTCTTGATAGTATTCGCTGCTACATCAAAAGAAGACGTATCCTTACTGAGCGGTACGTTCTCGCTGGTAAAACTGCACATTGCCGAACAGATAGTAAACGAAGACTGCAGGCGTCCGATTCGCTTTTTCACCTGGTCATAGTTAAAGAGGCTTTGTCCGCCAACAAAACGTTCCTTGCAGTGCTTGTGTGCTTCATCCAGCATTCGTTTCAGGAAGCCCATGCCCATACCCGGGAATTGAAGTCGGCTTCTGTGAAGGATATCAAGCATCATCTTGATTCCTATGGACTTCGGCTTCAATTTGTAGTCTTCAGGAATGGTAATATCTATTTTATTACGACCGTAGGGAAGCATGTAGAGTCCCAAGTTTTTGAAAAACTCTTCGACCTCTATACCGCCATTCCGACTATCATGAACAAAGAAGGCAATGTCGCGGCTCAGGGATCCATCCTTATTCTCTTTTCGTGCCGTTATGAGCCAGTAGTCAGCCATACCGGTAAGCCCGGCCCAGTGCTTGGTACCCTGAACGTGGTATTCACCGTCAGTTTTAGTAAAGGATGTCTCCATACGCAATGCATCCGAGCCAAAATCGGGTTCGGTTATCATGAGTCCGCCCATGGCATTATCATTAAGAAATCGTTTAAAAATGTCTTTTTTGATCTGATCTTCACCATAGTTGGCAACCGGCTGCAAGAATAATGCACCGTTGATGCCCATCATTAACGAAAGCGGCAGTGACTCATAGGATGAAGCTTCAAGCATAGCCAGCGCTTCGTGGGTTTTCGCTCCTCTTCCCCCATATTCTTCCGGGATGAATACAGAGAGCGGCTTGCAACTCATAATCTCATCAAAAAGATGTCCGGATATACCTCTATCCAGGCTCAGTTCATCAATATCCTCTTCAATGTTGAAGAGACTATTGAGTTTTTTCTTGTACTGATCAATAAATTGATTGAATTCCATAGTCCGTGCTAGTTTACTTTTAAGAACCATCCTCAGATGGATGTGCCGCTCAGATGACTGTATTGTGCTTTTAGGGCACTTTTTAATGTTCGCTTCAATTACTAAATATAAGGAAATATAGTTCCAGCAGAAAGGAGCTTATTAATATTTAACGCTGATTCTCTGGCTTTTCAGTCATTTGGTTGATGGTTTAATAGACTAAAATTCCTCTATAAACAACAGAGCCTGTACGGTAATCACCGTACAGGCTCTGTTAATAACTTTCAATAAAAAAAGTGAGGAAGC